>JAZUKW010000001.1:0-7842 GCA_045643425.1 Acutalibacteraceae bacterium
AAAAAATTCCATAGGAAAACCCCCGAACCGAAATTCGGGGGTTGGAGCTACTGATCCGATTCGAACGGACGACCTGCTCATTACGAGTGAGCTGCTCTACCAGCTGAGCCACAGTAGCATCTGAACATCGTCCATTATAACAAACCGTTTTCGTTTCGTCAAGGATTTTTTTGTTTTTCTTAAAAGAAAGAAAAAAGCGCCCCGAACGACGTTCGGGACGCTTTGGGTTTTCGAGAGATTATTCCTCGACTTTCGCGGCCTTTTCTTTGCCGGTGATCAGCTTGATCACAAGCAGCGTGCCGACCATCAGCACAATGCCGATGGGCAGCGCGATGAGCCAGGTCTTCACGAACGGCGCGATGAGGTAGCTCACGAACGACACGCCCGCCACCGTCAGCGCGTAAGGCAGCTGGGTGGACACGTGGTCGATGTGGTTACATTGCGCACCGGCGGACGCCATGATGGTGGTATCCGAGATCGGGGAGCAGTGGTCGCCGCACACGGCACCGGCCATACACGCAGACACCGCGATAATGGTAATGACACCGTCCGCGCCGGAGAACACGCTGAGCTCGATCGGGATAAGGATACCGAACGTACCCCAGGAGGTACCGGTCGCAAAGGACAAGCCAACCGCGATCAGGAAGATGATCGCCGGGAGCAGCAGCTGCAGACCGCCGGCCGAGCCCTCGATCATCTGGGAGATGAACACCTTCGCGCCGAGGGAGTCGGTCATGGTTTTCAGCGTCCACGCGCAGCAGAGGATCATGATCGCCGGAACCATGGCGTTGAAGCCCTCCGGAATGGCGGCCATGCAATCTTTAAAGGAGATCACGCGACGGCAGAGGAAGTAGATCACCGCGAAGATGATCGTGATGAACGCGCCGAACACAAGGCCGACGGACGCATCCGAGTTGGAGAACGCGGTGATGAAGTTTTTGTAGCCGTCCTCGCCGGCGGTGAAGAAGCCACCGGAGTAAATCATACCGATTACGCAGGCGATAATGAGGAACAACACCGGGATGATAAGGTCGCACACGCGGCCTTTTTCGTTTTGCATATTGAACTCCTCGTCCACCTTCTCAAGCGGAGAGGTGGTAAAGAGGTCGCCGTTCTCTTGGGCGTTCTTCTCGAACTTCTTCATCGGACCGTAGTCAAACTTGAGAAGAACGATGGTGACCATCATCACGATGGTGAGGATCGCGTAGAAGTTGTACGGGATCGCCGAGATGAACAGCGACATACCGCTTTCGGCACCGGCGCCCTTGGCAAAGCCGGCAACCGCCGCCGCCCACGAGGAGATCGGGGCGATGATGCACACCGGCGCCGCCGTCGCGTCGATGAGGTAAGACAGCTTCGCGCGGGAGATGTTTTTCTTATCCGTGACCGGGCGCATAACCGAGCCGACGGTCAGGCAGTTGAAATAGTCGTCCACGAAGATCAGCACGCCGAGCAGGATGGTGCAAAGCAGCGCGCCGACGCGGGTCTTGATGTGGGTCGACGTCCAGCGGCCGAACGCCGCCGAACCGCCCGTGCGGTTCATCATCGCGACGAGCGCGCCGAGCAGCACGAGGAAGATAAGAATACCGATGTTATACGAATCGGCAATCGAGCTGATAAAGCCGTCCTGGAACACGTGGACGACCGTGCCCTCGAAGTTGAAGTTGGCGTAGATCACGCCACCGGTCAAGATGCCGATGAACAGCGAGGAGTAGACCTCCTTGGTGATGAGCGCCAAAACGATAGCCACCAGCGGCGGCAAAAGTGCCCACGCCGTAGCGAAGGATTTATGCTCGGTGCGAACGGTGGCAAGAGCCGTCTCGACGTTCGCCTCGAAGTTTTCGTCCTCCATCAGATTGTCGGCGTAGCTGTCAACGTATTCCTGCGCCGTGTCGTAGTCGGTGAGGTCAAGCGCGGGCTCTTCCTCGGCGGCCACAGCGGCCACCATGAGCACGTCCTCACCCTCGGCGACGGAGAACACCGTCATGCAGGACAGCGCGAGCGCGACCACAAGCAGCACCGTTAACAGAGCGCGGCTCGAGGAACGCCTTGTGAGTCTGTTTTTCATTTTTCTTTCCCTCCATTTTTTGATAGGAACAGAAGCGTTGTTACAAAAGAAAAAGGTCGCAGCAGAGCGCCGCAACCTTAGGTTTCTTTCGGTCGATAGCCCTCCACGCAAAACGTGACAGTCCGCGACATATTTTATCGCGGCCCAACCCCGACGCAAAACGTCCTTTTGTCGGGATTTCGGCGAAGTACCCTTTTTCCGGTGGCGAAAACGTGCCGTTATTCCGGATACTGATGTAATTCGCGCCTCTATCTCTATTCATTTGTGTGCATTATACTCCCGCCGGCGGCGGTTGTCAACAATTTTTTACAATTTTTCCGCATTTCGGTCGCCGAACGGCGATTATTCATCGTCCAGCTTGAGCACCGCCATAAACGCCTCCGGCGGCACCTCCACCGAGCCGAGCTGACGCATCTTTTTCTTGCCCTCTTTTTGTTTTTCGAGCAATTTTTTCTTGCGCGTAATATCGCCGCCGTAGCACTTGGCAAGCACGTCCTTGCGCATAGCTTTCACCGTTTCGCGGGCGATGATCTTGCCGCCGATGGCCGCTTGGATCGGCACCTCGAACAGCTGGCGCGGGATATGCTCTTTCAGCCGCTCGCACAGCTTGCGCGCGCGGGTGTAGGCGTTGTCGGCGAACACGATGAAGGACAGCGCGTCCACGATTTCGCCGTTGAGCAAAATATCCAGCTTGACAAGCGACGAGGTCGCAAAGCCCTTCAGCTCGTAATCGAAGCTCGCGTAGCCCTTTGTCCGCGATTTGAGCGCGTCGAAAAAGTCGTAGACGATCTCGTTTAAGGGCAATTCGTAGTGAATATCCACGCGCGTTTGGTCGATGTATTTCATATCCTTGAACACGCCGCGGCGCTGTTGGCACAGCTCCATAATGTTACCGACGTAGTCGTTCGGCGCATAGATGTGCGCCTCGGCGATCGGCTCCTCCGCGAGACGGATACTGCCGGGGTCGGGGTAGTTCGTGGGGTTGTCCACCATCACGACGGTGCCGTCGTTCATCGTCAGGCGATATTCGACGCTTGGCGCGGTGGTGATAAGATCGAGGTTAAACTCGCGCTCGAGGCGCTCTTGGATGATTTCCATGTGCAAAAGTCCCAAAAACCCGCAACGGAAGCCGAAGCCGAGCGCGACCGACGTCTCCGGCTCGAACGACAGCGACGCGTCGTTGAGCTGCAGGCGTTCGAGCGCCTCGCGCAGATCGGGATATTTTGCACCGTCCGACGGAAAAATGCCGCAGAACACCATCGGGTTCGCTTTGCGGTAACCGGGAAGCGGTGCGGCGGCGGGATTGCTCGCGAGCGTCACCGTGTCGCCCACGCGCGCGTCGGACGAGGTTTTGATCGACGCGGCGATATAGCCGACCTGCCCCGCGGACAGCTCGCTCGTCGGCTCCAATTTGCCGGGGCGCATAATGCCCACCTCGACCACGTCGAACTCGGCTCCGGTCGCCATCATCCGAATGCGGTCGCCGGCTTTGAGCGTTCCCTCCATCACGCGGATGTAGACGATGACGCCGCGGTAACTGTCGTAGTAGCTGTCAAAAATCAGCGCGGACAGCGGCTTGTCGCTGTCGCCCTCGGGCGGCGGGATAAGCGTCACAATCTGCTCGAGCACTTCTTCGATGTTTAAGCCCGCTTTCGCGGAAATGCAGGGCGCGGCGGACGCGTCGATGCCGATAATATCCTCGATTTCCGTCCGCACCCGCTCGGGGTCGGCGGCCGGCAGGTCGATCTTGTTGATGACCGGCACGATCTCGAGGCCGTGTTCCACCGCAAGATAGGTGTTGGCGAGTGTCTGCGCCTCGATACCCTGCGACGCGTCCACAACAAGCAGCGCGCCCTCGCACGCGGCAAGGCTGCGCGACACCTCGTAGTTAAAGTCCACGTGGCCGGGCGTATCGATGAGGTTCAGCGTATACGTCTCGCCGTCCTGCGCGGTATACGACATCGTAACGGCGTGGGCTTTGATCGTTATGCCGCGCTCGCGCTCGAGGTCCATGCTGTCGAGCAGCTGGTCCTCCATATCCCGCAGCGCGACCGTCTGGGTTTTCTCCAAAAGACGGTCGGCAAGGGTGGATTTTCCGTGGTCGATATGCGCGACAATGCAAAAATTGCGCGTTTTGTCCAGCGGCGTCGCCATAGGGCACGCTCCTTTCCTTTAAAGCCGCCGAAAGCGTTGATACAGGCGGCTTTTCCCGAAAAAAGCGGAAACCGAAAACCCGGCTTCCGCTTTTACAAACGGTATATTTGACTTGTTTTTATACGTTTTGTATCACGACAGCGTGACCACAGCGGGGATGCCGGTGCCGTCGTTGCCGTAGTAGAACCACACGTCCTGCGCGCTTGTTTTCAAGGTGGCGGAATAGGTCTTTTTGGTGTTTTCCTTTTCCTCGGCGAGATCCACCGTCACCTTCAAATCGGCGGCGGTCAGCTTCTCGAGCGAGGCTTTCGCGCCGTAGGCCGTCACGTTCACGGTATTCTTTTGCACCGCCGTCTTTTTGTCGGCGGTATTGTTCTCGAACGACACCGTCTGGTCAGACACCGTCACCGCCAGGATCTTTCGGCTATAGCCGCTGAGATCCAGCGAGGCCTTGATCTCCGCCACCGAATCCACGCAGGTCACCGCCTCCGGCAGCTTCAGCGGGAAACGCCAGGTGTATTTTTTGTTGGTCAGGTGGTCGAAATCCACCGTGTCCGGCGTCAGCGTTTCGCCGAGCGCCGCGAGCGCATCCTTCGGGCCAATGACCTTCACGGTCTTCGGCGACACCTTCAAGACGTCCGCGTTTTCGCGAATCGCCTTCGGCGCGTTATGCCAATCCAGCGACACCGCCAGCTCTTTATAGAAATCGACCGGCACCGTCACGGTCAGCGCTTTCCCCTCCACGCCTTCGACGGTGCAGTTTTTCAGATCCACCGCGGCGTTCTTTTCGGTCAGCGCTTTCAGCTCCGGCGTAAAGTTGCGAGTTTCGCCCAGCGGCTCCTCCGCTTCGGGCTTGACCACGATTTTGGCAATACTGCGCACCGCCGTTTGCGGGCCGGAAACGGTGACGTTCCCGTCCTTTCCCGCGCTGACGACCGGAATGCCCAGCTGCATATTTTTGCTGTCCGCCACGGTCAGCGCAGAGGTATCCACCTGCAGCGGGACCGTCACGGTATCCCAATAATCACACTCGATCTCCAGCTGAGCCGGCGAGCAGGACACGATCTCGTAGTTGGCGGTATTGCTGTTGCGGGAGGGCACGAGCGTCACCGTCTGCTTGCCGGATTTTTGCACCGTAGACACGTCCGCGCGCACCTGAATGTCGTCGGTGGTCAGCGAGGAAACGGTTGACCACGAGCCCTCGACCGTCACGGTCACGTCCTCTTTCACCTCGTTGATGAGGCGCAGTCCGACCTGGCTCGCGTAGCTGTCGTTAAGGCTCACCGCCACCGGCACGGTCAGCGACCGCTGGCGCGTCGTCGCGTTGTCGGTCATCACGACCGCCCACAACACGACCGCCAGCAAAACGGAAACCGCGATCAGCGATTTGGTGTTGTGCATCCAGCCGGTCAGCGTCAATTTTTTACGGAAAACATCCTTCATTTTTGACGCCCCCTTTGAAACCAACGCTTTTTCTCATCCGACGGCGCCTGCTCGAGCAGCATATTCCGCAGCGCCTGCCGCAGCGAATCGTGGCTGTAGTTTTGCTTCAGCACACCGGACACCGCCATCGACAGCTCGCCCGACTCCTCCGACAGCACCAACACCACCGCGTCGGAGTTTTCGCTCATACCGACGGCGGCGCGGTGACGCGTGCCGAGATCGCTTTTGATCTGCGGGTTGTCCGACAGCGGGAGAATACAGCCCGCCGCGGCGATTCTGCCGTCGCGGACGATGACCGCTCCGTCGTGGAGCGGGGATTTGTTAAAGAACAGGTTGCCGATCAGCTCGGCGGACGGATCGGCGTTCAGCTCCGTTCCGGTCAGCATGACCTCGCCGAGACGGGTGCTGCGCTCCATGACCACCAGCGCGCCCATTTTTTGGCGCTGTAACAGCTCCAAGCCGTCGCACACGGCGTTGATCGCTTGATCCACGCGGGCATTGTGCGCCAGATCGTCGTCCGACAAGCCGAAGCTGAACAGGTCTTTTCCCAACCGGGAATGTCCCGCCCGCTCCAGCGCGCGGCGCAGCTCCGGCTGGAAGATGACCGCCAGCAAAATCAGCGCGTTGGCGACGAAGATGTCCATGATATACAGAAGCGTCGTCAGCTTAAAGATGCGCGCGCCCACGTAGACGATCAGGAACAAGATCAGCCCCTTGACCAGCTGTTCCGCGCGGGAATCACGCACCAGCTTGAATACCAGATAAATCAGCGCCGCCACGACCGCAATATCGATCACGCTCGTGAACACGTTGATGGTGGAAAACAGTCCGATAAACCGCTCCCACAGATTTGTGAAAAATTCTGCCATACCGTTCACCGGGCGCTGTTGTCGCCCGTCGCTCCTTTCCTCTTCCCGGCACACATTTCGCCGATTTTATACTATACATATTTATAATACAATAATTTTCCACCTATTGCAACCATTTTTTGTCGATTTGCTCAAAAATTTTCAAAAACGCCTCCGCTTGCCGCTCGTCGGTAAACGCCGACGGCGACAGCCGCACCGCGCCCGTCTCCAGCGTGTCGATTTTGGCGTGGGCGGCGGGCGCGCAGTGATACCCGCCTCTGACCGCCACACCTTGCTCGGAGAGCGCCTGCGCCACCTGCTCGGAGGGGACCCCCTTCACCGAAAAGGTCAACAGCGGCGCGCCCTGCGCCTCGAGCGGCGCCGAGTGGATGCGCACGTCGTCGAACGACGAAAGCCCCGCCGAAAGCCGCGCCGTCAGCGCCCGCTCGCGGGCCAAAAGTGCCGCCGGCGTCTG
This sequence comes from Acutalibacteraceae bacterium, assembly GCA_045643425.1. Taxonomy (GTDB): domain Bacteria; phylum Bacillota; class Clostridia; order Oscillospirales; family Acutalibacteraceae; genus RGIG426. Next base: position 6,989 of record JAZUKW010000001.1, read on the forward strand.
TCGCGCCACCCATTCCATCCCGGCGCGCAAGCCGCAAAAGCCGGGGACGTTCGGCGTTCCCGGCTCCAGCCGATCGGGCAGCTCCTCCGGCGGGTAAAGGCTGAGCGAGCGACTGCCGGTGCCGCCCTCCATCACCGTTTGCAGCGGATACCGGTCGCTGCACAGAAGCAGTCCCGTTCCCATCGGCCCGTAAAGCCCCTTGTGTCCCGGCAAACAGAGAAAGTCCACGTTGTCCCGCTCCATATCAAGCGGCATCAGCCCGCCGCCTTGCGCGCCGTCCACCACAAACGCCAGATTATGCCGCCGGCACAGCTCCCCCAGCGCCCCGACGGGCAGCCGCGCGCCGGTGACGTTCGAGCAAGCAGTACAGCAAAGCACCGTCGTCTCGGGCGTGATGGCGCGACGAAAATTTTCCACCGTTTTTTCGTCGTCGTCCACCACCGTCTCCACCACGGAAAATTCCGCTGTTCCCGCCGCCGCCAACGCCGACAGCGGACGCATCACCGCGTTATGCTCCACGTCGGAGCAAAGGGCGTGGCCGCCCTCTTGCAAAAGCCCTTTCAGCGCCATGTTGAGCGACGCGGTGCATCCGGGCGTCAGTACCACCCGCTCGGGTGCCGACAGCCCGAACAGCGCGGCCGCCGCCTCGCGGCACTCCCACAGCTCCCGCGCCGCCTGCCAGGAGAGCGGATGCCCGCCCCGCCCCGGATTTCCGCACCGTTCCATACCGCGCACCACCGCCGCCAGCACCGCCGGCGGCTTCGGATAGGTGGTGGCGGCGTTGTCGAAATAGATCATCGCTCCCCCTCCGCCGTAAACCGAATACCCGCCGCAACCAAGAGCCGCTCCGCCTG
>JAZUKW010000002.1:0-33980 GCA_045643425.1 Acutalibacteraceae bacterium
GGAGGAAAATATTATGCCGAAAATCAAAACGCACAGCGGTGCGAAAAAACGCTTTAAGCTCAGCAAGGGCGGCAAAGTCCTTCGCGCGAAAGCTTACAAATCGCACATCCTGAACAAAAAGACCACCAAACGTAAACGCAATCTGCGTAAAACTGCCGTGGCGGACGCGACCAACGTGGCGGCCGTCAAGCGCATGATCCCGTACAAATAATCGTCATTAGGAGGTATAGACAATGGCTCGTGTTAAAGGCGCTATGATGACGCGCAAAAGAAGAAAGAAAGTTCTGAAGCTCGCGAAGGGCTATTATCAAGGCAAATCCAAGCTGTTCCGTACCGCGAAAGAGGCGGTTATGAAGTCCGGCCAGTATGCGTACATCGGCCGTAAACAGCGCAAACGTGATTTCCGCCGTCTGTGGATCACCCGTATTTCCGCTGCTGCGAAAATGAACGGTATGAACTACTCGACCTTTATGAACGGTCTGAAAAAAGCGGGTGTCACCCTCAACCGCAAAATGCTTTCCGAAATCGCCATCGCGGACGCTGCGGCGTTCACCGCTCTGGCCGATCAAGCGAAAGCGGCGCTCAATAAATAAAACTCTGTCCGTCGGTGCGCGATTCTTGCGCGCCGACGGACGTGTTGCATAACGGGAACGGGTTTTTTGACGAAAAACCGTTCCTATAATGTAATAAAGAATTACCGATAAAGTAAGGAAAGGAGACGACCGCTATGACCGTGACAAGCCGTGACAACGCCGCTGTGAAACGGGTGCGCCGTCTGCTTTCGGATGCTCACGCCCGCCGCGAGACCGGCCTGTTCGTGCTGGAGGGCGCGCGGCTGTGTGCCGAGGTGTCCACCGCCGACGTGACGGTGGTAGAGGCGTTTATCTCTCCCGAAGCCGAAAGCCGCTATCCGAAGCAGGTGAAGGCGGTTCGGGAAAAGGCGGAAACCACTTACGAAATCTCGAACGCGCTGGCCGCGCAGATCGGAGATACGCAATCCCCGCAAGGGCTGTTTTGCGTGTGCCGCCGCTTGCCGGACAAGTTGAGCGCGGCGGTGTTGCCGAAGGGCGGCCGCTATCTGGCGCTCGAATCGGTGAGGGACCCCGGGAATATGGGAACCATTCTCCGCACGGCGGAGGCGTTCGGGCTGGACGGTGTGCTGCTGTCGGAGGATTGTGTGGCGCTCGACAACCCCAAGGTGCTTCGCGGCAGTATGGGCGGCGCGCTGCGTCTGCCGACCGGACATATCGAGAATATGGAGGAGGGCATTCACCTGATGCGGCTTCAGGGCTTTGCGGTGTATGCCTGCGTGGCGGACAGCGAGGCGACGTCTTTGACCGACGTGGCACTCGGTGACGACTGCGTGTGTGTGATCGGTAACGAGGCCAACGGTCTTACCGAAGAGACCTGCGCCGCCTGCACCGGACGCGTGACCATCCCGATGAAAGGGCGCGCCGAATCGCTGAATGCGGCGGTGGCGGCGTGTATCACGATGTGGGAACTGCAAAAATAAGCACGAAAGCGGGGTGGATCGCTTGGATATTCGGCTGTATTGGGTGTGGCTTTCGCTGGCGCTGAAGGCCGGGCATCCCGCGACGGCGATGCTGCTTCGTGCGTTCGAGCATCCCCGCGCCGTCTTTGAGGCGGACGAAAAGGCGTTACAGCAAGCGGGCGTTAAGCCGGAGCTGATTAAACGCTTGAAGGAAACCTCGCTCAAGGATGCCGAGCGTGTGGTGGCGGAATGCGAAAAGCCGGATATTTTCCTGCTGACGCCGGATGATCCGCTGTATCCCGCGAGGCTTCTCAACCTGCCGGATCTGCCGCCGGTACTTTACGGCAAAGGAGATTTTCGCGGCTTGCCCGCGGATTCGCCGGCCATTACGGTGGTAGGGCCGCGTTCTGTCAGTCCTGCGGGCGCTCACAAAATCGCCTACTTGACGGCGGGACTGGTCGCCGGTGGTGCGACGATCGTTTCCGGCGGCGCTGTCGGCGGTGACGCGACGGCGATGAAAACCGCGCTGGATTGCGGTGGTGAGCTGATCGTGGTGCAAGCCTGCGGCTTGGACGTGAACTATCCCACCGAAACTGCGGCGCTGCGCGAGCGGTTGCTTTCGCAGGGCGGCACCCTCTTTTCCGAGTACCCGCCCGGACAAACGGTGGGCCGCGGTACGTTTTTCGTGCGCAACCGCCTTCTTTCCGGGTTATCGCTCGGTACGCTTGTGCCGGAGGCGCAGGCGCGCAGCGGGACGCTCATTACCGCTCATTGTGCCCGCGACCAGGGACGCGACGTGTTTGCGGTTCCGGGTGACGAGGTACTCTGCGCGGGCTGTCACAACCTCATTCGTGAGGGTGCGCTGCTTGTTACGCGCAGTACGGATATTTTGTCGGAATATCTGACGACCCACGCCGCTTTTGTGGATTTGGCGGCGGCGTATGCTGCGGAGGAAGAATTCCGTGCGCGGGCGCCTGAAAAAGACAAATCCGAGAATCCTCTTCGCCGCCTCTTTAAGAAGCGGTCGGAAAAACCGAAAAAGAATCTATCTTCGCCGCCGCAGGAAACGAAAACGGAAGAAATCCCGCTTCCCGACGGTGCGACGGACACCGCCAAGGCGGTGTATGCGGTACTTTCCGCAACCCCGAAAAATTTGGACGATATTGCCGATGAAACGGCGTTACCTCCGGCGGCAGTGCTGACGGCGCTGACCGAGCTGGAGCTGTTCGGAACGGTGCAAAGCTTTGCCGGACGGCAATATGCAAAGAAAGGAAGATGACAATGGCAACTTTGGTGATCGTGGAGTCTCCCTCCAAAGCAAAAACCATTCAAAAATATCTGGGAAACGGCTACGAGGTCATGGCCTCGAAGGGTCACGTTCGTGACCTGCCGAAAACCCTGCTGGGCGTGGACGTGGATCACGGCTTTAAGCCGCGCTACGTGGACATTGCCGGAAAATCCGCCCTTATCCGTGAGCTGCGCGAGCACGCCGAGCGTGCCGACCGCGTTCTGCTCGCGGCTGACCCGGACCGTGAAGGAGAAGCGATTTCGTGGCACCTCGCGAGTCTTCTGGGGGTTGACCTCAAGGACAAAAACCGCGTGACCTTTAACGAGATCACCCAAAGCGGTGTGAAGCAGGGCATGGCGCATCCCCGCGCCATCGACATGGATCTTGTGAACGCGCAGCAGGCGCGTCGCGTGCTTGACCGTATCGTGGGTTATAAAATCAGCCCGTTTTTGTGGCGCAAGATCCGCAAGGGCCTTTCTGCCGGACGCGGGCAGTCGGCGACTGGGAAGCTTGTGATTGACCGCGAGGAGGAGATCCGCGCGTTTAAGAGCGAGGAGTATTGGACGCTGGACGCGGAGCTGATGCCGAAGGGAAGCCGCAAGGCGTTCCCTGCCAAGCTTTACGGCGACCACAAGCAGAAAATCAAAATCAACGACGAAAAAACCGCGACCGCTTTGGAAAAGGAGCTCAGCTCCGCCTCCTATAAGGTCGGCGCGGTCAAATACAGCAAGCGTCAGGTCACTCCTGCGCCGCCGTTCGTTACCTCGACGCTGCAGCAGGAGGCCAACCGCAAGCTGGGCTTTGAGACGCGCCGGACGATGAAAACCGCTCAGGAGCTGTACGAAGGCGTGACGCTGCCGGATATTGGCGCGGTCGGTCTTATCACCTATATGCGTACCGACTCGCTGCGCATTTCGGAGGATGCCCGCAAAGAGGGTAACGCCTATATCGAAAAGGTGTACGGCAAAGAGTATCTGCCGGAGAAACCCCGCTATTACAAATCCCGCAAGGGTGCGCAGGATGCGCACGAGGCGATTCGTCCGTCTACGCCGTCCATTACGCCGGCGTCGGTGAAGGATTCGCTGACCCCCGATCAGTATAAGCTCTACAAGCTGATTTGGGAGCGCTTTATTGCGAGCCTTATGGCGGTGTGTGTCCAAAAGACCTGCCAGGCGGACATCGAAGCGGGCGATTACGTGTTTAAGGCGTCCGGCTATACGGTCGCGTTCGACGGCTATACCGTTTTGTACGTCGAGGGCAAGGATGAGGACGACGAGGAAAACGCCTCTTTGCCGGATTTGGAGGAGGGCATGGAGCTGAAGCTCAAACAGCTTACCCCGAATCAGCACTTTACCCAGCCTCCGGCACGGTTTACCGAGGCGTCGCTCGTTAAGGCGATGGAGGAAAACGGCATCGGCCGTCCGTCCACCTATGCGCCGACGATCGGCACGATTTTGTCCCGCGAGTATATCGAGCGAGCGGGCAAGGCGTTTAAACCCACCGCGCTCGGCGAAGTGACCACCAAATGGATGGAGGAGCAGTTCCCCGAGATCGTTGACGTGAAGTTTACCGCTCAAATGGAGAAACGTCTTGACGCGGTCGAGAGCGGCGAAAACGATTGGGTGAAAACGCTGGACGAATTTTACGGCGATTTCAAAAACCGCCTCAATGCGGCGGAGGAAACGCTTTCCGGCGAACGCATTAAGGTGCCGGAGGTGGAGACCGACGAGGTGTGCGAGCTGTGTGGCCGCAAAATGGTCATCAAGGCCGGCCGTTTCGGTAAATTCCTCGCGTGCCCCGGGTATCCGGAATGCAAAAACACGAAGCATTTGGTGGAAAAGACCGCCGGCGTTTGCCCGAAATGCGGCGGCGCGATTTTGGCGAAAAAATCCCGCAACGGTCGCCGCTTCTTCGGTTGCGGCAACTATCCGAAGTGCGATTTCGTTTCGTGGAACGAGCCGAGCGGCGAGGTTTGCCCGCGTTGCGGCAAAACGCTGTTCGTGAAAAAAGGCAAGACCGAAAAGCTGTTCTGTCAGACCGAGGGCTGCGGCTTTATGAAAACCGCGCAGAAAACGGAGGAAGCGTAAATGTGTGACGTGAAGCTGCCTGCTGTTGCCAAGTTTGAGCGGGTGTCGGCGTCGCGGTTCGAGGCCGACTTTTCCGACGCGTTTCCGAGCGAGGACGTCGCCGCAGCGACGGCGGCGGTAAAGCTCCCGGTGCGCGCGACGGCCGGCTCGGCGGGATACGATTTTGTCGTTCCCTGCGACTTGACGCTCGCTCCCGGCGAAACGGCGAAGATCCCCACCGGTATCCGCGCGAGAATTGCGGACGGATGGGTGCTGTGTGTGTTCCCGCGAAGCGGGCTCGGGTTTAAGTACCGCGTTCAGCTGGACAACACCGTCGGCATCATCGACAGCGATTACTACGGCTCGGACAACGAGGGCCACATCTTCATTAAAATCACCAACGACGGCAAAACGGGCAAGACGCTCTCGCTCAAAGCGGGGGACGGGTTTGCGCAGGGAATTTTCCTGCCGTTCGGTGTGACGGAGGACGACGATGCCACCGCCAAACGAAACGGCGGTTTCGGCAGTACGTCGAAATAAACGCAAAATAAAAGCAAAAAGAAAAGGCCACCCGAAATCGGGTGGCCTTTTTTGTGTTAGGAATTATTCTTCGCCGTCGCAGCAGTCGCAGCCGTCTTCACAGCAGTCGCAATCCTCGATGTCGAATTCGAGGTTTTGACCGCAGTTGGGGCAAACGATCTCGCCCTCCAGCAGAGTTTCCTCATCGACCTCGAAGTCCACGTTGCAGGCGGGGCAGGTGACTTCGTAGAATTCCTCGTCGTCATCGCCGCAGCCACAGCCGCAGTCGCAGTCGCACTCGCAATCGCAGCCACAGCCGCAACCGTCCTCATCGTCGTAGAGATCTTCCTCCACCGCGGCGAGATCTTCGTCGATCTCGTCCACCTGGGCGGAAAGCTCGGCGAGCGCGTCGTCCATATCCTCCAAATCGAAGGCGATGTCGGACAGCACGTCGAGGATCTTAAGAGTCATTTTGTCGGCGTCTTTTTCCTCGTTGAGTTTCATACCCTCGGCGAGACCTTTGAGATACGCCACTTTTTCGCTGACAGTCATAGTGATTTTCCTCCTTTATTAGAATTGGAAATCAAGAATAGTGTGCCTTAGGCGCGCTCCATATATTCACCGGTGCGGGTGTCGATACGGATCATTTCGCCCTCGTCGATGAACAGCGGGACACGAACCTCGGCGCCGGTCTCCAGCGTCGCCGGTTTGGTGGCGTTGGTGGCGGTGTCGCCCTTGAAGCCCGGATCGGTCTGGGTGACCTGAAGCTCGACAAAGTTCGGCGGCTCGACACCGAAGACGTTGCCTTTATAAGACGCAACGCGGCAGACCATGTTCTCTTTCACGAAACGGAAGTTGTCGGAGAGAACGTCTTTGTTCAGCGGAACCAGCTCATACGACTCGGGATCCATAAAGTAGTAGAGATCGCCGTCGTTGTAGGAGTATTCCATCTCCTTGCGCTCGATGTAAGCGGTCGGGAACTTGTCGTTCGGGTTGAAGGTTTTTTCAATGATAGAGCCGGAGATCACGTTGCGGATCTTCGTGCGGACAAAGGCGGCACCTTTGCCGGGTTTGACGTGTTGGAATTCCACGATCTGGAACACGACGCCGTCCATATCGAACGTAACGCCGTTGCGAAAATCGCCTGCAGAAACCATAATTATAGTCCTCCTATTGAACCTATTTTCTTTATTTTACTGTATTTTTCCTCTTTTTGCAAGAGGTATTTGCCGAAAATTAAAGGATGAGCAAACTTTTTTTCGATTTTGTGAGGTTTTCGGCCCCGTTTTCGGTGACGAGCGCCATATCCTCGATGCGCACGCCGCCGACACCCGGCAGGTAAATGCCCGGCTCGACCGTGACGACGTTGCCGATTTCGAGCCGATTGTCGCCCGCGCGGGGAGAAAGATTCGGCGCTTCGTGGATCTTATATCCGACGCCGTGACCTGTGCTGTGGCCGAAGCAGTCGCCGTAGCCGGCGTTTGCGATCACGTCGCGCGCGGCGCGATCGACGTCGGCGCAGCGGACACCCGGCTTTACACACGCGAGGGCGGCGAGCTGGGCGGAAAGCACCACGTCGTAAATCTCTTTTTGTTTTTCCGACACGGTGCCGAGGGCGACGGTGCGGGTCATATCGGCGTGCATTCCGCCGACGACGGCGCCGAAGTCAAAGGTGATGAGGTCGCCGTTTTGCAATCGGCGGTCGGACGGCACGGCGTGAGGACACGAGCCGTTTTCGCCGCTGGCTACGATAAAGTCGAAGGACACGCCCTCCGACCCGTTACGGCGGAGATACATCTCTAAATCCAGCGCGACGTCGCGCTCGGTGCGGCCGGGAGCAAGACGCTCGACGATATAGGAAAAGCCGTCGTCCGTCAGAGCTTGCGCCGCTTTGAGGTTTTCGATCTCCGCGGCGGTTTTGACCCGCCGTCCGCGCTCGATCGCCGCATCCAGGTTACCGTCGTCACAAAGGGCTACGGCGTCGGATAAAGCGGTTTTAAGCCGCTTGGCGGCGGCGAGAGAGGTCTGCTTCGCTTCGACGAGCAGCGTGGACGCACCGTGTTCACCGAGGAACGCGGCGATGCTTTCCTGCTGTCGCGTCATAAGCACGCAGGGAAGAGATTTGACGGCTTTTTGACCCGCCTCGATATAGCGGGAGTCGAGAAGATACGCGGCATCGTCTGCGGTGAGCAAAATCACGCCCTCATCCGCAAAAAAGCCCGAGAGCCAATGCCGTGTGGCGGGCGAGGTAATAAGCGCCGCCTGATCGGGCGCGAGGGTCTGCTGTAAAGCTTCTACGTGGGTCATGACTGCGCCTCCTCGTAAAGCATCATCAGCGTTTTGGCGTCGCGCGTCTGCGTTCCCGCCGACTCGCAGATAAACGTAGGCGCAAAGCCGCGGTCGGCGGCCGCCTGCATCAGCGGAGCGGGGTCGGGGCCGAACAGGGTATCTTCAAACGTGAGGTGGCGTTTTTCGCCGCCGTCGGTGTATTCGATTTTGGAAAAATGGGCGTGGAACTGTTTTGCGCGCTCGACGCCGAGGGCGTTTTCGAGGGTATCCAAAATCGCTTCGTAATCAGCGCGGGAGGCGAGGCCGCCGTGGGTGCGGGAGTTGAGATGGCCGAAGTCGATACACGGCAAAAACCGCTCGTCTACGGCGCAAAAACGCATTACCTCGGCGAGATCGCCCAGCTGGTTGATCTTGCCCATCGTTTCGGGGCAGATATGGATAAAATCAAGCCCCGCCGCGTCGAGCGCGGCTTGGGCTTTTTTCAGCGTTTCGCAGGCAAGCACGGTCGCGCCCTCACGCGAGAGACCGCCGAGCCCGCCGGGATGCACCACGATACGGTCGCCGCCCAGACGGGCGACGGCATCGGCGCTGTCGAGAATATAGCGGACGCTGTTGTCGCGCTTTTGGGGGTCGTTACTCGCAAGCGAGATGAAATACGGCGCGTGAAGCGAGAGCTGTACGCCGTGCGCTTCGGCGTTTAAGCGTAACGCGGCGGCGGTATCGTCCGACAGACGGACACCGCGCCCGCATTGGTATTCGTAGGCGTTCAGGCCGAACGAGGCGGCGTACAGCGGCATATCGGCGCTGTGTTTATAGCCGGCGGCGGCGAAATCGTCGCAGTTGCCGGCGGGCCCGAAACGGGCGATGAGATCGGTTGGCATAACGAAGCCTCCTTACAGCCGTTCGGGGTGTTTTTGGCGGAAACGGCGTAAAATCCCTTTTTCAAAATGACGCTTGAGCATAATGGTGGGGCGGTCGCGCTCCAGCTCGATGGGCATCAGCAGCAGCACCTTGACGCCCGCCAGCTTGGTTCCCAGCACGTCGGTGAACACCTGATCGCCGATGGCGATACATTTTTTGAGCGGAAGCCCTAAATGCTTCGCGCCGCGCCAAAAGCCGATGGGAGAGGGCTTGCAGGCGAGGGACACGGCGTCCAGCCCGATTTTGTTTGTAAACGGCAGAACACGTTTTGCAAAGCCGTTTGACACGACGGTGAGCTTAAAGCCCTCGTCTTGCATCATTTTGAGCCAGGCGGCGACCTCGTCGGACAGCTCTTGGCTGTGGAATTTCGTCAGCGTGTTGTCCACGTCGAGCAAAATGCCCTCGACACCGAGGGCACGCAAATCGTCGGGCGTGACGTTTTGGATGCGCTCGCGTAAAAGCGTCGGATAAAAAATCGACATACAAAAAACTCCTTCCTCACCGATTCGACAAAATCGGCGGGACAGATAAAAAAGCGGGCAAGAAATCTTGCCCGCTTTTTATGCGACATTATTTGAACTTTCTTTTGCGGGCGGCCTCGGATTTTTTCTTGCGACGAACCGACGGCTTCTCGTAATGTTCTCTTTTGCGAACCTCGGCAAGCGTACCGGCGCGGGCGCAGGATTTCTTCCAGCGACGCAGGGCGCTGTCGATGCTCTCGTTTTCTTTAACACGGACTTCGGACATTCTATGTTTCCCTCCCCTCAATTTTGGAAAGGCGGTAATTTCGCCACATAACAGAAGACAGTATACCGCAAAAATTGCATTTCGTCAAGTGATTTCTATAACTTTCCCGACAAAAAACGCGGGAAATTTTACATTTTCACCAAAAATGCGTTTTGCGCGGTTAGTTGTTGGTAATTTGCTCTTACCGCACGACCAGGTTGACGAGCTTGGCGGGGACGTAGAGCTCTTTGACGAGGGATTTGCCGGCGAGCTCGGCGGCGACCTTTTCATCCGCTTTGGCGAGGGCGAGGACGTCCTCTTTCGCCATATCGGGCGCGATGTTGAGGCGCGCACGGATCTTGCCGTTGACCTGCACCACGATCTCTACCGATTTTTCGACGCATTTCGCGTCGTCCCACGTCGGCCAGCTCGATTCGTTGAGCATCCCACCGAAGTGCATATTCTCGAAGATCTCCTCGGTGATGTGCGGGGCGACCGGGTTCAGGAGCGTGATAAAGGTTTTCAGTTCGCCGCGGGTGATCGAGCCTTTGTTGTAGATGTCGTTTAAGAGCGTCATCATCGCCGCGATCGCGGTGTTGTATTTGAGGGTCTCGAAGTCCTCGGACACCTTTTTGATGGTGCGGTGGAACGCGCCCTCCAGCTCTTTGGAGTAGCCCTCGTCGTCGGTGACGATGTCTTGCAGCGCCCACAGACGGTCGATGAAGCGTTTGCAGCCGCGCACGCTGTTTTCCGACCACGGAGCAGCCTTTTCGTAGTCGCCCATAAAGAGGACGTAGAGGCGCAGCACGTCCGCGCCGTATTGCTCGACGACCTCGTTCGGATCGACGACGTTGCCCTTGGATTTGCTCATCTTTTCGCCGTCCGGTCCGAGGATGAGGCCCTGCGCCGTGCGCTTGGCATACGGCTCGGACACCGGCACCTCACCGAGATCGTAGAGGAATTTATACCAGAAGCGGGAGTAGATGAGGTGGCGGGTGACGTGTTCCATACCGCCGTTATACCAATCGACCGGCATCCAATATTTGAGCTTGTCGGGGTCGGCGAAGGCGTTGTTGTTTTTCGGGTCGATATAGCGCAGGAAGTACCACGACGAGCCCGCCCATTGCGGCATCGTGTCGGTCTCGCGCTTCGCCGCGCCGCCGCATTTCGGGCAGGTGCAGTTGACGAAATCGTCCACCTTGGCAAGCGGGCTTTCGCCGTCGGAGCCCGGCTCGAATTTTTCCATTTTCGGGAGTTTGAGCGGCAGCTCGTCGTAAGGCACGGCGACCATACCGCAGGTCGGGCAGTGGACGATCGGGATCGGCTCGCCCCAATAGCGCTGGCGGTTGAACGCCCAGTCTTTCATCTTGTACTGTACGCCCTTTTCGCCGACACCTTTTTCTTCGAGGTATTCGATCATACGGGCGATGGAGTCTTTTTTGTTCGTGTAACCGTTGAGGAAGTTGGAGTTGACCATCTCGCCGTCGCCGGTATAGGCTTCTTTCGAGATGTCGCCGCCCTTGATGACCTCGATGATGTCGATGCCGAATTTTTTGGCAAATTCGTAGTCGCGGTCATCGTGCGCCGGAACCGCCATAATGGCGCCGGTGCCGTAGCCCATCATAACGTAGTCGGAAATGAAGATCGGGATGTCTTCGCCGGTGAGCGGATGGGTGGCGCACAGACCGTCGAGCTTCACGCCGGTTTTGTCTTTGACAAGCTGGGTGCGCTCGAATTCGGTTTTCTTGGCGCACTCGGCGCGGTAGTCTTTGACGGCGTCGAAGTTTTTGATTTTCTCTTGATATTTGTCGAGCAGCGGATGTTCCGGCGCCATGACCATAAAGGTGACGCCGTAGAGCGTATCCGGGCGGGTGGTATAGATGCGGAGCGTTTCGTCGAGGCCGGAAAGGGTGAAATTGACGAACGCGCCGGTGGATTTACCGATCCAATTTTCCTGCTGGAGCTTGATGTTCGGCAGGAAATCGACTTCCTTGAGGCCCTCGAGCAGCTTGTCGGCGTAGTCGGTGATGCGCAGGTACCACACGTCTTTGGATTTTTGCACGATGTCGCTGTGGCAGATGTCGCATTTGCCGCCCTGGGAATCCTCGTTGGAGAGGACGACCTTGCAGCTCGGGCAGTAGTTGACGAGCGTCTTGTCGCGGAAGACAAGGCCTTTTTCGAACATTTTGAGGAAGATCCACTGCGTCCAGCGATAGTAGTTTTCCTCGGTGGTGTCCACCACGCGGCTCCAATCGAACGAGAAACCGACGGCTTTGAGCTGGGAGGTGAACTTTTCGATGTTCATATCCGTCACCTGGCGGGGATGAAGCCCCGTCTTGATGGCGTAGTTTTCGGTCGGCAGGCCGTAGGCGTCGAAGCCGATCGGGAACAACACGTTATAGCCCTGCAAACGGCGTTTGCGGGACACCACCTCAAGGCCGGAATACGCCTTGATATGGCCGACGTGCATACCGGCGCCGGACGGATACGGGAATTCGACCAAGCCGTAGAATTTTGGCTTGTCGGAGTTGTCTTTGGCGGCGAAGGTTTGTTTTTCGTCCCAAATTTTTTGCCATTTCTTTTCAACGGCGGAAAAATCGTAACGGTTCATTTGTGTCATCTCATTTCTCATTATTTTCAAGGAATCGGGCTACGTCAAGGTCGGTGCCGTCTTTCCAAAGATGTTCCAGGTTGTAGAAGTCGCGGGTCTCTTTCAAAAATACGTGGACGATCACGTCGCCGTAATCCAACAGAACCCACGAGGAGTTGCGGTAGCCCTCGGTGCGCAGGGGAGAAACGCCTTGCTCCTTCAGGTCGAATTCCACGTAATCGGTGAAAGCGCGTACCTGCGTGGAGCTTTGTCCCTCGGCGATGATCATATAATCGGCGAGGGAGGTAAGCCCCTGTACGTCGATGACGCGGATCTCCGCCGCCTTGTGGTTATCCAGCGAGCGGACGATGTTGCCGCAAAGCTCTAAAGGGGAAAGGGCGCTCATTCGTCCGCCTCCTCTTCCTCTTCGTCTGCCAAGAAGCCGGTCTGTTTCACGAGCAGCTTATCGAAGGTGGCGGTTTTGAGATCGGACTTTTCGGTGTTGGAGATCTCGGTCATCTTCAGATATTCCTCGGTGAGCTTGGTGCCGTAGGGGTTCATATAGTCGTTGATGAACGTACACAGCTCGTCCTTGTGGACGGAGTAGAAGGTCGTGCCGTCCAGCGAGGCGAGCTCGCCGGGGAGGATGGAAATGGTGATCTTCGAGCGGTCGAGCTTGTTCAGATCGCCGAGGAGCTTCACCATCAGCTTGATGTCATCCTCGATCTCGTTGTCGCGCTTGGTGCGGATGGGGGTAGAGCCTTTCATCAGCGGGTACAGCACGTCATCGTCCAGCTTTTTGGGGTCGGTCGTCATCAAGCGCTCGAACAGCGCGACGTACACCTGACGCTGGTGGGTAAGATCCGCCAGCTCGCCGCGGGGAGATTCCCAATCGCCCAGCGCGTATTCCAAAGCGCCCTCGCCGTCCACTGTCTGGACGCCGGCTTCATAGGTGATGTCGCCCAGCGTCATGGATTCGGAGAGCTTGATGTCTACACCGCCGAGCAGATCGACCAGCTTCACAAAGCCCTCTTGCGGGAAGAGGTAGTAGTTGTCGATGGGCAGCGTGTACTGATGGGTGAAGACCTCGGTCAGGTTGCCGACGGCGCTTCCCGCTTTGGTAGTGATTTTGGTGTTGCAGACGGCGCCGTTTTCCAGCGTGACGTTGTGCTTGCCGTCGGTGATCTCGGCATCAAACACCTGCTTTTTGCAGGTCTCGCACCATTTCAGCTTTTTGGGGCTTGACCACACGCCGCCGACGGTTTTCACCGAGAAATGCTCGGTATCGCCGAGGTACGTGGTAGTCGGGACTTGCATCACGTTGACCGTTTTGGCCTTTTTATCGTAGCAGACCACCGATACCATTTTCATACGGCCGGTGGTGCCGTTTTCCTGCTTTTTGCCGAGCATACCGATCAGGTAATAGCCGACCTTGTCGTCTTCCTTGCTGGTGACGACCACGTCGCTGCCGGAGGTGTCCTCGCCGCTCATATAGCTCTTGAAATACTTGAACACCGAGATGCCGCACCACACAAGGGCGGCGAGCAGCAGCAGCGTCAGCACCGCCAGAATGATTTTGCCGATGGGCGCGCCGTTCTTCTTTTTCTTGCGGCGCTTGGCCGGCGTGCCGGAGGCGGCGCTGCGGCTGGAGCGAATCTGCACCTGCGCAGAGGAGTCGGCAACGGTGCCGCCGCTGCGTTTGGCAGCGCGGGCCGCTTTCTGTGCCGCTTTCATTTTGCGTTTTTGACGGGTATCTTTTGCCATTATCTGTCACCCTTTCTTGATGGTTGCGATGTTTCTTGTAATTCACGGCGGGCGCGCAGCGTATCCGGATGGGGCTGGCGGCCCTTTTGCTTCAGTTCGTTTATGGAATACCGCAGCGCGTAGCGCATGGCCGCGTCAGCGGAAATGTCGGCACGGCGGCGCATTTCCGCAACGTCGGGATAGTGGCGGCCGACGGCGGTGAAATCGGCGATGTAAACGGTTTTTTCGAGAGGGCTCATCCCGGCGCGCGCGGTGGTGTGATACCGCACGGCGTTGAGCATATCCTCGTCGTCGATGCCCAGCACGTGCTCCAAAAATACGGCGCCTATGGCGGCGTGCCACAGCTTCGGCGCCTCCATCGTGTCGGGGTCGAGCGTGACGTTAAAGCTTTCGAGAACGCCGGTTTGCTCGGCGGGAGAGGCATCTTTCATAATATCGTGGAGCAATCCGGCGGTGTAGGCCTTTTCGGGATCGGCACCGTACAGCGGGGCGAGCCGCTTGGCTTCGTCCGCCACCGCCAGCGAATGCTCAAAGCGGTACGGCGTCAGCCGCCGCTTCAAAATGGCGATATATTGGTCGTTGGTGGAGGGAACGTCCTCCATACTGTCCGGCAGATAGAGGTCGTGATCGGCGATATAGTCGGCCACGGAGCTGTCTACCAGCGAGCGCCAATCCTCGCTCCCGCCGCGCACCGCGTCGCGGATGGCGGTAGAGGAAACAGTGGGGACGCGCGTTTCGGAAACGTAACAGTGCGCGCCGTCTGCCGTCAGCTCGGCGGCATGGGCTTTCAGGCGCGCGGCATCCACGTCGTCGCGGGGGAGCGTGCACAAGACCACGCGGGATTTGATGTCCTCATAGCGGAACCAGGTGGAGACGGTCATAAACATATCCGCTCCCATAAGCAGATACCACTCGGCGTCCTTAAAGCGGGAGATCATAATATCGAGCGTGTCGGCAGTGAAGCTGGCGCCGCCGCGGGCGATCTCCACCCGCGAGACGGACATATACGGATACGGCGCGATGGCCAGCTCGCACATAGCGGCGCGGTGGGCCGCGGGCGCCATTTCGGTTTTCAGTTTATGGGGCGGTTGGGCGGTGGGCATTAAAATGATCTTGTCCAGGTCCAGCTCGTTTTTAAACACGTTGCACAAAGCGATGTGTCCGTTGTGGATGGGGTCGAAGGTTCCCCCGAACAGAGCCATTTTTTTCATGGGTATGCCACCTTTCCTTGAGAGAATATGCAGTCGTTCAGCGGGGGAGGACGATAGTCGGCTCCTCCGCACGGCGGCGATACAGCACAAAGGTGCGGCCGATGACCTGCACCGTTTCGGCGTTAACCGCGGCGGCAACCCGGTCGGCGACCTCGCGGGCGGTTTGCGGGGCGGTCTCCAGCACGCGGCCTTTGATAAGCTCGCGCGCCTCGAGCGCATCGTCCGCCTGTTTGATGAGCGCGTCGGACAGACCGCCCTTGCCGACGTGAACGATCGGCTCATAGTCGTTGGCGAGACCGCGCAGATACGCGCGTTGTTTGCTGGTCATAACAATCACTCCTCGTGGGATTTCACATAGTCGTTTAAGCGGGCGGCAAACGCTTTCAGCGCCAGACCGCGGTGGCTGACCTCATCCTTTTCGGCGGAGGTCAGTTCGGCAAAGGTCTTGCCGCAGGGCAGCTCGAAAATCGGGTCGAAGCCGAAGCCGGAATCGCCGCGGCACTCGAACGCGATAAAGCCTTCGCACACGCCCTCGGCGACGACGGTGTCACCGTTCGGAAGATAGCAACAGATCGACGCGACGAAACGGGCGGTGCGCTTTTCGTGCGGCAGGTCGCCCATATTTTTGAGCAAAGTCGCTTTCCGCTGTCCGACGGGGGCGTAGCGCGCAGAGTAAAGTCCCGGCGCGCCGTCGAGTGCGTCCACACAAAGGCCGGAATCGTCCGCAACGGCGGCAACGCCGCTTTCGAGGCAGGCGGTTTTGGCTTTGATGAGCGCGTTTTCGGCGAACGTCGTGCCGTTCTCGTCCGGCTCGGACAGTTCAACGCCGAGTTCTTCGGCGGTGACCGCTTCCACCGAGCAGGCGGCGAGAATGCGGGAGAGTTCTTTGATTTTATGTTCGTTGTGGGAGGCAATCAGCACTTTCATGGCTTATTCCTCCGAGAACAGCTCGGCGGCAAAGCCGTCGGGATCGAACGGTTGCAGATCGTCCACGCCCTCGCCGAGACCGACGAATTTGACGGGGACGTTCAGATCCTCGCGGATGGAGAGGATGACACCGCCGCGCGCCGTACCGTCCAGCTTCGTCAGCACGATGCCGGTGATGTCGGCGGCGGTCTTAAACTCACGCGCCTGGTTCACGGCGTTTTGGCCGGTGGTCGCATCCAGCACCAAAAGCACCTCTTTCGAGGCGTCCGGCAGCTCGCGGTCGATGACGCGGTGGATCTTCTCGAGCTCCTGCATCAGATTCTTTTTGTTGTGAAGCCGGCCGGCGGTATCGACGATGATGATGTCCGCGCCGCGGGCTTTAGCGGCGGCGCAGCTGTCGAACACGACGGCGGCGGGGTCGGCGCCCTCGCTGTGCTTGACCATATCCACGTCGGCGCGGTTCGCCCAGATCTCAAGCTGTTCGATCGCGGCCGCGCGGAACGTATCGGCGGCGGAGAGCAGTACTTTTTTGCCCTGCGCCTTGTAGAACGAGGCGAGCTTGCCGATCGAGGTGGTTTTGCCGACGCCGTTGACGCCGATGACCAGCACGACCGACGGCTTGGTCTCGAGGTTCATCTCCTGACCGCCGCGGAGCATTTCGGCAACGATGTCTTTGAGGACGGTTTTCGCCTCCATCGGGTCTTTGATGCCCTGCTCCTTGACGCGCTTTTTCAGCTCGTCACAGATGCGGCCGGCGGTGGCAGAGCCCACGTCGCCCATGATCAGCAGTTCCTCAAGCTCCTCGAACAGCTCGTCGTTGACGCTCAAAGAGGAGCGGAACAGCGAACTGACCGGCATAGAGAGGGTCTCTTTTGTCTTTTTCAGCCCGGAGCTGATTTTGTCGAAAAATCCCATAGTCGTATCCTTTCAAAAAACGGGGTCACGGTCAGGTCGGCTCGCCGCGTTCGCCGAGCTTCATACCGAGGCGTTCCTCCACCTCGCTGGCGCGCAGCTCAAGCAGCTTCGTAACGCCGGATTCCTGCATCGTTACACCGTAGAGCACGTCGGCTTCTTCCATGGTGCCGCGGCGGTGGGTGATGACGATAAACTGCGTCTCGTCGGTCATACGGCGGAGGAATTGGGCGTAGCGGGTGACGTTGACGTCGTCCAGCGCGGCCTCGATCTCGTCCAGCACGCAGAACGGAGACGGAGTGACTTTCAAAATGGCGAACAGCAGGGCGATGGCGGTGAGCGCCTTTTCGCCGCCGGACAGCGCATCCATATTGAGAATGACCTTGCCGGGCGGCTGGACGTTCATTTGGATGCCGGAATGCAGCACGTCGTCCGGCTCTTCCAGCTTCAGCTCCGCTTTGCCGCCGCCGAACAGCTCGGCAAAAACGACACCGAAATGCTTGTTGATTTTGTTGAAACGGTCAACGAACATCTCGCGCATCTGCGTCGTGAGGTCGCCGATGAGGTTCAAAAGCTCGGTGCGCGAGATCTCCACGTCTTTGACCTGCTCGGACAGGAACGCATAGCGCTCGCTGACCTCTTTGAATTCCTCGATGGCGTCCACGTTGACCGTGCCGAGGGAGCGGATCTTGCCCTTGAGCTCGGTCAGGCGGCGAGAGGCCTCGCCCACGTTTTCGATCGGCTCGGTCTGTGCCTCCGCCTCGGCGCGGGTAAGCTCGTATTCCTCGTACAGCTTGCGGACGATGTCGTCCGTTTCCGCCTCGGCGCGCACGGCCTTTTCTTCAAGACGCGCGACCTCGCCGGACAGACGCTCTTTTTCCTCCATTTTGTCTTTGGAGGCTTGGCGCAGCGCGGTAATGCCCGCTTCGCCGTCCGTCCGCTCCTTGACGAGAACTTCCATCTGTTCTCTCGAAGCGGCGGCCTGCTTGCGGCAGTCGTCGGCCTGCGCCTGCAACTCGACGATTTCTTTTTCGATGGCTTCGATCTGCAGCTCCAGCAGCTCGATTTGCCCTTGCAGAAGTTGTTTGGCACCGTCGCTGTCGGTGCGGCGGCGGTCGATGCCCTCGATGACGGCGTTGAACGCTTCGATCTCTTTCTCAAAGCCGTGTTCTTGCAGCTTGAGGTCCGCCATTTGTGCGGACAGCTCCTCGCGGGCGGCGGTCATTTCGGCGCGGCCGCCGGACAGGTTGGTCAGCTTTGCCTCGATCTCCGTCTGCTCGTCGGTAAGGACGGCGGCTTCTTTGCCGGCGGCTTCCATATCCGCGCGGATCTCTGTAATACGAGCGTTGAGGACGTCGATTTCTTTCAGGCAATCGGCCATGGCCTGCTCGCCGTTTTCGGCGAGCTCGGTGACGCGCCGCAGCTCCGCCTCGAGGCGGATGCCGTCCTCCTGCGCGGTGATAAGCTCACCCTGCGCGCCGGACAGCGCCGCTTCCGCGGCGGCGGCATCTTCTTTGGCGGAGATGTAGTCGGCGTTGGCTTTTTGGGCCTTAGCGTCCATTTCTTTCAGCGTGGCGGACAGCTTTTCCATCTCGGTGCGGCGGGAGAGAAGTCCCGCGCCCTTGACGTGAGAGCCGCCGGTCAGCGAACCGCCGGCGTGGACGAGCTGGCCGTCCAGCGTGACGAATTTGACGCGGTAGCCGGTCTTTTTGGCAAGCGCGGTCGCACAGTCAAGGTCTTCGGCGACGGCGGTGCGGCCGAGGAGGCTTTCCATCACGTCTTGGTATTTTTTATCGTAGGAGATGAGATCGGAGGCGATGCCCACGTAGCCCATCTGCCCTTTGAGATCTTTTTCGTCGAGTGTGCCGCCGCGAATGGTTTCGAGCGGCAGGAAGGTGACGCGGCCGGCGTTTTCGCTCTTGAGGAAGCGGATGGCGCTTTTCGCGTCCGACTCGGTTTCGCACACCACGTTTTGCGCGTTGTTGCCGAGCGCGGTCTCGATCGCGAGCGCCACGTCGGCGGGGGCTTCCAAAAGTCCGGCGACCGGGCCGAGAATGCCGCGGAGCATACCGCGCCCCGCTTGCTTCATCACGGTTTTGGTGCTGCCGGAGAAGCCCTCCATATTGCGCTCCAGCTCTTCGAGGATGCGCAGGCGGCGACGATGATCCTCCACGTCGAGGCGGAGCTTTTCCGCGATGACGCGCGCGGTCTCCGCTTTGTCGGAGCGGGATTTATGGCGCAGGGAGTAGCCGGTAACGGCGTTTTGCAGCTCGTCGATCTTCTCGTGGCAGGCGGCGACCGCTTTCTCGCACTCTTTCTTTTCGGCGTCGGCGGCGTCGCTCTGATCCCGCCGCAAAATCACGGCGGCGTTCAGCTGAGACAGACGGGTGTTGATCTCGGAGAGGGAGGACTCGCCGGTCACCTCGCGCACGCGCACGTCCGCCAGCTTTTTGGCGAGGTCGGCGGCGCGGCGGTTTTCTTCCTCCATTTGGTTGCCCGCCTCATCGCTGTCGCGGGAGAGGGCGTCCATTTTTTCAGACAGCGCCAGCCGCTCTTTTTCGGCGGCGGCGATTTTTTCTTTTCGGTCGTCGATGTCCGCAAGACGGGCGGCACGCTCCGCCTCCAGCTGCTCGGCGCTTTCGGATTGTTGCTCCTGCTCCGTGCGCATACGGGCGATGTTTTCGTTGTGGTGGTCGATGTCGTTGCGGCGGACGGCGATCTCGCCCTCGTGACGAACGGCGTCTTCCTCCAGCGCGGCGGCGGCGCGAGTAAGCTCGTCCATCTGGACGGCGAGTCCGGCGGCCTTGTTGCCGATTTCTTCGATTTGCGCCTCGACGTCCGCGATCGCGGCGGCGGCGTTATCGTATTGGGTGCGGGCGAGCTCTAATTTGCCGCCCAGCTCGCGCAGCACGTCACGGGAGTTGTCGAGCGTGTGCAGCCACAAGCCGATTTCGAGCCCTTTTTTCTCGTCCGCATAGGCGAGGAATTTTTTCGCCTTGTTCGACTGCGTTTCGAGCGGGCCGATACGGTCCTCCAGTTCCTGCAAGATATCGCGCAGGCGCAGCAGGTTATCCTCCGCGTTTTGCAGACGGCGCTCCGCCTCGTTTTTGCGGTAGCGGTATTTGGCGATACCGGCGGCTTCTTCAAAAATCTCGCGGCGGTCATCCGAGCGGGAGGAGACGATGTCCTCGATACGGCCCTGACCGATGATCGAGTAACCGTCACGGCCGAGACCGGTATCCATAAACAGAAGCTGGATGTCCTTTAAGCGGACGGTGGCGTTGTTGAGCATATACTCACTTTCGCCCGAACGGTAATAGCGGCGGGTGACGCACACCTCGTCCGCATCGAAATCCAAAAAGCGCTTTTCGTTGTTGATGGTCAGCGACACTTCGGCATAGCCGAGGGATTTACGCGACGAGGTGCCGTTAAAGACCACGTCTTCCATCTTACTGCCGCGCAGGGCTTTGTTGGACTGTTCGCCTAAAACCCAGCGAATGGCGTCGCTGATATTCGATTTGCCGCTTCCGTTGGGGCCGACCACAGCGGTGATACCGTCGCCAAAGGTCAGCACGGTTTTGTCCGGAAAAGACTTGAAGCCTTTGATCTCCAGCGATTTCAGCAGCATAGTTTCACATCCTTTAGAATTCAGAGTCAAAAGCCCATCAGCTTGAGCGCTTCGCGCGCGCCCTGCTGTTCGGCTTCGCGTTTGGTTTTGCCGGTGCCGCGACCGATCACGTTGCTGTTCAGGTGAACCTCCACCGAGAACTTTTTGTTATGATCGGGACCGGTTTCGCCCACGAGGACGTATTGCAAGATCTCCTCGGGGCTGTGCTGTACCACTTCCTGCAATAGCGTCTTGTAGTCGCGGAATTGGTGGTCGCGGGTGTTGTGGAGCTCGGTTTCGAGGAAGGGAAGCGCAAACGCGCGGGCGGGTTCGATGCCGCCGTCGAGATAGATCGCTCCGACGATGGCCTCGAAGGCGTCCTCCAAGGTGGATTCCCGTTCGGCGCCGCCGTTCAGACGTTCGCCCTTGCCGAGCCGCAGACATTCGCCGACGCCCAGCGTGCGGGAGTAGTGCGCCAGCGCTTTTTCACAGACGATCGAGGCGCGCTGCTTCGAGAGCTTGCCCTCGCTGCCGGTCACGTTTTTAAAAAGATAGTCGGCGGCGATGAAGCCCAGCACCGAATCGCCGAGAAATTCCAGCCGCTCGTTGCTGTCTACGCTGCGCTCGTTGGCGTAGGAGGAGTGGGTCAGCGCGCGTTCCAGCAGCGCGGGGTTTTGGAAGCGGTAGCCGATCTTCTCCATCAGGTCGTTCAGATTACTCACCGGGCTGCGCCTCCTTTTCGGCGGCCAGCGCCTGTTCGATTTTTGAAATCACGTCCGCTTCGGCAAATTCCAGCGCCACGCGGATGGCGTTTTTGAACGCGCGGGCGTTCGAGTTGCCGTGTGCCTTGATGACCGGGCGCTTGACGCCGAGAATGGGAGCGCCGCCGTATTCGGCGGTATCCATCAGTTTCTTGAGGTCGGACAAGCCGCCCTTTACCATCAGCGCCGCCAGCTTTGTGCCGACGTTTTTGAGGAACACGCTCTTGAGGTTGTGCATAATCATCGAGGCGGTGCCCTCCATAGTCTTGAGAAGCACGTTGCCGGAGAAGCCGTCGGTCACGACCACGTCGGCGACGCCCGCCGGCACGTCACGCGCTTCGACGTTACCGATAAAGGGGAGGCCGCTGTCTTTTAACAGGGCGAACGCGGCTTTTTGCATCTCGCCGCCCTTGGTGTCCTCCGTTCCGACGTTTAAGAGACCCACCGAGGCGGGCTCCCCGTGTTTTATCACGTGGGTCATATAGAGGTTGCCCATGTGGGCAAATTGGAGCAGCATTTCGGGGCGGCATTCGACGTTGGCGCCCATATCGAGAAGTAAGTAGGGATCTTTTTCGCTCGGGAGCACCGAGCCGATCGCCGGACGGGACACGCCTTTGATCCGTTTGACGAGGAAGGTGGCCCCCATCAGCAAAGCGCCGGTAGAGCCCGCGGAGATGAACGCGTCTCCCTCGCCCGCGGCGACGGCGCGCAGGCCGACCGCCATCGAGCAGTCCTTGTGAGCTTTGAGCACGCTGCCCGGCTCGTCCTCCATCGTGATGACGTCGTCCGCCTGCAAAAATTCGATATTTTCGAGGGAGACGTTTTCGCGTTCGGCAAGGGTGCGAAGCTCCGGCTCGTTGCCGCACAGCACGACGGTGCAGCCGTATTCTTTTGCGGCGAGGGCGGCCCCTCGCAGAGCCTCCAGCGGGGCGTTGTCGCCGCCGTGGGCATCCAAAATCACGCGCATAACCATTCTCCTTCGGGCGAAAAAATGCCGGATCGCATCCGGGAAACAAATAGACACTTTATTATACCCTATATAAGAAAAAATTGCAAGGTTTTTCCAAGGTTTTTCCAAGTTTTTTCAAAGGACGGTTGCGTTTTCAAAACGGGTGTGCTATGATAGCTGATGGATGTCGGAGGTGAGAGGATGAGCGACACAAAAGGCAAGGTGGATGCAACGGTGATTTTCGATAAAGACACCTGCTTTTTTATGAAAAACGGGAGATGCTCGTTGGATATAGTCGAAGACCTGTCGTTGTCCTCGGCGGTAAAAATCGCGCCGAACAATGTGCTGTATTGTCCGCGCCTTTTGAAGTCTCTGCGCACGCAAAAGCAAGCGAAAACGGTAAAAATCGTCCCCTGCCGCTGCGGTCACGTCGAGGTGGTTTCTTCACAACAGCTCGCCTGTATAGCCAGCCACAAGGGAGTGCGTGTCACGCTGGTGACGGACGGGGAGGAGATACGCGATCTGTGTCCGATCTGCGGGCGACAGATCACCTTTGACGAGGAAGAGGCTATCCGCGACGGCGGTATGCGTATTTTGACCCTGCGGGTGACAGTGCCCGAGGGAAAAAAGGATGATCCCGAAACGTAACAAAACCGAAAAAGCGCTGTCAACCGCAGTTGACAGCGCTTTTTTTACAGCAAAAATACCGTTTTGAGAAACAAGAGCATCGCGACGCCCGGCAACCCTAAAAACGTACATACGCCGGCGGACAGCCAACCGAGGCCGAGCGAGACGCCGGTAAACCCGCCGACAACGTTGACCGCGGCAAGCGCCAAAAATCCGCTGACCGCCGATTTGCCGAGGGCGGCGAGCGGGCGGCCGCTTAGACACATCGGGACGGAGACGGCGATCAACGCGGCGAGGCCGAGGCCGGTCATACACCACAAAAACAGCGTCATCCCGCGTCCCTCCCCGAAAACGGCGGCGTGAACACGGCGGTCTGCCCGCTTTGACGCGCCTGCCGAAGCAGGTACCGGTAGCGGGCGCGCAGCGCTTGCTGTTCGTAGATATACGACTCGATCAGATCGGGGTCGGACTCCATTTGGAAACAAATTTGTACCCGCGCAAGCTCGTCGCAGGTGGCGCGCAGCGCCGTTTGTAACGCGGTTTCGGGCGGTGGCTTCAGCACCGCGTTTTTCAGAAAATTGCCCATACTCTCACCTCGTTTCACTCTATGGCGAGTATGGGCAGGATATGCGAACGATAAACAAAAAAGAGCGTCTGCGGACGCTCTTTTTTCAGCCTAAAACGACGGTTTCGATCTCGGCGGGAGAATCGACGACAAACGTTGCGGCTTCGTTTTCCAGCTCTTCGCGCGAGCCGTAGCCGAAGGTGACGCCGATCGCGTCCATCGAAAAGTGCTTTGCACCGCGCACGTCGGAGTAGCGGTCGCCGACCATCACGCATTTTTGCGGGTCGATGCCGGCGGTTTTGCACAGGTAGTCAAGAACCTCGATTTTTTCCGCGCGGGTGTTGTCGAGGTTGCTGCCCACGATGAGGTCGAAATCGTGCGCGACGCCGAGGTTTTTGAGGATGGTTTCGGAGTAGGCGGTGGGCTTGCAGGTGGCGACGAAAAGGCGGCAGCCGGCGGCGCGCAGCCTGCCGAGCAGCGCGGCGATGCCGTCGTAGATTTTGCATTCCAACAGCCCTTTTACCGCATACCGCTCGCGGAAAATGCGGATGGCCTCGAGCGTGTCTTCCTCTTTGACGCCGAGGTAGTGGGGAAAGCTGTAGCCGAGCGGCGGGCCGATGATTTTATCCAGCTCCGCCTGCGGCGGCTCGGGGTAACCGAGGGTTTTGCACGCGTGCTTGGCGGAGTTCATAACGCCCTCGCCGGTGTCCACCAGCGTGCCGTCTAAATCGAACAAGACGTAGGGATAGCGCGGCGGGGTTTTCAAAGCGTTTTCGGCGGCGATCATCTGCTTGACGCCCTCGGCAAAGGGAATGCGCGGCTCCCAATCGAGCAGGCGCTTCGCCTTGTCGATCGAGGGGTTTAATTGCACGATGCCCTCCGGCTTCGGCTGCGGTTCGCCGAACGCACATTCGCCGTTTTTGCCGCACAAATCGTACGCTTCGAGGACGAAATCCTTTAAGCGGCGCGTGTCGTCGCCGGCGACGTTAAAGACGTTGCCCTCGGCGGACAAAACGCCGTCGTACGCCGCCATTTTGGTGATCAGAGCGGCTTCGTCATCGACGTTTAAGAAATTCCACGTGTGCATACAGTCGCCCATTTGCATCACGTCGCCCGCCAAAAACGTGCGGATGCAGGACGACATCAGCGTGTGGGGATGATCGCCCACGCCGTAGGTGCTGAAAATGCGCAGGTGGATAAAATCGAGCCCGAGCGACGGCGCGAGTGCCGCGCCTTGCAGCCCGAAGGCGAGCTTCGCCTTGCCGTATTCCGACACGGGGTTGCAGGGCGTGTCCTCGGTGATTTTTTCAAAATGGATGCCGTATTCGGCTTGCGAGCCGGCGAAGATAAACCGCTTGCAGCCGAGCTTTTGTGCGGTTTTCATCAAGGCGAGCGAGTGATCCACGTTCGCGAAATGCGCGTCGTGGTCATTGCGGTTGTCGCTTTTGGTCGCTGCCCACGCGAAATGGATAAACACGTCAGCGTGTTCTACTGCGGACAAAAGCGCCGCGTCGTCCGCTCCCAAATCGTAGCGCACGGGGAAAAAGCGGTCGTGTGTGGGGAGCTTGTGGGCGTTTTTGCTTTGCGTTTGCAGTACGCCGTAGACGGTGTGCCCCTCCGCCAAAAGACGGCGGCAGGCAGCGAGCCCCAAAAAACCGGATGCGCCGGTAACGATGACGGTCAAGTGCGCCGCCTCCTTTTTTGTAAAAATCAAGTGAAAATCACGTGTCAGCGTTTGACGCGGCCGGAGCCGTCGCCGTTTTTCAGCGCTTCCACCTCGGCAACGGAGACGCGGTTGAAGTCGCCCTCGATCGAGTGCTTGAGCGCGGAAGCGGCCACCGCAAATTCTACCGCGTTTTGGGTGTCGTCGCCGCGGCGCAGAGCGTAAATGAGCCCCGCACCGAAGCTGTCGCCGCCGCCGACGCGGTCAACGATATGCAGGTGATAGGTTTTCGAAAAACAGAAGTCGTTTCCGTCGTAGAGAAGCGCCGCCCAGTCGTTGTCGTCGGCCGAAAAAGAGGAGCGGAGCGTGATCGCGACTTTGTTAAAGCCGAAGCGGTCGCGCAGCTCTTTGGCTACCGCGCAGTAGCCGTCTTTGGACAGCTTGCCGCCCTCGACGTCGCTTCCCGGAGCGGCGATACCGAACACGTCTTTGGCATCCTCCTCGTTGGCGATACACACGTCCACGAACGCGCACAACTCGGTCATAACGGCTTGCGCTTTTTCTTTTGACCACAGTTTTTTGCGATAGTTTAAGTCGCAGGAGACGGTGAGCCCTTTGTCTTTCGCTGCTTTGCAGGCGGCTTTGCACAGCGCGGCGCACCCGTCGGACAGCGCTGCGGTGATGCCGGTGAAATGGAACCAATCGGCGCCGGCAAAGATCGCATCCCAATCAAAATCGGCGGCGGTCGCCTCGGCGATCGCGCTGTTTTTGCGGTCGTAGACGCAGACGCTTCCGCGCTGGGACGCACCTTTTTCCATAAAATACACGCCGACGCGCTCGCCGCCGCGGGCGACGAACGCGGTATCTACCCCGAACGCGCGAAGCGCCGCAAGAGCGCCGTTACCGACCGGGTTTTCCGGCAGCTTCGACACGAACGCGACGGATTCACCGAAGTTCGCAAGCGACACGGCGACGTTGGCCTCCGCACCGCCGAAGGTGGCGGTCAGGCGGTCGTTTTGGAAAAGCCGCGTGCCGGAATCGGGGGACAAACGGAGCATAATTTCGCCGAACGTAATGACGTTAGCCATAAGACAATCTCCTTACATCTCGTAATAGGTGGGAGTGACGAAGCGGAGCTTCATCGTTTTTTCGATCTCTTTGAGCTCGCCTGCGATCAGGCGGTTGCGCGTTTCCGCTTGGCTCGAAAAATCGTGTTCCAGCGTTTTATCAAAATAGACGTTGCCGCTGTCGGGGGAATAGCCGTCCATCCCGGCAACGGTGGCCTCTTTAATGCCGATGGCTTGCAGAAGCTTTAAGAGCATCACGCCGGAGTTGTCGATGATGTCCGCTTTGTCGGAGGCGTAACTGCTGAAATTCACGACGAAGTCGGCTTTTTTCGCCTCTTTCATATTCGACGTGATGATGCAGGGAACGTCGGTGTTCTCTTGGATCTTGGCAAAGCGGCGCATATTGCTGCTGAAGATATAGTCGGCTTTGTACTGCCCGCCGTCGAAGTTTAAGGCGATCACGACGGTGTCGGGCTTTTTAAGCTCCGCTTTTACGGCTTCGGCGTGCTCCGCAATACTTTTGCCGGGGGCAACGACCACGATCTGTTTGCCGGCGAGGGCGTCGCCGAGCGCCGCGAGGGCGTCGCGGTCATCGAGGAAATTCTCCATATATTCGCGGTAGTATTTTTCGGCTTTATCCTTCGAGAATTTCGCCTTGTCGTCGTCCGGAATGGATTTGAGAAGTTCCGAAAACGCTTTGACGGTCAACGTGCCGCGCTCCGCCAAATGGATGGCGTAGTTCGGGTGACAGCCGAGGCTGGCGGAGAGGTAAAGCGGCAGAGAATAGCCCCAGAATTTCGTCTGGTAAATCTCGGTGAGGTATTCGTCCATGATTTCGAGCATCGGCTCCACGCGGTAGGCGGTGCCGTAGTTCTCGTTCATATACTCGGCGAACAGCTCGAGATTCAAGTTGCCAGCGCCGCGCCCCATACCGAACACACAGCCGTCGATACAGATGTCGCGATTCAAGTTCATTTCGACAAGCGCTTCCGAGTTGCCGAACGCCTGCTGGAGATTGTTGTGGGAGTGGTAGCCGAGCGCGATGTTCGGTTTCATATTGTTGTCCGCCAAATGGACGAGGCGGAGGAATTGCTTTTTCTTGATGAGGCCGAAGCTGTCCACAATGGACATGGCGTCCGGCTCGAGCTCGTTGAATTTTTCGATACCCTCGATAAACTCTTTGTCCGAGTACATATCGGTTCCGACGAACTGCACGAAGGTCTTGTAGCCTTGTTCTTTTGCGTATTTGACGTATTTGTAGCCCTCGTCGATCTTCTCTTTTTTGAAGATGACGCGGATGCCGTCGATCGAACTGCCGTCGCAGGGCGCGATACGGTCGAGCGGCACGGGCGCGCTCATATCCACCATACCGACGTAGAGCATTTTATCGTCTTTCGGGGCGATTAAGTCGGCGATGCAGGCGGTATCCGGGAAGACGGCGCGATCGGGGTCGAACGTGTCGCCCTTGATAAAGCCGACCTCGCAGATCTCCACGCCGGTTTGCGCCATTTTTTTGCAGATGCCGCGAATGGCGGCCTCGCCGAATTTCCAATCGTTGACGTAACCGCCGTCCCGCAGGGTGCAGTCGAGTAACGTGATTTTTTTCATAGATTTCAGGCTCCTTTCGTAAGAGCGCTTATTCTTCTTCCATCAGCGGGATAAACATTTGCGCTTTCAGCTCTTCCCGCGGCAAAAACGGTGCCAGATCCTCGAGCGGCGGGCTGACGAGCGTGCCGTCCGGCAGGCGTTTGGTGCTGCTCTTCGGCTCCCACACCTGCGCGGTGTCGGTGAAGATCTCGCAGAACACCGGGCCGTCCGTAGCAAGCGCTTTGTCTACCGCTTCTTTCATTTCGGCGTTGGAGTGGGCAGAGAGATACGGATAGCCGAACGCTTTAGACAGTTTTTCAAAATCGGGGAACGAGAGGTCGCCCGATTCCTCGCCCACGCCGACGAAATTCTTGTTAAAGAGGTTCGTTTGGGTGATGCGAATGGAGTGGTAGCCGCGGTTGTTGATGAGGAAAATTTTGATCGGCAGGCGGTTGGTCAGCACGGTTTGCAGCTCCTGCAAATCCATCATAATACTGCCGTCGCCCTCGAGACAGATCGTTTGTTTTCTGCCGCCGCCGATGCAGGTGCCGATCGCGGCGGGAAGCCCGTAGCCCATGCTCGCAATGGCGCTGTTGTTCGCCATGCGGCTGCCTTTTTGGATGGCGTAGGCCTGGTTGCCGACCACACAGCACGCGCCGTTGGAGACGGCGGTGAGGCTGTTTTCCGGAAGACGGTGGCTCAAGTAGTCGATAAACGCATAGACGTTCGCGGTCTCGCCGTTTTCGGCGCGGTGCTTGTCCTGCACGACGGGGTAGTCGTTTTTCCAGCGGCGGCAGGTGTCGTTCCATACGCCGCCCGCAAACACCGGGCCGTCGGTGGCGGCATCCACCTTTTCGAGAAAGTCTTTCGCGTCCGCCCACACGGGATATTCCACGTGGAGCGTCGGTTTTTTGAGCTCGGCGCGATCGACGTCCACCATCATCACTTCGGCGGCACGCGCCCACGTTTTCCAATTATAGCCCACTTGACGGATGGAAATACGCGTGCCGATCGCCAAAATGAAGTCGGCGTTTTGGATCGCCCAGTTACCGGGACGGTCGCCCATATTGCCGGCGCGACCGCAGTAAAGCGGGTGGTCGTTTTCGATAAGATCCACCGCGTTCCAATAGGTGACGATCGGGACGTTGAGCTTTTCCGCGACGCGGCGGAACACGTCGTAGGCGCCGGAAAGACGGATGCCGTAGCCGGCGTGGAACACCGGACGCTCGGCGGATTTCAGCTTTTCGAGAAGCAGGGCGATCGTCGCATCCTCCACCGGAGGGGGAAGCAGCGCATCGTCGGCGGCGGGGTCGTACCCCTCCAATTCGTCCGTTTCGATGAAGCCGCCTTGGAAGTTGACGGGAATGTCCACCCACACGGGGCCGGGACGGCCGGTCGTTGCGAGATGCCACGCCTTTTCGAGAGCGAAGCGGATCTGCTTCGGGTCTTCGATCATCGTGGCGTATTTGGTCATCGGGGCGACGGATTTCACGATGTCGTATTCCTGGTCGCCCATCGCGCGCAGGGGCGTTTCGGTGTATTGCAGGGCATAGCGGGCGGTGGTATCGTAGCGCACCTGGCCGCTTATAATGAACATCGGGATAGAATCGAGCCAGCCGCCGACTACGCCGGTGAGCGCGTTGGTACCGCCGGGGCCGGTGGTGACGCACACGGCGGCGATCTTGTTGTCGAGACGGGCATACGCCTCCGCCGCGATGGCGCAGGCCTGCTCGTGGTGGTTATAGGTGACGCGCAGCCCCTCTTTGTGGCCGAGGGCGTCGTTTAAGTGCATCGCACCGCCGCCGACAACGGAAAACGCGTCGGTCACGCCGTGCTCTACGAGAAAGTTTGCTACGTAATCTGCCAAACGAATTTTCATACTCTTTTCTCCTTACGACCGAAAACACGGTCAGTTTGCCTATACAAAACTTATTATAACACGCGCGTAATAAAAAGACAAGCGATTTTCGACAAAAAGACATCCCGCGACCGAACGATCGCGGGATGGGCGTTTTTTATAAGGGGAGACCGGCTAAAAATTTGCGCAGGGTCAGCACATCTTTCATATTGACCGCGCCGTCGGGGGTGACGTCGGCGTTCTTCTCGTTGACGGTGACGGGGTGCCCCGCGAGGAATTTACGGACGGTCAGCACGTCTTTCATATTGACCGCGCCGTCGTCGTTAGCATCGCCCCACAGCGAGCCGTCGGCGTTGGTGGGCGGCTCGGTGGAAACGGTGGTCATCGTCGAGGTGGTCGTTGTTGTCGTTTTGGTGGTCGTTGCCGGGCGGCTTTTCAGCACGGTATAGGCGTGGAGGCGGGGACTCGCTTCATACACCGAGTAGAGGTCGCGCCACCGGCCGCTTTGCAGGAAAAAGCCCTGCCCTGCCGCGCCGCTGTTGAAGGCGGTCAGGCTGCCGTCCATCTGGATCATTTCGTCCGGCACGCTGACCGTGGCGTACAGCCCTTTTTGGCAGGACAGCGTAAACACCAGCGAGAACGTTTCGCCCTTTTGCAGCTCCACCGCGCTCGGCAGTTCAACGGTATACAGCCCCGACGTGGCAAACGTGCCGGAAACGGTGGCGACCTTGGTGCCGCGCGTGGGGTTTTTCGTCGAGGTCAAATTCGTATAGACGTCCAGCGTATACGCGGTGGCGCTGTCGGCATAATGAAACAGCGAGCCGGCTTTCAAATACTCGTTATCGGCGGCGGTGAACGCGGCGCCGAGCGAGGTCGAGCCGCCGGAGAAGTTGAGGGTGGCGAAGCCGGGCGCACCGTCGTACTGATAGTTGCGGTCATAGGTGTCCGCGGGGGCGAATTCCATAGAGAATGCGTCGTCGCCTTGGATGGAGACGTCGTAGTAGGAGATCCAAAACAGACCGTTTTGGCCGAAACTCGGGCCCCACGAGTTTTTGACCAGCCACGCGCCGTCCTTGGCGGGGCGGTGGGAGGCGAGGAAGTTCATACGCGAGTAATTATCGTCCCACCCGACCAGCGTGACGGCGTGGTTGGCGTTGACGAGATCCGTGTTGCAGTAGGCGAAGGTGTCGGAGTTTAGGAACATCTCGTTATAGAACACGGCGGCACCGACCGCTCCGTGAGAGCGGATGGCGGATTTCACGGCGGCGCGGTCGCTGTCGGTCTTGGTGGGCAGCATTTTGGCGTTTTTCAGGTGAATCACGTCGTTGTAGCACAGGTCCGGCGCAAGACCGGCACCGTGGTTGCTCATCACAAGGGAAAGCGGGGCGATCTCCTCGGCGTGGATGCCGCGCCAATTCGAGAGGGATTGCGCGGTCAAAAACAGGTTGCACGAGGTCATCATATAGCTGCCGGACAGCGTGAGATAGTCGCCGGCGAGCAGGCCGAGCGGGTCGGGCGAGCCGTAAAACAGAAAATACGCCAGCGCCCATTCGGAAAAGTCGGTGTTCTTCGGGAAACCGAGGTTTTGGATGGCGTCCGCCTCGGCGCAGGCGATCGTGGAAAACGCCCAGCAGGCGTTGGTATCTTCTTGACTTTTGGCCGGCGTGACGTAGCCGTAGGTGTCGGCACGATAGGCGGCGGGCAGCGTTTCGGCACCCGCCAGCAGCGGAGCGCTCGCCGTTCCGGGAGTGAGAGTGAGGCCGCTGTCAACGGTGTCGAGCGGGGCGACGTCCCTGACGGAAAGGGGAAGATACCCGGCGGCGGAGGCGGACAACAGCGGGAAGCAAAGCAGCGCCAGCACCGCTATGGCGGTAAGCGCGAGCTTGACAAAACGCACGATGATCCCCTCCTTTTTCATAATACAACCACTATAACGAAAAATCGCAAAAATGTCAAGAAACGAGAAAAAGGCACGTCCGAAGACGTGCCCTTTTTCTTAGAATTTCAGTTGGTCGAGCGCCTGCTTGACGTCCGCGAGGATGTCCTCGAAGTTTTCGATACCGCAGGAGAAGCGCACCATATCCGGGCGTACACCGGCGGCCTCCAGCTGGGCGTCGGTCATCTGGCGGTGGGTGGTGGAGGCGGGGTGCAAGACGCAGGTGCGCAAATCGGCGACGTGGGTCTCGATTCCCGCGAGCTTTAAGAAGCCCTGGAACGCCTGCGCGTTGTCGCGGCCGCCCTTGATACCGAACGAGATAACACCGCAGGTGCCGTTCGGCATATATTTTTGGGTCAGTTCATAGTCGGGCGACGAAGGGAGCGACGGGCAGGTGACGTAGGCGATGCGGTCGTCCTTTTCGAGCGCTTCGGCGAGGCGTTTCGCGTTGTCCGCATGGCGCGGCATCCGCAGGTGGAGCGTGTTGGAGCCGAGGTCCAAGAGAAACGCGTTGAACGGCGACGGGGTCGCGCCGAGGTCGCGCATCAGGTGGGTGCGCGCTTTGGTGATATACGCCGCATTGCCGAACGCTTCGGTATAGGTGAGGCCGTGATAGCTCTCGTCCGGCTCGGTGAGGCCTTTATAGTCGCCCGAAGTCCAGTCGAAGTTGCCGCTGTCCACGATGATACCGCCGAGTGCCACCGCGTGGCCGTCGAGGTACTTGCTGGTGGAATGCACCACGATGTCCGCGCCCCATTGGAACGGGCGGCAGAAAATCGGGGTGGGGAACGTGTTGTCTACGATGAGCGGAACGTGGTGAGCGTGGGCGTGCTGTGCGAATTTTTCGATGTCCAGCACCGCCAGCGACGGGTTCGAGATCGACTCGCCGAACACAAGCTTGGTGTTCGGTTTAAACGCCGCTTCCAGCTCCTCGTCGGAGGCTTTCGGGGACACGAAGGTGGTGGTGATGCCGAGCTCCGGCAGG
The DNA here is from genome assembly GCA_045643425.1 of Acutalibacteraceae bacterium. Classification (GTDB taxonomy): domain Bacteria; phylum Bacillota; class Clostridia; order Oscillospirales; family Acutalibacteraceae; genus RGIG426. The sequence goes on from JAZUKW010000002.1 coordinate 32,311, forward strand.
GTGTTCTCAAAGAGATTGAACGTGCCGCCGTAGAGCGCGGAGGACGCCACGATATGGTCGCCCGCACCGGCGATGTTGAGCACGGCGAGCAGCGTCGCGGACATTCCGGCGGAGGTCATCATCGCGCCGACGCCGCCCTCCATCGCGGCGATTTTCTTTTCCACCACGTCGGTGGTGGGGTTGCCGAGACGGGTGTAGAAGAAGCCGTCGGTTTTCAGGTCAAAGAGGTCGCCCATCGCCTCGGACGTTTCGTAGAGATAGGTGGTGCTTTGGGCGATCGGCACGACGCGCGGCTCGCCGCTTTTCGGTTTGTAGCACCCTTGGGCGCAAATGGTATCAATATGGCGGTTATCCATAAAAAACACTCCTTTTGTGTTAGGATTTCTTACTTGTTTTGTAAATATTCGTCGATCGAGGCGGCAGCGGTTTTGCCCGCGCCCATCGCCAAAATGACGGTGGCGGCGCCGGTAACGGCGTCACCGACCGCCCACACGCCTTCTCGCGTAGTGCGGCCTTGCTCGTCCGCAACGAGGATACCGCCGCGGCCGGTTTCGAGCCCCGCGGTGGTCGAGCGGATAAGGGGGTTCGGGGACGTGCCGATGGCGATGATCACGCAGTCTACCGGCAAACGGTAGTTGGAGTTTTCGATCTCCACCGGGCGGCGGCGACCGGAAGCGTCCGGCTCGCCGAGCTCCATTTTGACGCACTCGATTTCCGCCACGTCGCCGTTTTCGTCGCCGTGGATCGCAACGGGGTTTTGGAGAAGACGGAAGACGATGCCTTCTTCTTTGGCGTGTTCCACCTCTTCAAGACGGGCGGGAAGCTCCGCCTCCGAGCGGCGGTAGACGATCGACACCTCGTCTGCGCCGAGGCGCATCGCGCACCGCGCGGCATCCATCGCGACGTTGCCGCCGCCGACAACGGCGAGGCGCTTCGCGCGTTTAATGGGGGTGTCGCTGTCTTCTTTATACGCTTTCATCAAGTTGATGCGGGTCAAAAACTCGTTGGCAGAGTAGACACCGCGCAGGTTTTCGCCCGGAATGTTCATAAAGCGGGGCAGACCCGCGCCCGAGCCGATACACACGGCATCGAAGCCGCTTTCAAACAGTTCGTCCACCGTGACGGTTTTGCCGATGACGGTGTTGGTCTCGAACGTCACGCCGAGGGATTTTAAGCCGTCCACCTCTTGCGCGACGATGCTTTTCGGTAGGCGGAATTCGGGAATGCCGTAAACAAGCACACCGCCGACCGCGTGAAGCGCCTCGAAGACGGTGACGTCGTAGCCCTTTTTGGCAAGGTCGCCGGCACACGCCAGTCCCGCGGGACCGGAGCCGACAATCGCCACGCGCTTGCCGTTTTTGGCGGGCGCGGACACGGCGGGTTTGCCGTTTTTCAGGTGCCAGTCGGCGACAAAGCGTTCGAGCCGCCCGATGGCGACCGGCTCACCTTTGATGCCGCGGACACATTTGCCCTCGCATTGCGTTTCCTGCGGGCAGACACGGCCGCACACGGCGGGAAGCGAGCTTTGTTCGCTCAAAATCGCGTAGGCGCGGTCAAAGTCGCCCTCCGCCGCCGCCGCGATAAAATCGGGGATGCGGATATGGACGGGGCAATCCTCGGTGCAGGGGCGATGTTTGCAGTTTAAGCACGGCGCGGCTTCTTCTTTGGCG
>JAZUKW010000003.1:0-19380 GCA_045643425.1 Acutalibacteraceae bacterium
TTTTCACCCAGCTCCGCTTCCAGCGCGGGGGCGGTGTTGGTGTCGAGACGACCGGCGAGGGCGAGGGTCAGGGTTTCATCGGTTTTCGTTTTGTTGATTTGCATACTGTTTACTCCTTTCAAAATACGAGAGTGTCGACACGGTCGAGCAGCTCTAAAATGTGCATCTTATAGGTTTCGATTTCCTTTTTGCCTTGTTCGTTTTCCAGCCCACCGCGGCGGATGAGACGGCGCATTAAACGCGTGTAGCCGATGAGCATGGCTTTGTCGGCAACAGCGGCGATCTTTTCTTTGTCGTCGGTGCCGAGATAGAGGGAGAGGGTTTTGTCCCAGATCCGCAGGGAGGTTTCGCGGGGGAGGCCGAGGAAGTTTTCGACTACGGTGTGGTCTACCTCGGAGAAGCCGACATAGGCGTTGAACACGCTCGCAAGCTCAAAGACGGGGTGGCCCTGGCACAGCGTATCCATATCGATAAGCAGCACCTCGCCGTTTTGCATCATTACGTTTTTGAGGTGGTAGTCGCCGTGGAGCATGTGGTGGTCGATCGGCACGTCCTCAACGAGATCGACGAGCTGTTCGCCCTTGCCCTCCGGCAGATAGGGAATGAGGAAGTTCGCCCAATTTATGGCGACGTTACGCATATCCGGCATATCCTCGGGGCGGACGAGCGTCGCGTGGATCTTTTTCATCAGGTCCACGTAGAGGCCGACGTATTTATCCTCGTTTTCCGGCTCGTTTTTCACGAGCTTGGCGAAGGATTCGGCGTTTAAAAGCTCGAACACCGAGCCGTAGCCCTCGCCGACCTTTACGACGTCGTAGGGGATGGCGGTGGGGATGCCCAGCACGAACGCGCGGCGGGCAAGCTCCCGCTCGCGGTGGATGTCCGGCAGGGCGTCGGCGTTCATATACACCTTGACGATGGTGTCGGGGTCGATGCGGTACACTTTACCGTTCGCGCCCTGGCCGATGACCTCGCAGCCCTCGACCTCCAGCTTGCGGTAAGCCTTGGCGACGGGGATCATTTCGGAGAAGCCGGTCATCTCGAAAATCTCATACACCTCGCTGGAGGCGTTGATGACCGACAGCGTCGGTTCGTTTTTGCGCAGGCGCAAAATAACGCGCAGGCCGGCGCTGGAGATGTATTCGAGGCCCTCCACGTCCAACGTGACTTTTTCGTGGGGGGTCTCCTCGCGAATGACTTCGATGTCCGCCTCCACCTGCGGAGCGTTGGTGGAGTCGATACGCCCTTGCGCGAACAGCGTTAAAACGCCGTCGTCGACCTTGGCTTGAATTAAACTCATAGTGTATCATCCTTTCCGAATGTTTTTTCAACAAGATCCATATATTCCGCAAACGCGGCGGTATCGCCCAAATCGTCCCGAATATAGTCGGCGATGGTGCGGTAGTACCACGCGTGCATTTTGGGGTCTTTCTGGTTGAGCATTTGCCACATCGCGTCGCCGTCCTTTAAGTAAGAGCGGTAGAACGACCGCATATTGGACAGCTTGTCGGCGAGCCACAGGATGCGCACGTCCCGGTCGGGAGTGAGCATCAGCATGAGAAGCGACTCGTCCTTGCGCTCCTTCCACGTTTCCGCGGCGGGGCGGGTGGACATTTTGTCCTCCGTCTCGCTTTGTACCAGCGCCGCAACGCGGGCGCCGAAGCGACGCTTGATCTCGCGGGGATCTACGTCGCAATCCTCCACCGTGTCGTGCAAAACGCCCGCCGCCATCGTCTCCAAATCGGGGGTGATGGTGGAGATGATCGCCGCGACCTCGAGCGGGTGGAGAATATACGGGGTTTTCGCCATCTTGCGCATTTGCCCTTTATGGGCCTCGGTGGCAAAGAGAATGGCCTCCTCCAATACGTTCATATCAGTCCTCCAGGTTTTTGATGATCGTCATAATATTTTTGCCGTTTTCGTACTTGTACTTGAGATCGTCCATGGTCTTTTTCACCATAAAGATGCCGAGACCGCCGAGCTGACGCTCATCCGCGGACAGCGACACGTCCGGATCCTCTTTTTGCAGCGGGTTGTAGGGGATGCCCTCGTCCTCAAAGCGGACACAGACCGCGTGCGGCGTTTCTTTCTCGACCACTTTCACCGTAACGGGGCCTTTGCGGTCGGGATAGCCGTAGTGGACGATGTTGCTGAACAGCTCGTCGATGGCGACGTTGATCTGAATGACCGTCTTCATCGGGCAGTTCAGTTTTTCGAGCTCCGCTTCCACGAACGCCGTCACGTCGCTGATGTTCTCCACCGTCGCTTCGTCAAAATGGATGGTGGGGATGGCGGGCGCACCGTAGAATCGGAACGCCACCATCGTGATGTCGTCAAACTGCGGCGCGTCGCCCACGAACGCATCCACGTCGGCTTTGATATAGTCGCAGAGCGTTTGCATATCGTCGAACTCGCGGGAATTGAGCGCGGTTTGCAGGCGCTCCTCGCCGTACAGCTCGTTGGAGGCGTTGGTCGCCTCGGTCACGCCGTCGGTATACAGGAACACCGTGTCGCCGGGCAGCAATTGCAGCTCCTGCGTTTTGTAGGGAACGTCCTCCATGCCCGCGAGAATAAAGCCGGCGCGGGAGCGCAGGAACTCAAACTGTCCGTCCGCATGGCGCACGAGAGGCGGGTTGTGGCCGGCGTTGGCGAAGCGCAACAGACCGGATTCCACGTCTACGCTGCCCTGCCAGGCGGTCACGAACATACCGGCATCGTTGCCCTCGCACAGCGCGTTGTTGCCGCGGGTAAACACGTCACACAGCGGCAGCTCCGCTTCGGTGAGGGATTTGAGCTCGGTTTTGGCGCGCATCATAAACATAGCGGCGGGGATTCCCTTGCCGGACACGTCCGCCACGAGGAAGTGGAGGGTATCCTGGTTGGTCATATAGAAATCGTAGAAGTCGCCGCCGACCTCTTTGGCGGGGTTCATCGACGCGTAAATCTCGAATTCCTTGCGTTTCGGGAACGCGGGGAACACGTTCGGGAGCGCCGAGGCTTGGATGCTCTTTGCAAATTCCAATTCTTTGTCGATGCGGGCGGACGCCTCGTCGATATAGTGCTTCAAGGTGTCCACCGTCGAGTTGATGTCGTCCGACAGCGAGGCGAATTCCTCGTTGGAGCGCACGTCAACTGTTTCGTTCAAATCGCCGCTGGCAATTTTGGCGAGCGAGCCGTTGATGGTTTTGATCTGGTTGACGACCACGCGCTTGATCAACAGATAAATGAGGGCGAACAGCGCCGCAAACACGAGGATCTCCATATAGGTGTTGACGAACACGGCGATGTTGCGCAGCTTGAACGCTTCGTCGCGCGGCAGCACCGACACGACGTAGTAGCCCTCGGTGGTGCGGTAGCGGGCAAAGCAGGGCGTGCCGTCGAGCGTGATAGAGAAGGTGGTGTTGGGCTTGTCAATACGGGCGGTTTTGAAATCCGCCTGCAGCGTGTCGGGCGAAAGGCCTTTGGGGGCGCTGACGACCGAATACGTTTCGTCCAAAATAAGAATATAGCCGGTTTCGCCTACGTGACGGTTTTTGGTGATACCGACAACGCTTTTGTCAATATCCTGCTGGAAGCGGTTGGCGTCGTAGCCCACCTGCAAAAAGCCGGTCTCGGTTTTAACGCCGGCGTATTTTCGCAAAAGCTTGCTGTCGCTGGTGATGGGACGATATTTCTGCACAAATTCCTGCGTGTCCTCGAGGAGAACGAGGAATTCGGCGGACTGTTCGCCGGAAGCCATATCGAAGCCGATGAATTTTTCTGCGGAGCTGTCTTCGATGATGCCGTTTTTGTCGATCAGGCTGATGTCGGCAACGTCGTATTTTTCCGCAAGCGTGTTCAAATCGGCGGTTTTTATCTCGGACGCGATTTTTCGCGTGAGCGAAAGCAGATTTTCGTTGGAGGCGTCGTCGATGTCGGAGGTCATATCGTCGAGCGCGATAGAGAGCAGGTTTTCCACCTGTGCGTCGGCGATTTTGCTTTGCAGCTGGAACACGAAGCCGGAGGTGGCGACAAACGCGACCACCACGGTAATGAGCATCCGCTTTTGGATCGTTTGCGAGATGCGGATGCCGGATTTTTTCTTAATGAGCGGTTCGCCGGAGAGGAGCGACAGCGCCACGGCGGCGAGCATTACCGCGATACTGTTGGCGGCGATCAGCGGGCCGGTGCAGACCTTGACCACTTCCATGGCTTTTTCGGGGGTGTTCATATTGGTGATAAACACCATGGTCAGGTGGAAGACTTCCATAACGACACCGGTGCAAAGCGAGATGAACCAGCCCGGCTTTTTGTTTTCAAACATCCATTTGCGCAGCACCGCGGCGTAAAAACCGGCGATAATGGTAGAGACGCTGCACGCGACGCGGGTAAAACTGCCGACGCCCCACGCAACGGCGATCCACCGCTCGACACCGCCGATGATGCCGGCGATAATACCGGCGGGCGCGCCGAACATCAGGCCGCCGATGAGCACTGCACCGTCGCGACAGTTGGCAACGGCGCCGTTGACCGGAATGCCCCATTCTGTTCCGAGAACGGCAAATCCGCCGAACACCAAACCGTAGATGATTTGCTTTACCGCGTAGTTCCAGCGGCCGAATTTGCTGTGTTTATCCAGCAAAAAGAGGATGGCGGCGGCAAGAACCGGCAACAGCGCGGCGATGGAGAGCTTGATATAGGATTCCGGCATAGAGGTCAGCTCCTTTTCTTACAAGATGGTGTCGAGCGCGGCGATCGCGTCGCTCAAAATGGTTTCCGGATCGTTTCCGAAAACGTCCAGCCCTTCGGCGACAACGGCTTTCGCCTCTTTTACGCCGAAGCAGCGGGTGGTGAGATCGCGGACATAGTGGAAGCCGTATTCCGGAAAAAACGGGCCGCCGGCGGTGGACACGTAGTAAAGCACGCTTGCGCGGCACAGCCCGACGGGAACGCCGGCTTCGTTATACGTTGAGGTCAGTCCGATTACGTAGATGTTCTCGAAATAGGTCTTGAGAAGCGCCGGGAACGAGAGATCCCAAAACGGCGCGGAGATCACCACCGTGTCGGCGGCGGCGAATTGTTTTGCGAGATCGAAGTAGGGATCGGAAAAATCGCCCGCCGCCACGCACGCGTTTCGCCACGCGAGCGTTTCTTCGTTCAGCGGCGACAGCCCCGCCGAGGGCAGGTGCAGCTCGGTGACGCTGTCATCGAGCTTGTCGAGGAGGGCACGTGCCAGCCGATCTGTCCGCGAGTCGGAGCGAACGCAGCAGTTGACGTACAGAACCATGGCGACCTCCTTAATATATATTCCTCCTTATTATAACACAGGCATTTCCCATTTACAAGAAAAAAGAGCGCCGAAGCGCTCTTTTTTTTACAATTTTCGATCAGGCACCGACGCGCTTGCCGTGAGAGGCAAGTTTTTCCAGCTTCCGCATAGCACGGGTCTTGATGTGCTTCGCGGATTTGGGAAGCTTGCTCTTGTGGCGTTTGGCGGCGGCGTGTTTGGCTTTTCCGGGTTTTTTCGGGCCGAAGAAAAAGTCGCTCAACAGACCGGTGTAGGGGACGATCCCGGTGGAGGCGGCGGGCGTTTCGTCGCTCAGCGACTGCGTATAGGCGACGGCATCCTCCACGGAAACGGGGATCTCGTCGGCAAACGCCACCGGCTCTTCCGGCATAATGGTCGGCATTTCGTCGGAAACGGCGACCGGATCGATGAATTCCACGGGAGCCTCGGCAAATTCCACCGGTTGCTCGTCGGCGAACACGGGAGCTTCGGCAAATTCCACCGGTTGCTCGTCGGCAAACACGGGAGCTTCAAACTCGACCGGCTGCTCGTCGGCAAACACGGGAGCTTCGAACTCGACCGGCTGCTCGTCGGCGAACACGGGAGCTTCGAACTCGACCGGCTGCTCGTCGGCGAACACGGGAGCTTCGAACTCGACCGGTTGCTCATCGGCAAACGCGGGAGCTTCAAACTCCGCCGGTTGCTCGTCGGCAAACGCGGGAGCCTCGAACTCCGCCGGCTGTTCGTCGGCAAGAGCGGCTTGCTCGGCAGCGGCCTGCTCCGCGGCGGCCGCTTCTTCGGCGGCGATGCGGTCACGCTCGGCCTGCTCGGCGGCAAGCTCTTCCGGCGTTTTCTCTTTAAAGACCATCACGGGGCCTTCGTCGCTCATCAAAGCGGAGGCCACGTGGGCGTTTTGGGATTTTAGGTGGGTGACAGGTATACCGGCATCGCCGACCGTCGGCTCGGGATTGAGGAAATCCAAGTTCCCATCACCCTCGGTCTCGGCAAACGCGGCAATATCCGCCAGGTGTTTTCGAGCCTCTTCTTCTTCGGCGGCTTCCTCGGCAAGCTCCGCTTTGGAGGCGCGGGACTCGCGCTTGATTTTCTTGAGCTTGCGGTCGTCCGCGTCCAGGGCGAACAAAATGCGGTAGGAGGCGGTGTCGTTCATGCCGCGAACGATCGTGAGCTCCTCGCCGACACGGTGGCCCATCAGGGCGTTACCGACGACGGATTCGATGCTCAAATTACCGCTCTTTTCGCGGCGGTTGACGTCCGCTTCGGCGTCGGGAACCAGCTTCCAGCAGCATTCCTTGCGGGTCTCGAGGTTTTTGACGGTCACGCGGTCATCCACCGTCAGGCCGCGATCCATGCGGTCTTCCTCAGATGCTTTTTCGGGGTTTTTGATCGGCGCGGTGAAAATATCAAAGAAGCGGGGATCAAACTCCTTGCTGTAGACCTTAAAATCCTCGCGCGCAACCAGGTAGCTGATCTGCGAGCGGTTCATCTTATCCAGAAGCGTGGGGTAATCGCGCATCTTGACCAGCACTTCCGGCTCTTTGGTTTTTTCTTTTTTGTTGGGACGGAACATGGGAGCACCGATCAAACGAAACACCGCCGTGGCGCAAGCGCCGAAGGACTCGAAACCCTCGCGGGTTTCGATGAGGATGATCGTTTTCGGGGTCTTGTCGGCCCATTCCTTGTACCATCTGTATGACATAATTGGCTTCGCCTCCGCAAACGTAATTGTAAGAAAAACCACAAATATCAACGTGCGCTGCACAAGCAACTCACGCATAAATTATAGTACACAGCAAAAGTATACTATATTTTCTACCAAAATGCAACGCTTTTTTTGAAAAAAATTTATCTTTTTGTGAAAATGTCACAAGAGCCGTCGAAAAGCAGGGAGGGACGACCGATTTTACCATTTCCTCTTCCGAGTGACGAAAAAAATCAAAAATATCGTTGACATTTGCCTTTGTTTGGCTTATTATATAGGTGGGTGAATACCGCCCTATTTGTTAAAAATGACCAAAAATGACTAAGCATTTGCGGTTGTTTTTATTCAAGTGTTCCAAAATGAGACTTTTTGTGAAAAGGAAAAGCCCGAAAAGACAAACGAAAAATGGGAAATTTTGAGCAAATTTTTGCGGAAAATTCCGCAAATTTTGCTTATTTGTCGTGTTCGGGAGAAAGTTGCCCCTATGCAACCTTGACAGAGTCACCCGAAAAGTGCAAATCCCTCCGGCCGGATGGCCGGGAAAAGAAAGCGGCGGCGATGCCGACGCATAAAGCTTCAAAAACCATTATATCCTTTATAGTATTAGCCACGACATTTTGTGGGAGGTCGAGAGTATGAACGAAAATACGAAAGCGAGCAGCAGACCGAGGAGCGTGAAACGTAAGAAGCGCACCGGTTTTACCATGATGGAGATGATGATCACTCTTGCCATCATGGCGATCCTGTTCGGTCTTGCGGTGCCGGCGGTGGCGCAGATCCAGAAGAACCTGGAGATTGCGCGACTCAATAGTTACGCGAAGGACGTGTATCTGGCGGCGCAAAACCGCTTGACTTCGCTGAAAGCCACGGGGGAACTCGTGGAACTTCGTGATACCCTGCAAAACGAGTATTCCGGCGAAGGATTGACGGGCAAAAACCGCTATTACGGTCCGTCCGACCCTGAAAATATGGAGGCTACGTCCTTTAAGCCTCAGGATTGGAACGACGATTGGGATGCCGGCTCGGCCTACAAGAAGTATTTTAACTTCTACGGCATTATGCACAATCCGACCGATGCGGCGGACAACGACGTTATCGTGGATGAGATTATCCCCGAGCTCTCTGTGACCTCTACCTCTCTCGATCACCATTATTATATTGAATTTAACCCCACGACCGGCGACGTGTACGCCGCGTTCTATACGGATGCCAAAGGCGGCTTTACGGCGCAGGATATTCGTGACCTGCCGTATGCCGAGGCGGAAGGCGAGGATAACGGCCGTTCTAAGGCGTATCTGCGCGACGAATTCAAGAATTACAATAACGAAAAGATGATGGTCGGTTACTATCGCGGTGACCCGACCGATATGCTCGAAGACAAAGAAATCACCGAATACGACGTGACCTGCGAGCTGGTCAACAAGGAAGACCTCTACGTCAAAGTGACTTGCGATCTGGGCGATACCTACTTCCTGCGCAAGTTCATCGAGGCGTCTGTGACCGTGGCCGACACGGCGACCGGCAACTCTATCGAGATCCCGCTGAACCTGGCGGCTCCGGATTCGCTGCGGACTTACGACCGCTCGATGCTCGCCACGACCAACAACTACGTTATGTTCGGTTATGACAGCACCGATACGACCAAATTCGTGGCGTATATCCTGCTGGATGCGCTGGATACCGCGAACGTGATGAACGGCACGGGCTTCTCCACCGTCATCGAAGGCTTGGCGGATACTTACAGCGAGAACGGCAACAACCTGACGGCTCTTGTGGACGCGGTGAAAGCGGGCTGCAACCTGAAAGCCACCGCCGACGTGGAGTTGGATTTCGCCGACCGTATCGTGCGTACCAACACCGAGAGCGGCAACCAAGAAAGCGAAATTCAAAACAGCCGGTTTGCGGCGATCTCCTCTTCCGAGGGCAGCAAAACGGTGAACGTGGGTTACGTGCGTCACCTGAAGAACCTGGACGGTTATCAGGCCTCCGGCACCGAGCTGAAGGTGGAGCAGTCCTGCGTCGAATATATCATCGAGACGTATATTGACGAGACGACCGGCGAAGAGAAGACCCGCCGTGTGGAAAACACCAAGGGCGACATCTACTTCAACTCCAACTTTACGCTGGAGGGCGGCGACACCAAGTGGTATTGGGATTCCGACTACCTCATCGGTGAGCCGACCGGCAGCTTCCTGCGCAACTATCTGAACGCGCCGGCCGCGACGGACGAGGCGTATATCACCCCGATCTCCTGCGGTACTACCGGCAACTTCAATAACTTTACTTACAACGGCAAACACTACGGTCTGTATGACTTTGTGATCGCCGGCGACGTGGACGACGAAAACGTCGGTCTGTTCGGCACGCTGAAGCCGGCCACCAAGGGCATCATCAAGGATACGAACCTGATCGACGCCACTGTTGACGGTAGCGATGCGGTCGGCTCCGTCGGCGGCATTGTCGGCGAGGCGGAAAACTGCGAGTTCAACAACGTCGGCGTGCGTCTGACCGACCGCGACCCGGTGCAGAACAAGCACTATGCGAATATGGCCTCTCGCGTGGAGAACCTGAAGGTCTCCTCTGAAGAGGCTGAGTTTGTCGGCGGTATGGTCGGTACGGCGGAAGACTGCACGTTCGACTATTCCTATGCCGCGGTGCAGGTCGAAGGCGCCTATACGGCCGGCGGTCTCGTCGGTTGGTCGCTGAACAGCGAGTATCAAGGCTGCTACACCTCCGAGCCGACCATCGGTACGGACAACGTCGGCGGTTTCATCGGCTTGATGGAGGGTGGCTCTGCCGAGGCGGAGCAGAACGGTAACAGCGTGTATCCGATCTACGCCACCGGCGACGTCATCGGCTCCGGCAACGTGGGCGGCTTCGTCGGTATGGCGATGGGCGGCGCGGTCATCGACGGTTGTAACTCCTTCGGCCGCGCTCGCGCCACCGACGGTGACACCACCACGAAGCCGGGCGGCTTTGTGGGCAACGCGGCGTCCGGTACGTCCTTCTCGAACAACTCCTATCTGAAACAGACTCGCTATAACCAAGGCAGCGCCTATAAGCCGCAGGACGGTTTCGCGATCGGTCGCGGTTACAACGATGAAATCTTCTACAACGGTGACTCGTATTGGAACGTGATGGGCAACGAATCCACCGCGAACAAGCCGGAGGATTCTCACCCCTACACGGTGTATAACCGCGCGACGGTGTTCCCGTTTGCGATGACGTGCCGTTCTATGGACGAGGGCTACGACGAGATCCCGCACTACGGCGACTGGCCGGTGGAAGCGTCTATTCAGACGATGCTCGCCTACTACGAGGTTTATAAAAACGACGACGGCAGCGAGTCGATCGGTCTTTACGGTTACACCAGCCTGGTGGGTGAGACGGCCGCCAACAATTGGCAGCTCAACACCCTGCAGACCGGCGACACCTACTGCATCGAGGACGGCTACGCCATCGTGTCCACCGACGTGATAACCAAGATCACCGGCACGATCGACACGCTCGGCACGACCGTTTCGCTCGACTTCTCTGCGGCGGACGAAAACGTGAACGTGGACTTCGTGTCCGAGGGCTCGTCGCGCAGCGAGGGTGTCCACGTCTACAAGCTCAACGACCTGGATGCACAGGGTATGTCTACCGCGTATCAGACCCGTATGAACGGCTCGAGCGGCACCTACTTCCAAAAGGCGGTTTTGACCGGCTTGAACGGTGCGGAAGAGGTCTTTACGGATTACACCTTCTTCTATTGCCCGGTTTTGGCGAAATCTTCGATCAACCCGTCGCCGGCGCAGGCGGACGATCCGTCTCTCTGCCCGACGGTCGAGGAAATGGAGAACACCAGCAAACCGGCGGCCGGTATCATCCGTTCCGCGCGTCAACTCAACGCGATGGGCCGTATGAATTGGTTCTGGAACATGAATCTCAACCAGGAGTGCCACGTGGACTTCGGTCAATACGTGAAAACCTACTGCGGTGAGAATATCGACCTGTCCGCTACCGGACAGACTGCCTCGAACGCCTGGCGCAACAAGCCGATCGGCACCAACGTCAACGGCGTGAAGAAACCGTATACCGGCGCGTATAACGGTTGCTCCTTTAAGATCATCGACTACTGCCTGCAGGTCAGCGACGGCAACACCGACTCGCTGGATGCCGGTCTGTTCGGCCTGCTCTATAAAGGCAGCATCAAGAACGTCGTGCTGATGGCTTCCGACCCGAATGCCAACGACGGCGCGGGTACCGCGTGGGTGAAGAGCACGATGACCAATGGCGGCGGCGCGTATCACATCGCTCCGTTGGTGGGTGCTGTGGAATACAACCAAGATGCGTACGGCTCGGCGGCCGGCACGGCCCGCTCGCTGAAGGCCTGGAACATCAGCGGCGAGACGATCTACAAGTACGCCATCGAGGGGAACAAATTCACCCTGGACGGCTACAATAACACGGGTGACGGCGGCCGCTGGTCCAACGTTAAAGCGCAATACGTGCCGCAGAACACCCAGCAGTATATGACGATCACCCTCAAGGGTGAGTTCGGCACGGTGAGCAGCGCTTCGTTGGTCGCCACGAAGACGATCAACGGCAGCCCGGTGACCTATGCCACCGCGAATGCTACCGGCATCAAAGACGGCGAAATCACCTTCGTTCTGCAAATGAACGACTGCTATTTGGAGACCGATGATACGGATGGGACCAGCAAACGCAACATCGGCGACGATATTGTGATCACCCTGAACGGCGGCGACCTCACCAATTGGACGGTGGCCAACTCCAGCTTTACGGCGGAATTGTTCTCCACCGAGCCGGTCGTCCCGACGGGCGACGATCCGGCGAGCTACATCACCGGTATCGCCAATATGTCTACCGTTTCCAACTGCGCGGTGGCGGGCTATATCGTGGACTACGTGCCCGGCGGCACCCAAAACCAAGAGGTGCAGATCGGCGGCTTGGTCGGTAAGAACCAGGGCGAGATCTACAACTGCTCTGCGGCGAACAAACGTCTGTCTGCCACCGGTTCCAGCGGAAGCAACGTCCGCTATATCGGCGGTTTTGCCGGCGTGAACAAAGAAGGCATCATCGCGAACTGCTATTCCGGCGGCGACTTGGTGCCGCTCGGCACACAGCCTGCCTTCGTGGGCGGCGTTGTCGGCCAGCAGCAGAAAGACAGCACCGCTCCGGCGTGGTGCACGGCGAATACCAAGCTCCTTGACAGCTACAGCTATTGCACGATGAAGGATAACAGCGCGGCTACCTTTGCCGGTGTGGCAAACGGCAGCGAGTCGATGATCCTCCACAGCCACTTCCTGAACGATCTCGGCTGCTTCAAGGATTACTCTCAAGACAACCATCCGTTTACGGCACTCTACAACAAGCTGATCGACAAGGATAGAGTGTATGCCACCACGATTCGCGGCGAGGATGTGACGATCCCGTATTCGATGACCCTGGTGAAGCTTAAACAGCTGGGCCGCGGCAACGCGTTTGCTCTGAGCGGTGACATCGGCAAGGCCAACTTCGACCACAGCTGGCCGTATGACCTGTCTCTGGCGGGTGAGTATCCGTTTGCGGCGGTGGTAATGGATGATGACGGCTACTACGTCCACTACGGCGATTGGCCGAATCCGAACGGCTCGCTTTACACGAACACCGCCTCCTTCGGCGGCGTGTTCTGGTCCGACTTCTGCGTGGACGCTACCTTTAAGACCGACTATAACTACTATTGGGGCGACTGGCTGAAGGAAATGAAATACCAGATCGGCTTGGGTGATTTCAAAGAGGGCGACTACATCGAAATCATCATCGAGCCGGAGTTCAAGTGGGATGCTCCCGAAGCAGCCGGCTTGCTGCAGTGCGGTGTCCACTCCATGTTGGAGGATACCAGCAAAAACGTTTGGGATGATGCAAACGACGTGGCGTATGAGTCCCAGGGCATCAACTTCAGCAACGGCCAAGTGTATCAGTTCGTGTTTGACGTTGACAAAGCGACGTTGAACATCCTGAACGACCCGCAGCTGTGGTTTGCTGTCAACTACCACGAAAAGGGCGGTATTGACGGACATCTGTGGGAGAGCGTGAAGGGCAACTACACGGATCCGGACGACGGTTCGCCGGCCGGCAACGAAGACCCGTTCCGCCTCAACCGCTTGACGGTGAACATCTACCGTGACAGCAGCACCAGCAAAACCGAGAACACGACCACCCGTCGTTCGACCACCTCGTCCCAGCAGGGTGCGACGACCTCTGAGGAGGACGTGACCCACCTCGAGACGCTGAAGACGTGGGACTTCGAGCCGGTGAACGGTGTTGCGGCGAGCAACATCCTGTCTACCGACAAGGGCCCGATGGTCGCGGGCGTAATTGCGGAAAATACGGACGTCCAGGCGACCGGTCACTCGAACAAGATCACGCTTTCGAGCGCGGAAAGCTTTATCATGGATATCAGCGACGCGTTCAATAACGAGCAGGAATTGAAGAAGAACGAATGCTATCAAGTCGAAGCCACCTTCGCCTTAGGGCCGGGGGCGACGGATGATATGTCAATGCGTCCGTACCTGGTGTCCGGCGACGACAAATTCTATGCCAGCAACTATACGCTGGTGCAAAAACGCTCGGATACCGGTGCCAACGCCGGTAAGACCATCTGGGCGAGTGCGCTGTATACCTTCGGTACCGAAGGCGTGACCATTGACGACGACGCCTATATCGTGTGGATCCCGCGTGATGCCGGCAAGACCTTGACCGGTGATTTGTACGTGGATAACCTCGTCGTGAAGAAAGTGGCGCAGGGTGCTGACCCGACGGCTACTTCCTCTACGAAAGCCACGATCCCGGCGGAGGAAGAGGCGAAATTGGTTGCCTATTGGTCCACCAATTCCGCGTCGGATATTTCTGCGCCGACCTACGAAACGACGGCGAAGAACAACTATCGTTACATCAACTTCCAGAGTGCCAAGGATCTGACGTCCAACTTGACTTGGTCGCAGTTCGTGGATCACTTCGGAGTGCTTTCCGATACGCAGTATTTGATGGTGACCTTGAACTACTCGGATGACTATGCTCATGCCGAAAAAGCCAACTTTACCTTCACCTGCGACTCTCTTGCGTATATCGCTTCCGACGGCAACCGTGAGATCGTCAACGAAATCGATCCGGCCTCCGGCGATGACTCGTTTGACGCCGAAAGTCGGACGGTGAAATGGATCATCGGCGGCCCGCTCGACTACTCCGATCTCTATAAGTACAGAGATGCGGCCGGTGACGGCAAGCAGTTGAACCTGCGCAGCTTCATCACCTATCGCAACCAGTACGATTTGACGGATAACCGCGTGTTGACCGACAACAAGGGCGACTTCACGATCAGCATCGGTGTCTACGATCGCGATCCGAATGCGTCGGCGATGACCGTTCCGACTACCACCGTTTCGCAGACCACCAGACAGCTGTCCGGCGGTACGGCGGTGCACACCTTCGCGTCGGATGCGCTGGGTACCAGCAACTATATGACCTTCGGCGGCGGCGACGTGGGCTACGTGGACGGCAACCGCTCCACGATCATGACCTGGAACGAATTCGTCAATATGGTGGGCGTGCTGACGGATAGACAGTACGTGCGTGTCACCTTGACGAACACCGACGCGCCGTTCGGCACGCTGGATCTGGCGTCTCAGACCATTCAGGCGAACGCCTATCGCGGTGTGGACGGCAAGATCATCAAAAACGAAAAAGCCAAATCGGTGAACTCGACTACGGTCGTGTATCAGATCAACGGCCCGTTGAGCCTCAACAGCGTTGCGACCGACGGTTCCAAAGAAGGCTATAACGATGCCGGCCTGGTGTTCGGCGGTATGTCGACGAACGCCGGCGAGCTGCGCGTGGGCGATAAGACCTCCATTTTGGTGGAGATCATGTCCACCGCGACCACGGCCCAGCTGCAAGGCGACAGCTTTGACGTGCTGGCGAACGATATTGTGACCAAGACTGCGACCATCACGCTGTCCGGCGACACCTTCAATTCGACGGTGACCACCGGCAACAACATTACGACCTGGTTCAACGGCCTGGGCGGCCGTGGACTGACGGCGAACGTGGCGGCGGTCAACGGCAACGTGCTGACGGTGAACATCGTCGGTACGGTGACCGAGGCTCCTGCCACCGACGTGACGGTTACGGCGGTCGTTCCGGGTACGGCGATGACCCAAGGCGGCAGCGACGTGACGGCGACCGGCTCCTTCGTGATTTCGAAGAAAGAGCCGAAAGCGTCCATCGTCGGTGACGAAACGATCCGTTCGTTCTTCGTGAACGAGCTGATCGGCGGCGATCTGTCCGGTCACCCGAACATTGTGGACGTCAACATCTCCAACACCGCTTTCACCAGCAACTTCGGTTCGGTGGGCGATTGGTATACCGGCACCCTGCCGGCCGGCATGGCGCTGGCCCAGGTCGCGAAGAAAGACGATTCCACCGTGACCCTGACCTTCTCGGGTACGCCGACCGAACAGTCGGATTCCCCGATCACCATTGTGGTTCCGTCCTTCGCGAACACCTCCGGTCAGACGCTGACCGCAGGTACGATCACCTTGAAAGTGGTTTCCCGTCCGAAGGTGGATGCCCCGACCTTCAACCTGCCGGAGGGCGAATATCGCGGCGCTCGTAGCGTGGCGATCAGCTGCTCCACGGTGGATGCTACGGTGAAATACAAGATCAACGACGGTGCGTGGATGGATTACGTCAGCGCCATCCTCCTCGAAGAGGGTGAGACGACGGTGTATGCCCGTGCCGAGAAAGAGGGCTGCATCACCAGCGACGAGGTGCACGCGACCTACACCATTACCCGCGACGATAACCTTATTAAGAACGGTTACTTCGACGACGGTATGGACGGATGGACGGTCAACCCGGCGTCCACGGATGTGAAAGTCGTCAACGGCGTGTTGACGGTCACCAACTATCAGTACAGCAGCGACTTGGATATCGTTGCCAGCTTGAAAGACGGTGTCACCCTTAAACCGAACACCACGTATCGTGTGTCCTTCAATATGAATGCGGACGCCGGCATGTCGGTGAAGGTCAATCCGGGCGGAAACAACTCCAATAAGTACACGGCTTCCGGCAGCTACGAATTTGTGACCGGCCCGGCGAGCGAGATGGGCAAATTCAAGATTGCCATTTCCGCGCCGAAGGGTCAAGCCACGCCGGTCAGCGGTACGTTCGACAACTTCGTGCTCGCCGAGGTGGGCGGCACCGAGCCGTCTACCAGCGAGACCAGCGCGTCCGAGACCAGCTCGTCTCAGACCGAGCCGTCGGTGACCAGCCAGCCTGAATCCAGCGCGGCGGAGTCCAGCACGACGTCCACGGTTCCGGGCGAGCGCACGTTGGTTGCCAAGTGGGAGACCAAAGCCGGTATCTCTTACGGTTACTTCTACGACGGTGTTGCGGATGCCGTTGTGTACGACAATAACGTCGGTACCTCTAACAGCAACGAGATCAAGTGGTCCGACTTTGTGACCTACCTCGTGAATAACGACTTGCTTACCTCGGATGCGTACCTTGAAATTGTATACGAGGGCGGCACCGACGCCGTGTTCCAAAACGCGCAGGCGGCGAATGCCACTCTGTCGAACGTCACCTTCGGTATTTCCGGCTTGAAAGCGAAATACGCGGATGACGTGAAGCTGGTCTTCCAGACCGCGAAAGGCCTCACCTACACGGCGGGCGACGGACAGTTGGCCGCTAAGGTCGCCGGCGTTACCTCCGGTTGGGGCAGCGGCACCGGTAAAGTGACCGTGTCGCTGTATACCGGTTCTACCGGTGGCGAGACCTCCGAGAGCGAGTCCTCGGCAACTGAGTCCTCCGAGACTTCGACGAGTGAGACCTCCGGGTCGGAGACCTACACGAACCTTATCGCGAACGGCAACTTCGCGAATGGTATGACTGGCTGGACGGTGAACAACGGCGGTACGGCTACAGTTCAGAATGGCGTTTTGACCATCCCGTCGCAGGAGTTCTATCCTGACCTGAAGATTTCGGCGAGCTTGATCAGTGGTTACACCATCAAACAGAACACGCAATACACGCTCAAGTTTGATATGACCAGCAGTAATCCGAATTCGCTGTACGTCAAGATCCGTCCGGGTATCAACGACAACGGTTTGATTTCCTGCAAAGAGAGCGGTACGTACACCTTTACCACGACCGCAGATGTGACTGCTGACAAGTTTGCAATTTGGATTCATGGTGCGAAGAGTACCCCGGGTCTGTCCGCTACGTTCGACAACTTCATCCTTGTCGAGGGCGACCACATTCCGGATATTGACGATCCGAATCCGCCTGTGACCGAGACCTACACCGTGACGGTGACCGGCGGTAACGCCGACAAGACCACCGGCGTGGCTGCGGGCGAAACCGTTACGCTGACCCCGCCGACCACTGCGCCGGAGGGCAAGGAGTTCACCGGTTGGCGCGTGACGTCCGGCGGTGTGACGGTGACGAACAACCAGTTCACCATGCCTGCTGCGAACGTGACCATTGAGGCGGTTTACAGCGACATTGAGTACACCATCAGCGTTCTTAACGGTAACTCCAACGGAGTGGCCAAAGCGGTGAAGGGTACTTCGATCCAGATTAACGCCGACACCCCGCAAGAGGGCAAACACTTTGCGAGTTGGACGGTGACGGCGCCTGCGGGCTTGACGGTGGCGGATGCTTCCGCGTCGATGACCACCTTCACGATGCCGGCGGCGAACGTCGAAATTCAGGCGACCTACGATTGGGATATGCACAACATCATTGTGAAATCCAACGACAATACGTGGGGTACGGCTTCGGTCGTGGGCGGTGCGACTACCGGCCACTACACCGAGCAGATCACCTTGCAGGTGTCGCCTGCCTCCGGCTATGAGTTCACCGGATGGTCGGTGAAGAACGGCCTTGCCACCGTCGGTACGGACAACAAGTTCTTGATGCCCAACACCGAGGTGGAGATCACCGCGAACTTCGCGAAGATCGTTGTCCCGACGCATACCGTGACGATCACCGGCGGTATTGTGACCGGCAAGACCGGCCTCGAGACGATCGCCGAGGGCGAGAACGTCTCCATTACCGCGTCCAATCCGGACACCGGTTATGCGTTCACCGGATGGACGGTGACAACTCCGAGCGGCTTGACGCTTGTCGATGCCAGCGCGAGTGCCACCTCCTTCACGATGCCGAAAGCGGACGTTGCGATCACCGCGAACTTTGCCAAGGTCAACTACACCGTGAGCTGCAATGCGGTTCAGAACGGTACGATCAAAGTGAACAACGCGGCTTCGGCCACCGCCAACTACGGCGATACCGTGACTCTGACCGCTACCCCGAACACCGGCTACGTGTTCGCCGGTTGGTCGGTCTCCGGCGGTACGCTGAACAGCACGAACGCCAACCCGGCTACGTTGACCGTGCCGGATTCCAACGTCACCGTGTCCGCGACGTTCACGAAACAGAGCTACAACATCACGGTGAACAACGACACGAATAAAGGTACCGTCAGCGTGCCGGCGAGTGCGCAGTACGGCGATACCGTGACGCTGTCCGTCACGCCGAAAACCGGCTGGAAGTTCGACAGCTGGACGGTGAACGCCGGTGGCGTGACCGTGACGAACAATACGTTCACCATGCCGGCGAATGCGGTGACCTTGACCGCGAACTACACGGCGGATACCTCCGTCGCGATCGCGTCGTGGACGACGTCGGCGGGTGCCTCCGAGGTCAGCTACCAGAACGGTACTGCCAGCGTGAAGGTTTCCTACAACAACGTGGGTGCCGACGGCAAGACGTTCAGTGCATTCATGAACGGCTTGAGCGATCTCGGCTCGAACCAATACATGAAAGTCACCTATACGAAGTCGAACGGCAAGTTCGGTAACGCGCGCCGCGCGGCGACCACGCTTGACATGAAGGCTTTGTCCGGCGGCACGAGAAAAGTCGCCTTCGCGGACGACACGACGATCGTGGCGTACGTTCTGGGTGCAGCAAGCAAGACGACCGATCCGTCGTTCATCACCTCGTGGACGAACGCCTCTGCGGTCCCGGCGGCTGCCGACGTGACCGTGACGGTTGAGGTGTATAACTTCACGACCAGCCCGATCGCGGGTCTGGACGAAACCGACGTGACCAAAGCCTACACCGTAACCGTCGTGGACGGCACGGCGAGCCCGGCTTCTACGGCGGCGAACAACACGGTCACCGTTACGGCGGCGACCAAGTCCGGCTATGAGTTCACCGGTTGGACGGTGGACGCCACCGATTACCTGTGGTATGCGACGGCGCACGAAACCGACAACCAGCTGATCTTCACGATGCCGTACAACAACGTGAAGCTGACTGCGAACTACGAGGTCGCTGAGACCGA
>JAZUKW010000004.1:0-25078 GCA_045643425.1 Acutalibacteraceae bacterium
TTGGTGGTGGAACCCGGCGCGACTGTAACGGTGACCGGTTTGCTGCAAAACAAAGGTACCATCGAAAACTGCGGTACCATCATCGTCAACGAAAACTCCGCGATCGTCACTACCGGCACCGGTACCATCAAAAACTACGGCAATACGGTGGATTTTCCCAGCACGTATTACCGTGCTAAGGTGGCGATGGCGACCGAGGAATATGAACGGAAATTCGAGCAGTTGACCAGCGATTGGATGTACAAGTACTACAATCCCATGCGTACCCTCGAAAGCGACATCGAATATTACGCGCAGCTTGCACGTGACTATGAAAACATTCCGCAGCAAAAAGCGATATTCGACGAGATCGTTCAAAAGTACACGGAGATGCGAGAGGAGCTTCTCGCCGAAACGGCAGATCTGCGCAGCGAGTATAATTATTTCAAGAACAACCGCGACAAGATCATCCGCGACCTCATTGCGTCCGAGTATAACGACGAGATCAGCCGAGCGGATGCTACCGCGGAGTACGAGAAGACCCTTGCGGAGCTTCAGGCGGAAGTGGATGAAAAGTACACGAAACCGCGTGCGGCGATCGAAAAAGAACTCGAAGAGCTTAAGTCTCTGATCACTTCAGACGAGTGGCTTTCTATGTCGACTGAAGAAAAACAGGCTTGGTACGTAAAATACGATACCAAAAACAAAGAGCTGAAAAAGCTTATTAGTGACACCCAAGACTTGGTGGATCGATACACGGAATACAGCAATAACCGTGAAGAAATCATCGAGCAAATCTACATTGCTCACGGGGGAGCGACCGGCACGATGACGCTGGCGCAGGCCCGACAAAAGTATGAGGAGCAGCTCGCGGCGCTGGCGGAGGAAGTGGACGAAACGTACACGAAACCGCGCGCGGCGCTTGAGAAGGAACTCGAAGAGCTTAAGGCTGTGAATATTTCGGACGAGTGGCTCAAAATGTCTACTGAAGAAAAACAGGCGTGGTACGTAAAATACAATGCCAAGAACAAAGAACTGAAACAGCTTATCGAAGACAAAAAAGAGTTGTTGGCGAAATACGAAGATTACAAAAACAACCGCGATAAAATCATCGACGATATTTTAGAAGAGAACGGCGGCAAACGGGCGGATACCGGTGATACCGTTACCTATTCCGATTGCTCCGGCGACCTGGTCGTGCTGGAAAAAGGCGCGCTGTTCTTCGCGGACATCGCCAACGAACCGCTTTGCCTGTATACGGGCGCGACGTTTATGAACGCCGGTGTGGCGGTGTTGCCGCGCGGCTTCCTCGTTTCGGACGCCGAGCTTCAAAACGCAAGCACCGGTCACATTTTCGCCGGCTTCTACGTGGCGGACACGACGTTCAGCGGCGTGACCGTCCAATATCCGGGCACGAAGAATGCGACGTTGCCGAACCTCAAGAATTCCTCCGGCAATAACGAGTGCCTTGCAAGCGGCGATTACTACTTAAACAACGAAGGTACGATCGTCTGTCACGGTGAACATCTGTTCCAGGACATCGACAAAAAGACGTCCGGTCTCGACAAGATGTTCAAGCGTGCCTAAAGATCGACCGAACACATTAACTTTGAAAACAACGCTCGGGCGGAGAAATTCCGCCCGAGCTTAAAGCGGAAAGAGGGGCATCTTTTATGATGAACAAACTCAAAGACTGGTTGCAAAACCTGCCTATGGACAAACTGATCGCCTATGGCGCGATCTCGGTTGCCGGGGCGGGTCTTTTGGGCTTTCTGCTGCGTAACGTTTTAGCCAGCATGGGCTCGATCATCCACGGTAACGGCTTCGACCTGCATTGGAATTTCCTGTGGTCGATCAAGACGTGGCTGACCGGCTTTTTAATGGTGGCGCTTATTATGCTCGTGGTGCTGGTGGGCAGCAACTTCGGCAAAGGACGCGGTCTGATGGGCAAGGGCAAAAACGGCGACGTGGAGTCCGTTTTGGAGAACAGCCGCTATATGACCGAGAAAGAGCGCGACAAGCTGTTTACCCCGCTGACCTACGAGATGCTGCCGGACGCGAAGAAGGACGGCGCTCCGCTGCGCGCGATCGTGGACAAAAAGGGCCAAATGCACATCAACATGATGTCCGGCGCGCACGCGCTGGTCATCGGTTCTACCGGTTCCGGTAAAACGACGACGTTCATCAACCCGATGATCCAGCTCATCGGCGCGACCAACTGCGGCTCGAGTATGGTGATGACCGACCCGAAGGGCGAGCTGTTCGATATGCACTCGAAGTTCCTGAAAGAGCGCGGCTACGACGTGATGGTGCTCGACCTGCGTGACACCTATTCCTCCTCGCGATGGAATCCGCTCGACCCGATCTGGGATATGTATCAGGAGTTCTGCGAGACCGGCAAGGACATTCTTGCCCACCGCGACAATATCGACGAATATACGTCGCTTAAACGTATGGATGACGAGCCTGCCGGCGAGGTGTGGTGCGAGTGGAAGGGGCGCGCGTATACCGACCTCTACCACTGTCAGGACGACGTGTCCGTCGCCAAACAGCGCATTTACGACGAGATGTACGAGGATCTCAACGACCTTATCTCCGGTATCTGCCCGATCACCAACGAAAAAGATCCGTTGTGGGAAAAGGGCGCGCGTTCGATCATCCTCGCGACCTGCCTTGCCATGCTGGAGGACAGCCAGGATAGGCGCCTCGGCATGACGAAGGAAAAATTCAATTTCTTTAACCTGAACAAAATTCTCACCAACAGTGAGAAAAACTACATTCACCTGAAACGGTATTTCGAGGGAAGAAGCAAGCTGTCTCAAGCGGTTTCGCTTTCCCGCCAGGTGTTGGCTGCCGCCGACCAAACGCTGTCGAGCTATATGTCCATCACCTTTGATAAGCTGAATATTTTCAACGACCGCGGCATCTGCGGCCTCACCTCGGCGACGGATATTCACGCCGAGCAGTTTGCCGAGCGCCCGACGGCGTTGTTCCTTAAAATCCCAGATGAAAAAGACACGCGCCACGGGCTTGCGTCGCTGTTCATCCTGAGCCTTTATAAAGGTTTAATTAAAGTCGCGTCCGCGCGCGAGGATCTGTCCCTGCCGCGCAACGTGTATTTCATCCTCGATGAGTTCGGTAATATGCCGCGTATCGAGAAGTTCGACAAGATGATCACCGTCGGCCGTAGCCGTAAGATCTGGTTCAACATGGTCGTGCAGAGCTACGCCCAGCTCAACAACATTTACGGCGAGGGCGTGGCGGACGTTGTTAAGTCCAACTGCGCGCTGAAAATGTTCATCGGCTCGAACGATATTGGTACGTGTAAAGAGTTCTCGGAGCTGTGCGGTAACAAAACCGTGCGCACAACGTCTACGTCGGCGGGCCTCGGCTCGAAGGACGGTGATATGAACGTCAGCAACCAGCTGCAGACCCGACCGCTCATCTATCCGTCGGAGCTGCAAAAGCTCAACAACAAAACCTCGACGGGTAACGCCATTATCGTGACCTTCGGTAACTATCCGCTGATGACGAAATACACCCCGTCGTACAAATGCGATTTCTACAAGTTCGGCCGTATGAATCTGGACGAGATCCGTTCGCACGTGTTCCATGCGGACGAAGCGTTCTACGACATCAAGGCACGGAATGCCACCGTGCTGAAGCAGTGAGAGGGGTGGAGAACGTGAGAAAGCTTTTAGCGTTTTTTGTCGCCGCTGTGCTGTGTGTGACCTTGTGCTTTGGCGTCGCTGCGGTCCATACCGAAATCGAAGAGGTTGACCCGTATACCGGCGAGGCGCTCGACGAATACGCCGAATCCGGCAACGAGGGCGGGTATGCCCGCGTGCGGATCAACAGCACGACGCAATACGACCGCGGCGAAAAAATGTTTGCTTATGAAAACGACGAGGTGTCGCCGAGCAGCTTTTACGCTTCGGTGGCGGACGGAATGTTCGTGACCGAGCCGGTGGAAATCAAAATCCCCTCCGGTGTGACACCGACGCTGTATCTGGACGGCGCGGCGGTTGCGGACGTGAACTACGCGCATATCGAGGAGCCCGGCGCCTACGTATTAGAGGCGACCGGCGTCGGCGCGAATTCGTCGCGGATCATGGAATTCACCATTTTAACAAAAAGTACCGGAAAACTTGAAACCTTTACGGTCCCCGCGGGGTTTTCTATTACGGATGCCCGTTTAGACGGTGCGGCCGTGTCCCACACCTCCCAGTCGGTGGATATGACAACGGAGGGCGGCTACGTCGTTCACTATCGCTGCGGCGAGGCGTCGCTGACGCGCACGTTGGAGATCGAGGTCGATCACACGCCGCCGACGCTGAAGCTTGAGGCGGTGAAGGACAACGGGGCGAAAGGCCCGGTGGATATTTCCGATATGGAGCCGGGCGTGACCGCATCCATTAAATTGGGCAACCGCAAGATCAGCGCGAAAGACACGCTGAGCCAAAGCGGAATGTACCATATCGTGCTGACCGACCAGGCCGGCAACAAAACGACCTATTCGTTCCGCATTCTTATGTATTTCAATATGTCGTCGATCGGTTTTATCATTTTGCTGCTCGCGGCGATTGCGGCTCTGGTCATCTACCTTGTGGTTTCCCGCCGGAAACTGCGTGTGCGCTGATCGGCACACATTCACAAACATTCACAAAGAAGGGAGAGCGTTAAGATATGTATAAGTTCTTGGGCGTTTTGGGTCTTTTTGACGTCTTTGACAGCGTTATCGACTGGTTTGAAGACGCCTTTGACTCCATTGCCGATGCGATCGGCAACGCCATCCTTGACGCGATCAAAGAAGGCATCGGCTGGGTCTGCTATTATCTGACCTGCGCCTGGTGCGACATCATCAAAGCCGCCTATGCGGTGTTCGCGGTGTTCGCGGGCATCAGCAAGGTGCAGATGAAAGAAGATTTTACATACCTGACGAACCTATTCTTTGAGAATGAGGCGATCAACGGCATCTATTGGGGTATGGTCATGATCGGCGCCGTACTTGCCGTCGTGTTTACCATCATCGCCGTTGTGCGCAAGATGTTCGACATCAACGACAAGCAGCAGCAATCGCTCGGTCAGATCATCGGCGGCTTGCTCAAGAGCTTGTTCGTGATGATCACGCTGACCGCCGTGATGTCGGTGGCGATGTCCTTTACCAACGTCCTTATTGAGCGCGTCAGCTACGTATTCGACCAAAACAAATCGTTGACCGAACGAAGCGATATTGAATTTTCCGAGGATGAGTTCGCCGCTATGGCGCGTATCCTCAATACGATCGGTAACTACTCGCTGAACCCATCCTACGACCAGCGATTTAACCTAAACAGCTGTTATAACGAGCTGCGCCCCGATCTCTTGTATTTGCAGGAGAAGGGTGTGTTTGACCTCGTGTATCCCACAAAGGACGAAGACGGCAACGAGTGTCCCACGTGGCAGAGCGAGCTGGAACAGCTCGCCTACGCCACCAACCCCGAAAAGGAGCTGGATCTCGACCTCTATTATATGGAATCGTCGAACGTGCTGAAGCACATTATGAACACCCTGCGCTATAACGGCGATTTCCGCCCGCTCGAGCGGTTCTCGAAAGAATACACCACCGTGGAAAGCGCGTCGCTCGACCGCGTCGTGTTCCTCATGGGTACGATGAAAGCCGCGAAGAACGATGCATACAACAAAAACCCGGCGATCACAGACGGTCTGCGCGGTGCGTTCTATACGGGCGAGAAGAGCATTTACTCGCTCTCCGACGTGAAATCCGCGTTCCGCTATCAGCTCGGCGGTATTTCCTACATCATGATTTGGTTCGTCGGCTATTGGGTGCTGAAAAACCTCTATCGCTGCATCCTCAACTGCTGTACCCGCCTTGTGAACATCGTGGGTCTGTACTTGATCGCGCCGCCGATCGCCGCAACCATGTCGATGGACGAGGGTCGCCGCTTCAAAGAGTGGACCACGTCGATGATCATTCAGGTCTTCGGTGTGTTCGGTAACATCATTCCGATGCGCCTCATCATCCTGTTTATCCCGATGGTTCTGGATTCGGATTTGGTGCTGTTGCCGTCAACCATTTTGAACGTCGCCGCGAAAGCACTGCTCATCGCCGGTATGCTCGAGGGCGTCAGCCGTTTCAGCGGCATCCTGACCGGTATTTTGGCGAACAACGCCGGCTTCGCCGCTATCCAGGCGTCGAATACCAACGACTTGGCGGATAAACAGTTCGGCCGTCACTTCGGTAAGCACTTCGGCGGCGAGGATCCGGACGATCCGCTCGGCGATAAGAAGAAGGCGGAGGCCAATCGTCAGAAAGACAAGAAAGAGGCCGCGAAGAAAGAAAAAGCGGCAAAATTGGCGCAAAAAGCCGGCGCCGCGGTTGGCGGTGCGGCCGGTGCTGCTGCGGCCGGTGCGGCGGCGAAAAAAGCCGGCGAGGGCAAAAACGAGAACAGCAACTTGCCTGCTAACCAAAAAACGGAAGGCAAAAACGAGAACGGTACGGATACCAACGGTACGAATACTAACGGTACGAATACCAACGGCACGAACGGTACCGAGACGAAGACGAAGGACGATACCAACCTTCCGAACAATGAAAGCACCAACGTGAACGATACGAACGGTACGAACACGGAGCCGCAGACGCAGACGGAAGAGGACAACACGCTTCCGAACAACGAGAGTACCAACGTGAACGATACGGAGACCAACAGTACGGACGGTAACGGTACCGGCAACGGTAACGGCGACGGTGAACAGCCGCTTCCGGAAAATCAACAGCAGCAAGATCAAGGCTTCGGCTTTAACGCCGACGGCGAGGCCTACGTCGGTAAAGACGAAATGGGCATCCCGTACACGCAGGCGGAGAAGACCGCTCGCGACGCGGCTGAACGCCGGAGAGCCGAGAGAAAACAAAAAGCGGGTCTTGATAAACTCAATAATAACGGCTACGCCGGCGCTCCGTTCGTCGGTCAAACCGCTAACGGATTCAAGTATACCCAAGCGCAACACGATATGATGAAGGAAACTTCTCCGGAAATGCTGAAGGGCGGCGAGTACTACGGTAACGGGTTCGTCGAGGCTGAAATGAACAGGCAAAACCAGAGAGCGACCTCCGCTCCGCCTCCCAAAGCAAGCCAGAATAACAACCAGGTCGGCGGCGGCAACGGCGGCGGTCAAGGCAGCGTCCAAGTCGGCGGCGGTAATGGCGGCGGCCAAGTCGGCGGCGGTAACCAAGCCGTTGTCCAAGGTGGCGTCCAAGCCGGCGGCGGTAACCAAGGCGGCGGCGACACTCAGGTGCAGGACGATACTCCGAAGAAATACGCTCCGCCTCCGGCAACGAAGGTGAAGAAAATCGAAGACCCGTTGAGATACCCGGGATCGCTTCCGGGCAACCAAAACAAAAAATAAATCCTAACGCCCCGACCGTGCAAAAATTGCATTTTGCGCGGTCGGGTATACCCCTTTACAAACCCCGAACCTTTTTGGGAGGTGAACCCCTATGCGCCTGATACCGGGCAGAACAAAAGTGAAAGTCGAGTTCTTTAAGGGAGTTCGAATTGCAGACATTATCATCGGTGCCGTTGCCGCGGGACTGATTTTCCTCATTCTGCTTTCGACCATCCCGGGACGACTGTTTATCGCCGCAGGATTGCTGTTTTTGGCAGCAATCCTTTTGGTGCGTTTAGACAAAGAACCGAACTATATCTTTTTGCTCCACATGCTGCGCCATTTCGGGTATCGCCACCATTACGAGCGCACCTATGACGATGCGTCGCTCCTTTTGCAAAACGAAAAGGGAATGAAAGAGGCGGCGTTCGAGGAGCTGTTCACCGACGCGCAGGAGAAAAAGGAGAGCGAGCTTGATCGTAAGGCGCGCCTCAAGGCCGAAAAAGCCGAGCGCAAAGCTGACGACAAAAAGCTGAAAGACAAGAACGTCTCCAAAGAGGAAAAAGACGCGATTTGGCTCAAACGCGCCAACCAAAGCGCCGCCAAAAAGCGGGAAAAAGCCAAAAAGAAAAACGGCCCCTCTGCCAACTCCTACGAGATGGAAGACATTATGGCGTTTACCGACGTCAAAGACAACTTTATCTGCTACGGCGGTAAATATTACGGTGCCGCGATCGAGGTCGAGCCGGTGGAATTCCGCTTTTTCTCCTCGTATCGCCGCGCCAATTCCATTGAAAACGGCGTGGGTCGCGTGTTGCGCTCGCTGCCGGCGGAGTATGCCGCCAACATCGTGAAAATCGAGCGTCCGGTGCAGTTTGAAAGCCACCTCGACCACGAATACGACAAGCTCGAAGAGCTGAAAGCCTCGTATGAAAAGGGCTTCCTCTCCGAAGACGAGATGAAAGCCCGCGTGGAGATCTTGTACGACCGCATCAACGACCTGCGCAACCTCTGCTACGGCGACAAGGTCGTGGCGCCGTTCTACTATATCGTGCTGTTCGACAGCGACCGCAACCAGCTGAACAACGCGGTGCGCTCGGCGGTGGATACGCTGCGTAACGCGGAGCTTCCCGTGCATCGCCTCGACACCAAGGAGCTTGCGGTTTTCCTCAAGTATTCCAACACGCTCGATTTCGACGAGCGCGAGATCGACAACGTGAAGCCCGAAGACTATGCGAAATGGGCGATGCCGCAGTACGTGCAGATGAAAGCGCGTACCGTGCTTGTCAACCAAATCATTACCCACAATATGCGGGTGGT
The DNA here is from genome assembly GCA_045643425.1 of Acutalibacteraceae bacterium. Classification (GTDB taxonomy): domain Bacteria; phylum Bacillota; class Clostridia; order Oscillospirales; family Acutalibacteraceae; genus RGIG426. The sequence goes on from JAZUKW010000004.1 coordinate 8,689, forward strand.
CAACTATCCGTCGGTCGTCGGTGATGCGTGGCTTGCCGGCGTTATGTCGATGCCCGCGACCAAGGTCGTGGTAAAATGCACCCCGATGGATCGCGCCAAATCGGTGCGCGCGATCGACTTCTCGCTGCAAGAGCTGCGCGCGCAGTACCGCGCGACCGGCGTGGATTCCAAGCGCATCGAGCTGCAAGAGCATATCGAGACCTTGAGCGACCTGCTCTCCACCTTGCAAGGGGATAACGAGACGCTTCTTTCGGTCAACGTCTACGTGACCTGCTACGATATTAACCAAACGCTGGTGCTCAACGACGATCCGAAGCTGAAGCAGTCGGGCCTCGCGAACATCTCCAATATGAAACGCGCGGTGCGCCGTCTTTACAGCGAGTCGAATATGCGGCTCAACAATATGGACTTCGACCAGGTCCACGCGTTCATCGGCAGCCAAATCAGCGCGTGGGATCCGATGCGCAAGGACGGCCGCGGTATCCCGAGCAACTCGGTCGCCGCGTCGTATCCGTGGATCTTTGCCCACATTTCGGACAAAAAGGGCATCAAGCTCGGTCAGTCGGACGGTGTGCCGGTGTTTATCGACTTCTTCCGCCGCGATTCCGAGCGCGTCAACTCGAATATGGTGATCGTGGGTAAATCCGGTTCCGGTAAATCCTACGCGACCAAGAGCCTGCTCGCGAACCTCGCCGCGGACGACAGCAAGATCTTTATTCTCGACCCCGAAAACGAGTATACCGAGCTTGCGCACAACCTGCACGGCAAATTCATCAACGTGGGTAACGCGCAGTACGGCCGCTTAAACCCGTTCCATATCATCACCGCGTTGGATGATGACGAAGAGGGCTCGGAGACGGTTTCGGGCAGCTACGCGACCCACCTGCAATTTTTGGAGGAATTCTTCCGCCAGATCTTGCCGGATTGCGACCGCGACGCGATGGAGTATTTAAACTCCATCATCGACCGTATGTATACCAATATGGGTATCACGGCGGAGACGGATCTGAGCCGCCTGCGTCCGGAGGATTACCCGATTTTCGACGACTTGTACGATGCCGTTTTGTCGGAGTTCCAGACCACCGACAACGAGTATATCCGCACGATGCTGCGCACGCTGATGAACTACATTGCGAAGTTCTCGACCGGCGGCCGCAACGCCAACATCTGGAACGGCCCGTCTACCGTTACGACCGACGAGAACTTTACGGTGTTCAACTTCCAAAGCCTGCTCGCCAACCGCAACGGCACGATCGCCAACGCGCAGATGCTTTTGGTGCTTAAATACATCGACAACGAGATCATCAAAAACCGCGACTACAACACGCGGTACAATATGAAACGCAAGATCGTGGTGGTCATCGACGAGGCGCACGTGTTTATCGACACGAAGTTCCCGGTCGCGCTCGACTTTATGTTCCAGCTGGCGAAACGTATCCGTAAATACAACGGTATGCAGATCGTTATTACGCAGAACATCAAGGACTTCGTCGGCTCGGAGGAAATCGCGCGCAAGTCTACCGCCATCATCAACGCCTGCCAATATAGCTTTGTGTTCTCGCTGGCGCCCAACGATATGGACGACCTTTGCACGCTGTATGAAAAGGCGGGCGGCATTAACGAAAGCGAACAAGAGCAGATCATTTCCGCTCCGCGCGGTCAGGCGTTCGCCATTATGTCGCCGCAAAGCCGTTCGACCTTTAAGGTGTCGGTGCCGGAGGACGTGGTCGCGATGTTCAAAGACCGCGAGTACATCACCCGCTATTTCCGCGATGCCGACGGCGAAGCCGCGTGGGAGGACTATATGGGCGATTCCCGCACGGTGCGCGAGAAGAACGTCCGCGTGAAAAAGGTCATCGAGGACGAAGAAATCGAGAAGGTCAGCCGTCCGCACGTGGAGTTTGAGGAATTCTCCGAGGAGGAATTGCTTGCCGAGGAAGAGGCCGCCAAAGCCGCACAGGAAGCGGCTTTGCGTGCTGACAAGGCGGTTGCCCTTACAGAAGAATTTGAGTTAGAAGAGGAATTCGATCTGCCCGAATCCGGTGCGGCGGCGACGCCTGCCGTGCCGATGGTGGATCCGGCGCTGATTCCGAAATCCGCCCAGCCGCTTATGCAGCCCGTGGTGGTGCAGGCGCCGGCGTCGTCCGGCGAAACCGAGCGTCTGCTCGCGGAGCTGTTGACGAAATTCAGCCACGACGCGATGCAGGAAGAGATCCGTCGCGCGGTGGAAGCTGCGCTGGCCGCCGAGCGGGCGCTTAACGCTGCCGGCGGTATTGCGAGCGAGCCGACGGTCGCCCAGCACGAGGTGCCGGGTATGATCCCGGGCAGCTCTTCCACCGTCCCGGTCGATCGCGACGAGGTCAACGACGCGCCGCCTGCCCCCGCCAAAGCGGAGGAACCGACGGTCGTCGAGGAGAAGCCCGCCGTCGAGGAAAAACCGGCGGAGACCCCGGCTGCGGCGGAGAAACCTGCCGTCGAAGAGAAGCCGGAGAGCGAAAAGAAGAAGTCCGAATTCGATATTATGTCGCTGTTGCTTATGGAAGCCAAGCGTATGGGTGACGTGTCGCCGATCGACCGTATGGATGATTACGGTGAAACGGTGATCGCCGTCACGATCGAAGAGCTGACCCACTACATTACAAAACACCGTCAAGGGTGAGAAGGAAAGGGGGTTTTCCCTTATGAAAGTTAAACTGATCAACCGCGTTGATGAGGGAGAACTCGTTTTGAACGGCCGGTTGGACTCGGTGACGTCGGTCGAGATGGAGCGCATTTTCGAGGACGTCTCTGACCGCTTCCCGCGTGTCATCCTCAATATGGAGGGGATGGACTACGTGTCTTCCGCCGGATTGCGGATCTTAAAAAATCTTCACATCAAAATGCGTAAGCGCGAGGGCGAGCTTGTTCTTCGCAACGTGCCGCGTATGGTGATGGAAGTGTTCGAGATGACCGGGTTTGCCGGCCTTTTGCGGATCGAGAATTAACGAATTTTACAAAACACGTGTAACCTTTCGCCGCGTTTCTCCCTATTTAAAGTGAGAAACCTTGCAACACGCGGCAACAGGAGGAATGAGTATGGAACATCTGAAAACACCCCATTCTTTGCAAAAAGCGAAGAGGACCGTTTTGCGCGTAACGGCGCTGTTAATGGCCCTCTGCTTTGTGCTGCCGTTTACGACTCCCGGTGTGCGGGCGTCGGCGGCGGGAGAATCGTCGAGCAAGGCGGCGTCTCCCGCAAAAGCGAGCGAGAGCGCATCGAGCGCTACCGGCGGCGAGGCGTGCACCAACACCTTCCTGCTGCGTGCTTCTACCGGCGCGACCGCCGGTGATGCGGTGCGGTATTTTGCCGTGCGTTATCTGGACGGCAATAACATCGCCCGCGTGGAATACGTTCTTCCGCACGGCGATGCAAAACGCAAAACGATGGAGCGCGTCTTACAAGCCAGCGCGCTGGAAAAACGCCTCAATGCCGTAGACAACGCCATCGGCTATACGCTCGATTTGGAGGAAGTCAAAATGGCGGGGGCGCTGCGCTCCAATACGGACGATGAGTTTTTGTTCACGCCGCACTTTACGGTGAAACAAATCACCGCGGTGGACGTGTATCAGCAATATAAGAGCGGGCGTAAGGGTTGGACCTGCACCGGGTTGAGCGTGTATAAAGTGAATACCCTCTACGGAATGAGTATGATGGGTTATTACTCCTCGAATCTGTTCTTGGAGTTTGACGGCAACGTGCTCTTTACCTTTGCCAAAACGGTCGATTTGACCCTCTCCACCCACGACGAGACCTACCGCTTTGCCACCTCCGGCGGCAAATATACCTTTACGGACGGCAAAGGCGCCGCTTGCTCTTTCCACGACACGGACGAATATCTCTTTGAGCTCGACATCGCTGACGTGTATAAAGCCGGTATCGAGAAATTTATCGCCGGCAGCGACGATTTCTTTGCTCTCGATGCCTGGCGCTTCCGCGAGCTGTTCGATTTGGAGATCATTTACACCGATACCTCCGGCAGTATTCACAAGGTCATGCTGCCGGCGTTTACCAGCGCCGCCGCGTGGGGCACTGAAAACGGCTACGTCCACTATGAAAAAGATGCGGGCTACAGCCTGTTGCTGCAACAGGGCGAGCAGTTGACGTTTGGCGGAAAGCTGCCGAACTTCGACAAGCTCAATTCCTGCACGCTGCACTATACCGCCGATGCTGCCGACAAAGCGGGTATTGTGCGGAAGACGGAAAGCAGCAAAGAGGATACCGCGCTTTCCGATGCCGATCTTGAAACCGATACGTTTTCGATTTCCTCGTTCAAGCTGTATAAGAACGTGAAAAAAGACCAGATCCAATACACCGGCGGAACCAACAGCACCCAGATGTTTTATACCATTTCCGCCGAGCCGATTTACTACGCTTTGGCGGAAACGGGCAGCGGTATTACGCTTTCTGCCGGTTCGTCCAAAAAATTGACCCTCCACGAAAATGACGGCTCTGCCAACTTGTCGCCCGATCTCGAAGGGCGCTACGTGGTGGTGATCAAAACGGATACGCCCGCTGCTGCGGCGACGATGGACGAGGTGCGCGTTCGCTTTACCTATCAGTCCACCTCCGGTGCGACCAAAACGACCAAATATTATTCGACGACCACCGCTCCGCAGGATTTCTACGGTTATTGGCCCTGCTATGACGCGACGGTCTACGGCGACGGCGGTGGACAGATTTGGCCGAACTATTACCGCTATTCCGGCTTGCAGTCCGGCAAGGAGATCATGTTCTTCCTGGATCTGGAAGACGTGTCGGCGTTTAAGTCCTTTGAGCTGGCGATGGGCTCTACCTCGTATGACAACTGGCAGATGAAGAGCCTCGTCATCTACGACCCGAGCTGGATCAATCACCGTACCGTGAAAAGCCACACCTCGCTGGCAAGGGGAGAGGACACGGCGTTCGCTTCGCTTTGGGACATCACCCGCGATTTTGATAAATCGGTCGTGATGTGTTCCTACGGCCTGGAGATCAACGGCGAAACGCCGGAGAACGAGCTGCCGATTTACATTGACGCCGATGAGGAGGAGACTTCTCACCAGACGGTGCATTTTGATGAGGGCGACGAGCCTTCTGACGATCCCGATTCGCCGGAAACCGATTGGAACAAGATCAAAAACCACATGACCTACAAAGAGGCGATGCAGGACTTCGGGTTTAACAAAAACCGCGCCACTTACGAGGTCGAGGTGCAGGTTGCCGGCAACGAGTCCGCCAACGACAACGACGGCGACACCGGTTCGACCAACCTGTTCTACTTCCAGCTCGCGTTCAAGGGCGGTACCAGCGCGTACGTCCTTGCCAACCAGCAGCTGACCGCCGACGGCTTCCGTGCCGGTGAGATCGAGACCTTTACGATCTCCACGAACCAGGATTACGGCGATTTGACCGCGATCCGCATTTTGCCGGACGATTCGGATGCCAACGACAATACCGATATTTTCGATAAATTGAACATTCAAAGCATTACGGTCACGAAGAAGAGCTCGGCGGTGGCGTCCACCTCGTGGAACTTTGCCAACGTCGGGTGGATCAAGATCGACTACCGTGACGATGCGCCGAAAAACACGGCGTCTGGCTTGCAGGGCCGCAGCGCCAAAGACCTCGTGCGCGAATTTACCGTTACCGGCAAGGGCGTCAGCACCAACCTGATGTTCTCGATCACCACCGATGCGTATACCGTGGACGAAAATAGCGATTTTTGGAGCGATAACTTTGAGGGGATCGTGACCGCCACGATCACCTACACGACCCACGATAACGAAGAGCTCAAAAAGAACATCGACGTCGTCAGAAAGATGTACGAGTACAACGGCGAAACGCCGCGTTACGAGCCGTCCTTCGGATCGCTTTCCGGCAGTATCGTCAACGAAAACGGTACGGACGAGAAATGCGCGATCAGCGACTACAACCGGATGTTCCGCGCGGGGCATACCGACCGCTTCTTTGTCAGCCTTAACGACGTGCAGACGATCAAATTTATGGATATTAAGGTGCGCAGCAACCAAACCACGACTTGGACGATCAAGGACGTGTCGGTGTATCAGCTTCTGGAAAACGGTACGCTGCGTATGAACACCAACGACGAGTATCAGCGCCATACGGCAGACCAGCTCGAGCTGATCACCAGCGCCGAGGGAAGCTCGTATGAGGTTTTGATCCCGTGCGACGGATCGGAAAGCTCCCCGCCGACGATCAACTTTAAAGACAACACGATCAAGACCGAGGAAGGCGAGAACGGGTGGAGCTCTACCATTACCCGCGAGCCGGACAACGAAAACGACACGCTGAACATCTATATCTACATGGGCGAGAAAGCGGATCCGCCGGTCAAATATTCCGACGGCGCTTCCAAGCGCGTTTACGATGTGAAAGCGGATCTGTACTATCAAGACCGTAACTCCAACGGTTCGCCGCACCTGGCGGTGACCGGTATGAACTACGACAGCGTCAATAAGGTGGTCTACGCCAACGGGATCAACGTGCGCGGATTTATTACGCTCAGCAAAATGAAGCTGTCCGTGCCTTCGCTGACACCGGTGCGGGCGCTTGTGGATCACGCGATCGTACAGCACGTGCGCTCCGGCGTGGTCATCAGCACGTATTATATGGACTTCTGTGCGGCGGTCACTCACGAGATAAGCAACGTCTTTAACGGTATCGAGCGCACGCCGGACAGCGGTATGTCCAAGGCGACGGAAAAACAGGTCGTCAGCGTGATGTTCGGTAAAGATACGGTGACGGGCAACCTGGCCGCCGAAAAAGCGGACGTGGCTGTGGCGCTGCGCTATACGCTCAAGGGCGACCCGCTGAACAAGGAGTACAACTCGCCGTACGTCTTCTTGACGGATGCCAAGGAGAAGATCGTTACGGTGAACGATCAGGGCGAAACGGTCGTTAAGGAGATACCGTATTCGTCGGTTCGCGCGGGTATGATCGCCGAGATCCCGTTTGCGATCCCGAACGTGAAAGAGATCACCGGCGTGATCGTTGCCTCTACCGGCAACCTGAACGTCGCGGTGGACGGTATGACGGTGGGCTGCTATCCGACGAGCGGTGCCGACACCGATACGCCGACCAAGTGGTATAACTTCGCCGGCGCGGCGAAGCTGTCGTCCACTCCGGTGATTATGAGCGCGACGGAAACGAACGTGGTGCCGGTGGAGGTCACGGTGAAGACCGCTGACAGCACCGATAACATCAGCACCTCTACGTCCGATCCGATCCGTATGATCATCGGCTACGTCAGCCAGGACGGCAAACAGACGCGCACCATGACGATCGACGACGTGCGGCTGTATATGACGTCGGGCTCGCTCGAAGCCGGCAAGGAAGCGACCTTCTGCTTCTTTGTGAAGAACGCCAGCGAGGTGCGCTACGTGACCATCGAACCGCACGCCAAGGAGACTTACAGTCAAGCGGCGTGGGGCCTCGACACCCTCAAGGTGAAGAGCACGGTCAACGGCGCCGGCCGCGTGGCGGAGCGCAAGCTCACCGATACGATCATCCGCGAGGGTGAGCCGCGCACCATCAACCTGTGCAACATTTCTGTTTCGACCAAGACCAGCTTCTATAACAGCAAGCTGAAAAAATCCTCGACGATCACCAGCGACTCGCAGGGTAAATCCGCGGTGCTTGTGTACTCCGGCGACAAGGTCACGATCCGGCCGACGCTTGCCGGCTCGCTCGCCGGCTACAGTTACTTCGTGTCGGCGTTCAAGGTCGAGGGAGACGCCACCGCCGAGGTGAGCTGCTTTACGCAGTCCGACGGTCAAATCGTTTTCGAGACTCCGAAAAACCTCACCTCTGGAACGGAAACCTACCGCGTGGTGATCGAGTCGGAGGAGAACGAGGCCGCCAAAGCGGTCGTGGAGATCCGCGTGGAATCGGAAGTGGCCGCGACGACGGTGACGACAACGACAACAACGACAACCGAAGAGACCTCCGTCGAAGAAACCTCTTCGACGGAGTCTACCGCCGCTCCGACGGGGACCACCGAAGAAAACTCCACGGTGGAGACGTCTGCATCGTGATTTCTATTTTCCGCTTGTTTAGGGGGAGATCATCTTGAAAAAGAAAACCTTGTTTATCATCCTCGGCGTTGTGCTGGCGCTCGCGCTGGTGCTGCTCGTTTTGTGGCTGTGTGCGCCCGAAAAGCCCGCGGCGCTGAACGATGACGACGCGGATGCGAAATACCCGTGCGTTGTGACGCAAAAAGGGGAAAATCTGCAAGTGGAGATCGACGGCGGCGCCGAGGGCTGTGAATGGCTCGTTACCGATTACGGTGAAAATACGGCGACGGCCGTGGTGGAAAAATCGAGCGAAAAAGGCGCGCGCATTCTCGTAAAGCCGTTGATGGCCGGCGCGTCCCGCTTGACCGTTTCGCTGCAGGGCGTTGATGATCCGGAGGACGTTCGCAGTCAGATCTTCTTAAACGTGATGGTGAAAAACAACACGGTATCGTTTGTGTCCCAAACCCGCAAGGATCTGGTGATCGACGACAAGAAGGGCGACGCGCAGCGGTTTACGCTGAAACCGATGATAGACGGCAGCTACAGAGTGAACGTGCTCGGTAAGCCGAAAGCCGCATGGTCTACGGTCGTGGCGCGCGGTTCGATGATCGTGACGGAAAACGAGACGGAGCACGACGAGACGTTGCTGGAATATGCGACGCCGGTAGAGTATACGTTTACCTGCCGGGGCGAGGAGAACTGTGTTCTCTTGATCATCGACAGCGTCAATTCCGAGGCGCTTAAAATCGAGATGAAATACGACGCCGAAACCGGATTTTCGCCGCTGACGACCGAGTGGGTCACGGTTCCCACCGAAGCGGAAACGCCGACGAAAGCGGAGTAAGACCGACCGCAAGCGCACGCAAGTTTTCAGAAAAGAGAGAGCCGATATGGATGATTTAAAAAAAGAAATACGCCGCATTCTGCTCGGCTATATCGCGTACCGCGACAACTGTATCGTTGCGGCAAAGGAATCGGTAAAAATGCGTATGCTCGGCACCTTTAACGGTACGACGATGGCGCGGCTGTTCGGTGTGTCGGTCATTACCCGCCGTTACCGCGTTGCCGAGGATGAAGAGGCGGAGGAGGCGCTCTCCAAGGCCGAACGGAAACAGAACCGCAAAAACGGCGATACCAAGAAAAAGCAGCTGGCGAAGAAGCTGTTTGAGGACGGCGACAGCGCGCTGCAAAACCTGGGGCGCCGCGTGCTTTTGGATTCCGAGCCGGAGCGTATCGCGACCTTCTACGCGCCCGTTCTCTATAACCCGTCGGTGCTGCTGCTGGACTTTTTGGAGGAGGAAGAAGCGGTGGAGGTCACGGTCGTGACCGCGCGAACGCTGATGGCGCATTTAAACGCGGCGCACGCGTTTTGGAAATGGAGCCGTTTCTTGACCTTTGACGTGGAGCGTGTGGAGATGCCGAAGCCGGAACCGGAGGAGGCTCCCGAAAGCGAGCCGACCGAGGAAACGCCGGCCATCGACAAGGACGCGACCAAAGAGGAAAAGAAAGCCTACAAGGAAAAGAAGAAAGCGCTTGCCGCCGCCAAAAAGCAGGCGCGGCAAAAGCAAAAGCTCGAGGCAAAGATGGCGAAGCTGCAAGCCGCGATGGACGAGCAGGCTGCCGCCGTGACGTCAAAACCCGACGAAGACACCGACACACCCGAAGAATAAAACAAAACCGCCCGTATTCTCAAGAATACGGGCGGTTTTTTGCGTTTATTTCGGTTTTGCGGGAAAGATGTCGTTTTGGGGAAAACACCCCAAAAACGGCGTTTTTCGCTTAATAGACGGTAAGCGTGAAATGATAGAAGCTTTTTTCGCCGACCGGGAGGATCTCCACGCCGATTTTATGCTCGAACACGTCATCCTCGGTGACACAGGTCGCCATACCGTTCCACGGCTCTAAGCAGACGAACGGGCTGTCTTCCACCGGCGTCCATACGGCGACGAAGGGGAAGCTCTCGAAGTTCATATCCACGCCGTGGCCGGTCTTTTGGGAATACAGGCGAATGACGCGGGATTGCAGACGGTCAAAGATGAGCGCGTCGCCGCGGAACATCACGTGGTTGAGGGTCAGCTTGTTGTTTTCGGTGAGCACGCGGTTGCGGATGCGGTCGTTGATGAGCGCCGCGGACATATCCACCTGCGGGCAGTCGAGCGTTTCCTTTTGCTCGAGCTCGATGCAATAATCCTCGAAGCAATCCTCCGTTGTCAGCGGGACGCGGAAGCCGGGGTGACCGCCGATGCAAAACGGCAGCGGTTTGTCGCCGGTGTTGTGGATCTCATAGGTGATCTTGAGGCTCGCGCCGGAAAGGTGGTATTTGACGAAGAACGCGAAGTCATAGGGATACACCGCGCGGGTCTCGTCGTTCGCATACAGCGCGTAGGTGGCGTTTTCGTCGTCCGCCTCAACGAGCGTCAGCTCGCTTTTGCGCACGAAGCCGTGCTTTGCGCAGGTGACGTCGCCGCCGTCGGAGGTGGCTTTGCCGTTTCGAAGACCGCCGACGATGGGGAACAGGTGCGGCGCGCGGCCGGACCAATAGGTGGGGTCCCCGTTCCACAGATAGTCGATGCCGCCGGACACAAAGGACTGCATCTCGGCACCGAGCGAGGAAATGGTGACGGTGGACGTTTCGTTCGTAAGAGTGGTAAGCATCAAAAAGCCTCCTTTAGATTACTGACGCAGCTTCAGCCACAGATCGGCTTGCAGCTTGTTGGTCTTGTCGTCGAGCGGCAGGAACATTTCCGTTTTGTCCATAATGGCTTTCGACGGATAGAAATAGGGGTTTTCGCCGACCTCCGGATCGAGCACTTTGCGCGCCTCGACGTGCGGCGTGGAGTAGCCGATATATTCCGCGTTGGCTTTGGCGACCTCGGTTTCGCAGAGGAAGTTGATATACTGCTCCGCCTCGTTTGGATGCTTGCTGTTTGCAAGAACACCCCAGCAATCCACAAAGAAGTTGGTGCCGGATTCGGGAATGTAGAACTTGATGTTTTCGTTGCCGGCCTCGTCGTAGATCATAATGTTGGCATCGCCCGCATAGTACGGCGCGATCCACGCTTCTTCGTTGATCATCAGGTCATACACCTGATCGTTGACGTATTGCAACACGAGCGGCTTTTGCTCTTCCAGCAGGTCATACGCCTTGTTCCACTCGTTTTCGTTCGTGGTGTTGAGGGAATACCCGAGCTTTTGCAGCGCGATGGCGAACGCATCGCGGGGGTTGTCGAACATGAGAATTTTGCCTTCGTATTTTTTATTCCAAAGAATATCCCAATTTTGCTTCACGTCTTCTTCCGACACGTAGTTGGAGTTGTAGAAAATACCCACCGTACCCCACGTGTAGGGAACGGAGTATTCGTTTTTGGGATCGTAGGCGAGGTTTTTGTACTCGTCGCCGATATACTTGTAGTTCGGGATGTTGTCGAAGTTGAGCTTTTTCATCATCCCTTCGTGAATCATTTTGCCCATCATATAGTCGGAGGGGCACACCACGTCATAATCGGCGCCGCCGTTGCTGAGCAGAGTGTACATGGTTTCGTTGTTTTCGAAGGTTTTGTAGTTGACCTTGATACCGGTGCGTTTGGTGAATTCCGCGTTGACGTCCATCACCTCGTCGTCGATGTATTCACCCCAGTTGTAAACGTTGATGGTGACGGCGTTCTCGCTGTTGTCGCAACCGGCAAAGGCGAACACCATCGCAAGGCAGAGGAGAACGGCAATCAGTTTTTTCATTTGGAAACCCCCTTTTGTTTTCTGTCAATATCCCGCACTTGGCGGATGTTGATAAGAACAAGCAACACCAAAATGGCCACGAACATCAAGGTGGACAGCGCGTTGATGCTGTTCGGAACCTTCTTTCTGGTGATGTTGTAAATGTAAACGGACAGCGTTTGCGCCGACGAGCCGGAGTTGAAATAACTGATGACAAAATCGTCGAGCGACATGGTAAACGCCATCAGCGCGCCGGTGAGCACACCGGGAACGATCTCGGGCAGTACCACCTTGAAAAACGCTTTGGCGGGCGGGCAGCCGAGATCGACCGCCGCTTCATACAAGTGAGGATCTAACTGTCGCAGCTTCGGCATTACCTGCAAAATCACGTAGGGGATACAGAAGGTGATGTGCGCGATCAGCAACGTGCCAAAACCCGGTTGCAAAATGTTCACGGTGCGATAGAGGAACACGAACAAGAGCATCAGCGAGATGCCGGTGACGATTTCCGGGTTGACCATCGGGATGTTGTTGACCGCCAAAAACGTTTTGCGGAGCTTGCCGTTCATGGCAAAAATGCCGAGCGCCGAGAGCACACCGATGATGGTGGAAACAAGGGCGGCAAGCAAGGCGATTTCCAACGTGACTTTCAGCGACTCCATGATCTCGCTGTCGGTGAAAAGGTCTTGATACCAATGGAGGGAAAATCCGGTCCATTTCGACTGGCTTCTTCCGTCGTTAAACGAGAAGACGATCAGCAACAAGACGGGAGCGTACAAGAACGCGAAAATGAGGAAATTGTAGATTTTGGAGAGCGTTTTCATGCGATCATCCCCTCCATTTCGTCATCGTCCTTGTCAACGAGGCTCATGACCGCCATACACAAAAGCATCAGCACCATCAGCACGAGAGAGAGAACAGCGCCGACGTTGAAATCGGGAGAGGTGCCCGTATACAGCTTTTCGATCCATTGACCGATCATCATATTGTCCTGACCGCCCAGGAGAACCGCCACGACAAAGGAACTGACCGACGGCACGAACACCATGGTGATGCCGGCGGTGATGCCGGGGACGGACAGGGGGAGGACGACGCGGAACAGCACCTGAAACGCGTTGGCACCGAGATCCTGCGCCGCTTCCAGCACCTTGTTGTCGATTTTGGTCATTACGGAGTAGAGCGGCAACACCATAAACGGCAAAAAGTCGAACACCGTTCCGAGAACGATAGCGCCGGTGGAATACATCAGGTGTTGTTCCGGAAGATGAAGCGCCGAGAGAAGCGAGTTGAGAACACCGTTGTTCATCAAGATGTTTTTCAGCGCCGTAATGCGCAAAACGGAGTTCATCCACATGGGAAGCATCACAAGCATAACGAGGATGCGCTGGGCGCGTTCGCTGCGGCGAGAGATGGAAAACGCGAGGGGATAGGCGAGGATCAAGCACAGGATAGTGGATAGGCCTCCCACCCAAAGGGAATACCAAAAGCTTTTGGAATAGTTGGCGATTTTCGGCAGATTTTCGAGAGTGAAAGCGCCGCTTTGGTCGGTCAGAGCAAACCACACGACCATACCGAGCGGAACGACCGTGAATAAAAACATCCACAGCCCAAAGGGAGCCGCCAGACGTTTTTTATTCATAGCTTTCGGCCTCCTTGGTCTCTTCCACAAGGTCGATTTCCGGGTCGGCCATCTCGTCGAATTCTTCGGAATAGGAGCTGTAGTCGCCGAACATTCCGGAGTATTCGGATTTTTTCATAATGTGGATGTCTTCGGGATTAAGAACGATGCCGATGACCGTGCCGGGAGCGTAGTAATCGGTCGTTTGGATGAGCCATTTGAAGCCCTTGAAATCCACGATGGTTTCGTAATGGACACCCTTGAACGTCACGGACGTGACCGTGCCGATGAGGTGACCCTTGATGGGCTCTACGATGTCAATATCCTCCGGGCGAATGACCACGTCCACCGACTCGTTTTCGGAAAAGCCGCTGTCGAGACACTCGAACGTGCGCCCGAAGAACCCCACGACGAAGTCGCGCTTCATCACGCCGTCCAAAATATTGCTTTCGCCGATAAAGTCGGCGACAAAGGCGTTGACCGGCTCGTTATAGATGTCGAGCGGGGTGCCGATTTGCTGAATTTTGCCGCCGTCCATCACAACGACGGTATCGGACATCGACAGCGCTTCTTCCTGGTCGTGGGTGACGTAGACGAAGGTGATGCCGAGCTGCTTTTGCATATTCTTCAGCTCGTTTTGCATATCCTTGCGTAGCTTTAAGTCGAGCGCGGCGAGCGGTTCGTCCAAAAGCAGCACCTTCGGACGGTTAGCCAGCGCGCGGGCAATAGCGACGCGCTGCTGTTGGCCGCCGGAAAGGGTGGACACGCGGCGATGCTCGAAGCCCTTGAGGTTGACGAGCGACAGCATTTGTGCCACCGTCTCCTCGATTTCGGCTTTGCTCTTTTTTTGCACCCGCAGGCCGAACGCCACGTTTTCGTAGACGTCCATGTGCGGGAACAGGGCATAGCGCTGGAAAATCGTGTTCACCTGGCGCTTATACGGCGGCAGGTCGCGGACGTTTTTTTCGCCAAAAAAAACATCGCCGCTTGTCGGTGAAATAAAACCGCCGATGATACGAAGCGTCGTGGTCTTGCCACAGCCGGAGGGGCCGAGCAAGGTGACGAATTCACCGTCGGAGATGCTTAAGTTAAAGTCCTTAAGCACCTGTTCACCGTCAAACGATACAGCGATGTTCTTGAGCGTAATGACAGAATTGTTCAATGAGTGCATCCCCCTTTGCGGATACGCGGATTTGACCGCGTATAAAGTCTCCCGTAGTCAGCCGAAAAACGGCGTTCCTTGGAACAAGAAACCCGGAAGAGTGTGAGAACGCCCTCCGCAAAGGGTTTTTCACAAGCGTACTCTATAAAAAGTCGCCTGCGGCGTTGTCGTTTCTTCCGCTATCGGCACCTGCCGATGGAAAAAGACGCATTCTTTTTTATATATATAAGAAAGCAACAATGTAACTATACAGAAAATTGCGGCAAAAGTCAATAGTTTTTCGCAAGATTTCGCCACTTTTCGCGGGCAGGAGAGACGGCAAAATTGTAAAGAGATTTTACTTTACAGATGAGACGGGAGAGACGAGGCCTTGTTGCCGGCTTGAAAAAGAAAAGAAACCGCTTTCTAAAGCGGTTTCTTTTGCGTACATACGATTGAGATTGCTGTTTTTTTCGAAAGAGAAAGGCAAATGGCTTTACAGAAAAACAGCGGTTTTAGGCGAGGTTATCCGGCCCGAAGCTGTCGGGAAGCAGCTCGGAAAGCGTGTGACGGATGATTTTTCCGCCGTCCGCGAGATAAATGGGAAAATCCGGAGCGCAAAATTCCCGCAGTACCTGCCGGCATGCGCCGCAGGGCGGGCAGGGGAGCTCAGGATTTTTGTGTTCTTCGCCGCCGACGATGGCGAGAGCTTGAAATTCCCGCTTGCCCGCGGCAACGGCGGTGAAGATCGCCGTCCGCTCGGCGCAGTTGCCAAGCGGATAGGACGCGTTTTCTACGTTACAGCCGGTCACCACCGTGCCGTCGGCGCAAAGAAGCGCCGCACCCACCGCAAAGTGGGAATAGGGGACGTAGGCGTTTTGCCGCGCAGCTTCGGCGGCGGCGAACAGTTCGCGTTCGTTCATTTCATAATCTCCTTTTTGAAGCTTTCGCCGGACAGCGTCGTGCCGTCGAGGCCGAGCCAGTCGGCAACGGTTTTGCCGAGGTCGGCGAAGCAGGCGCGCGTACCGAAATCGCCCGGTTTCACGCCGTTTCCGTAAACGAGCAGCGGCACACGCTCGCGCGAGTGGTCGGTGCTTTCGGTGGCGGGGTCACAGCCGTGGTCGCCGGTGATGAGCAGCAGGTCGCCGTCTTTGAGTTTTGCGAGTAATTGCGGCAGCCACGCGTCGAATTCCGCCAGCGCCGCGGCGTAGCCGTGAATGTCGTTGCGGTGGCCGTAGAGCATATCGAAATCGACTAAATTCGTAAAGCAGATGCCGTGGAAATCGGTGTCGGCGATTTGGAGCGTTTTGTCCATACCGTCGGCGTTGCCGGTGGTGGGGTTGGCGCTCGTGATGCCGCTGCCGGCAAAGATGTCGCGGATCTTGCCGATCGAAATCACGTCGAGTCCCGCGCTTTCGGCAAGGTTCAGCACGGTATCGCTCGGCGGCGTCAGCGAAAAGTCGTGGCGGCGGGGCGTGCGGGTGAAATCGGCGGCACAAGTCCCCACAAACGGGCGCGCGATCACGCGGCCGACGCCGTGCTCGCCCTGCAAAATGTCGCGGGCGATCTGGCAGTAGTCGTACAGCGTTTCGTCCGGCACAACGTCCTCGTGGGCGGCAATTTGGAACACGCTGTCCGCCGAGGTGTAGACGATGAGGTCGCCGGTTTTCAAGTGCTCCTCACCGTAGTCTTTAATCACTTCCGTGCCGGAATAAGGCTTGTTGCACAAAGCGCCGCGCCCGGTTTTCATACAGAATTCCTCGATCACCTCGGGCGGAAAGCCGTCGGGATAGGTGGGAAACGGCGTCTCGGAAACAAGGCCCGCCATCTCCCAATGCCCGGAGGTGGTGTCCTTGCCGCCGGAG
>JAZUKW010000005.1:0-9259 GCA_045643425.1 Acutalibacteraceae bacterium
AAGCGATGAGATCCAGGCGACCATCAAAGAAAACATCAACGCACAGATGCAAACCGCCGACGTGCAACAAACGATTGCGGACAACGTGGAATTGCAGGTGAAGCAGGCAATTTCCGAAAATATGGCTTCGGACGAGGTGCAAGCACAACTTACCGCCGCTTCCGAAGGTGCCAAGTCGATTATTTCGCTGAAAGCGTCACTGGATAGTTACAACGCCTTCTATCTCGGACTGCTCACCTACACCGGAGGCGTTGCCTCGGCCGCTGATGGCGCCGACAAACTCGCATCCGGCGCATCGGATTTGAAAGACGGCACGGCGCAACTGAAAGACGGCGCCGCCACGCTCTATGACGGCATTTTGCAGCTCAAAAACGGCGCACCGGCACTCGTGGACGGCGTAACGCAACTCAAAGACGGCTCGATGCAGTTGGATGAAGGCCTTCAGAAGTTCAACGAAGAGGGTATTCAAAAAATCGTCGATTTGGTAGACGGCGATTTGAATGACGTAGTCGCTCGCTTGAAAGCGACGGTGGATGTCTCCAAAAAATATCGCAACTTTGCCGGTATCGGCGACGATATGGACGGCCAAGTCAAATTCATCTATCGCACAGACGAAATCCAATAAACAAGAACAACCGCCGAGCATTTCGCTTGGCGGTTTTCTGTTATCCGTTTTTGCTGTTAAATGATTTTGAGTTTTCTATCGATTCCATCATTCCGGCTGATTACAAAAACCAAAGGGAGAGACTACTTCGTTACGTAGTCTCTCCCAGAGGCGGGATTTTTCTTTTATAAAACCGTTGCATTTGCGGAAATTATCGTTTATAATAGATTAAATATTACCCAAAAGGGCGTGTCAATATGAAATTATCCGAAATTTTCCGTCAAGACAAACTATCGCTGTCGTTCGAGGTATTCCCGCCGAAGACCGACGCGGCGTTTAATACCGTAAAAATCGCGACCGAGGCGATCGCGGGACTGCACCCGAGCTTTGTCAGCGTGACCTACGGCGCGGGCGGCGGCACGAGCAAATACACCCTCGACATCGCCGAAAATCTCCTCAAAAACTACGGTGTCCCGACGCTTGCGCACCTCACCTGCGTCTCGTCGAGCAAAGAGATGGTGAAAGAGCGCATCGAGGCGATGAAACAAGCCGGCATCGAAAACGTCATGGCGCTGCGCGGCGACCTTACGCCCGAGTTGGAGGGGCAAGACCGCTCGCATTGGGATTATCGCTATGCGGTGGATCTCGTGCGCGAGCTTAAAGAGAGCGGCGCGGATTTCTGTATCGGCGGCGCGTGCTATCCCGAAGTGCATCCCGAAAGCGCCGACCAAAAAGAAGACATTAAGCACCTGAAAGAAAAGGTGGATGCCGGATGCGAATTCCTCACCACCCAAATGTTCTTCGACAACAACCTGCTCTACAATTTCCTCTATAAAATCCGCGAGGCGGGCATTACCGTGCCCGTCATTCCGGGCATTATGCCGATCACCAACGCGAACCAGGTCGAGCGCGCGGTCAAGCTTTCCGGCTCGTTCGTGCCCACCCGTTTCAAATCGCTCGTGGACCGCTTCGGCGGCAGCCCCGAGGCGATGAAGCAGGCCGGCATCGTCTACGCCACCGACCAAATCATCGACCTCTACGCCAACGGCATCAAAAACGTCCACGTCTACACGATGAACAAACCGGACGTGGCGGAAAAGATCATGGACAATCTGTCCGCCATTTTGGGGTGAGCCTATGGCGACCGTTCTCGTAAAAACGTTCCCTGCGCCCGCGCCCGATTTTTCGGAAGCCGCGCGGTATGCGGGACTTCCGAAGACCGCCGACCTGCCGGACACGCTCAAAGCCGTGTTTTCGGAGCTTGCGCCGTCGCTTTCCTATAAAGTCTGCTACGCGGAATACCCGATCAAGCGAAACGGCGACACGCTCGATTTGGGCTTTGCGACCGTGCGATCTGCCAATTTAGCGACAAATCTTGACGGCTGCGACCGCGTGGTGCTGTTTGCCGCAACGGTGGGGCTTTCGCCCGATAAGCTTTCGGAAAAATACCGTCGTCTGT
The DNA here is from genome assembly GCA_045643425.1 of Acutalibacteraceae bacterium. GTDB lineage: Bacteria > Bacillota > Clostridia > Oscillospirales > Acutalibacteraceae > RGIG426. The sequence continues at coordinate 2,064 of JAZUKW010000005.1, forward strand.
CCCCCGAAAAAGCGCTGTATGCAAACGCGATCGGCGCGGAGCGGGTGGAAGCGCTGTGCGACGCGTTTTGCGCCTTTTTAGCCGAAACGAACGCGACAAAGCCGCGCTTTTCCCCCGGCTACGGCGATCTGCCGCTCTCGCTTCAAACCGCGATTTTTAAAGCACTCGACTGCCCGCGCAAGCTCGGCGTCACGCTTTCCGACAGTCTTTTGATGACTCCTACCAAATCCGTCACGGCGTTGGTGGGGCTTAAAAATTCCCCGTAAAAAGAAGGGATTTCTATGACCGTAACCGAATATCTTTCCGACAACCTGCTGTTTATGGACGGCGGCACCGGCACGCTGCTTCAAGCCGCCGGAATGCCCGCGGGTGTCAGCTCCGAGCAATTCGGGCTCGCCCGCCCCGACGTGGTCACCGCCATCCACAAACGCTACTACGACGCGGGGTGCAACGTGGTTTCCACCAACACCTTCGGCGTCAACGGCCTCAAATATTCCGACCGCGAAATCGAAACGATGACGAAAAATGCGCTCGCCTGCGTAGCCGCCGCGCGCGACCAAAGCGAGGGCACCCGGAAAAAGTTTATCGCGCTCGATTTAGGCCCGCTCGGAAAGCTCCTAAAGCCCTACGGCGAGCTCGATTTTGAGGATGCTGTTGCCGCGTTTGCCAAAACGGTCAACGCCGGCAAAGACGGCGCCGACCTCGTGTTCATCGAAACGATGAACGACGCCTACGAAACCAAAGCGGCGCTGCTCGCCGCCAAAGAAAACTGCGATCTGCCGGTGTTCGTCAGCAACGCCTACAGCGAGGACGGCCGCTTAATGAGCGGCGCCGACCCCGCCGTGATGGTCGCGATGCTCGAGGGCCTCGGCGCGGACGCGATCGGCGTCAACTGCTCGTTCGGGCCGAAAGCGCTTGCCCCCATTGTGGAGCAATATCTGGCGCTCGCGTCCGTTCCTGTGCTGTTAAAGCCGAACGCGGGACTGCCGCGCGTCGAAAACGGCGCGACCGTCTTCGACGTGACCCCCGACGAGTTTGCCGCCGACGTTGCGGCGCTCATCCAAAAGGGTGTGCGCGTCGCCGGCGGCTGCTGCGGCACGACACCCTCGCATCTTTCGGCGCTGATCGCCGCTTGTGACGGGCAAAAACCCGTTCCCACGACGAAAAAAGACACCGCCACCGTCTGTTCCGGATGTAAAGCGGTTGACCTTGACAACTTTACCGTTATCGGCGAGCGACTTAACCCCACCGGAAAGAAACGCTTTCGCCAAGCGCTTGCCGAGCGCGATATGACCTACATTTTAGGCGTTGCCGCGGCACAGCAGGAGCAGGGCGCCCTCGTCTTAGACGTCAACGTCGGCACCCCCGAGATCGACGAGCCGGCCCTCCTGCCCGACGTGGTGGCAGAGGTGCAGGCGGTAAGCGATTTGCCTTTACAGATCGACACCTCCGATCCCGTGGCGATGGAGCGCGCGCTGCGGCGTTACATCGGTAAACCGATGATCAACTCGGTCAACGGCAAGGCGGATTCGATGAAAAGCGTCTTCCCGCTCGCCAAAAAATACGGCGGCGTGGTCGTCGCGCTGACGCTCGACGAGGCCGGCATCCCCGCGGATGCCGACGGGCGCGTAAAAATTGCAAAACGCATTCTCGACACCGCCGCAACCTACGGTATCGACAAGTCACAGCTCATTTTCGACCCGCTGACCATGACGGTGAGCGCCGACAAAAACGCCGCGCTCGTCACACTCGAAGCGGTGCGCCGCATTTCGCAGGAGCTCGGGTGCAAAACGTCTCTCGGCGTATCCAACGTGTCGTTCGGACTGCCCCACCGCGAGCTGCTCAACGGCGAATTTTTGGCGTTGGCAAAAGAAAACGGCCTCTCCGCGGCGATCCTCAACCCCGCCGCGCCGAAAATCGAGCCGAACGCCTACGCCCGCGCCGTACTGCTCGCAAAGGACGAGAACTGCGAGGCGTATATCGCTTACGCCGCCTCGCTTGAGGACACGCCCGCGCCGACGCTCTCGGTCGGGGACGAAACCCTCGCCGACGCGATCTGCAAGGGCATGAAAGACGCGGCAATCGCCAAAACAAAGGCGTTGCTTGCGGATACCGAGCCCCTCGCCGTGGTGGAAACGGAGATCATCCCCGCGCTCGACCGCGTTGGGCAAGGCTACGAGCAAGGCGCGGTGTTTTTGCCGCAGCTGCTGCGCGCCGCCGAGTGCGCCGCCGCCGGATTTGAGGAGATCAAAGCTGCCATGAGCGACAGCGACACCGTCGCGCGCCCCGGCAAAATCGTGCTTGCCACCGTCAAGGGCGACATCCACGACATCGGTAAGAATATCGTGAAATTACTGCTCGAAAACTACGGCTTTACGGTCATCGACCTTGGGCGCGACGTGCCGCCCGAAGCGATCGTTTCCGCGGCGCTCGAGCAAAACGCCGGCCTCGTCGGCCTTTCGGCGCTCATGACCACCACCGTCCCCGCAATGGAGGAGACCATAAACGCCCTGCACGAGAGCGCCCCGCACGTAAAAGTGGTCGTCGGCGGCGCGGTGCTGACCGCAGATTACGCCGCGCAAATCGGCGCGGATTTCTATGGCAAGGACGCGATGGACACCGTGCGCATCGCCGAATCGCTGTTCGGTTAAAACGTAAAAAAAGAAGCCCCGCATCCAAACGGATGCGGGGCTTTTGCTGTTACTGCTTACTCGAAGAAGTCTTTCGGATCGCACATTTTCACCGCGCGCTTGTTCACCGAAACGGTGGGCTCCAGCGCGTCCACTTTCGCTTTCACGAGCGCTTTGAAATCGCTCTCGCGCAGCGTGCGGATGATCGCATCGGTGCTGTCGGCGCGGTAGGTATCGCGGCCCTTGCCGTCCGGATCGATGCGGTACACGAGCGCCGCCATTTTGCTCTTGCCGTTTTGGTTATACTCGGCGATCGCGACCTCGCCCTCTTTCACCGAGCGAACAAGCTTCACGAGGTCTTGATCGGCGTTGTCCGAGCCGGCATCCACCGTCTGGACGTTCTGGGAGTTGTTCGAGGTCACGTTCTCCTTCGGCTCGCCGTCGTAGTCGGTGTCATACTCTTTCTTTTCGGTGTCCTCGCTGTCCGCAGCGGTGGCGCTGTCATACGCGGCGATCGCTTCGTCAAAGTCGCCGGTCGCGTAGAACACGTTGCGATAACCCTCGAGATCGGCTTTCTTCGCGGCGATCTCCTCGTCGGTCAACGCGTTGCCGTCGGTATCGACAAGGGCAACTTGAATGATCTCATACGCGAGATAGTTGTCGTCAAAATATTTGTCGATGTCGGCCTGCTTGGTCGCCTGCTTGCCTTTCACGCCGAACATTCCGTCGTACACGGTGTCCTCGTAGTAGGTCGTGGCGAGATACATCTTTTTGAAGTTCTCCAGCGAGAAGCCCTTGTCCAGCAGATCCGCCTCTTGATAAGACGCCAACGCGGTCTCGGCCGCTTTCAGGTCATCGTCGCTGATTTTAAGACCGTTCTCGTCCATAACGGCTTTCAGCGCCGTCAGGAACACGAGCTGATCCTTGGTCGCGGTCTTGATATACTCCGGGATCGCGATGCCGTTGTCCTTGATCTCCACACCGGCGCCGGTCGCGGTGGTGCCGGTTTCCGCCTCAGACGCCTCAGACGCCTCGGAGGTTTCTTCCTCTTCGCTCATGTCGTAGGGGTTTTCGTACGGCATGGTCTGATCCCACATGGTAGACACGTCACCGAAGTAGGAATAATACTGATAGATCTGGCTGGCGTTTTGATAAAGATACGCCAGGTACTCGGCGGTGGTGTATTCGGTGTCGCCCACCGTCATCGCCACCTTCGGCGTAGAGCAGCCGACGGCCATGACCGCCAGCGCGAGGCAAAGCGCCAAACAAAGCGCACGTTTCATCGTTTTCATAAAAGTGTTCTCCTTTCAAGATAACCCTATATGTAACACAGTATACACGAAATTTTTTTGTTTGTAAACCACCTTTTTGTAAGAATTTTCGGTGAACGAAAAAAATATGGACAAACTATAGGAAATAGTGTATATTGGAAGTGTATGTGATGAAAAACCTCATCGAAATGGAACACGTGACCGTGACCTATCGCGGCAAGAACAAACCGGTCACGGCGCTTTGCGACGTCAGCTTTTCCGTAAACCCCGGCGAGCTTTGCGGCATCATCGGCCACTCCGGTGCCGGCAAGTCCACCTTGACCGGGCTGCTCGGCTGCCTCGCCCGTCAAACCGGCGGGTGCTACCGCTTTTGCGGGCGCGACGTCGCCGCGCTTTCTCCCGCGGCCCGCGCCGCTCTGCGCGCGGAAAGCATCGGCTTTGTGTTCCAAAATTACCGACTGCTCCCCGACCTTTCCGCGGTGGAAAACGTAGAACTGCCGCTCTTATACCGCGGCGTTCCCTCCGCCACGAGGCGTCGCCGCGCCCTATCGGCGTTGGCAGCGGTCGGGCTCGAAAGCCGAGCGTTTCATCGCCCCTTTGAGCTGTCCGGCGGTCAGGAGCAGCGCGTGGCGGTCGCCCGCGCCCTCGTCACCCGTCCGAAGTTGCTGCTTGCGGACGAGCCTACCGGCAATTTAGACCGCGACAGCGCCGAGCAGATCCTACAACTGCTCACCCGCTGGAACGCCCGCGGCAACACCGTGGTGCTCGTCACCCACGATCCCGCTATCGTCGCCCGCCTTCCCCGCGTTTTGCGGCTGGAAAACGGACGTCTTATCGAACCGTAAAGGAGATTTTGCTTTTGAAATCGACGTTTCTCAAAACTCTCGCCTTTTTGGGCGTGCTCGCCGTGCTGACGGCGGTATCCGCGCTGTGGGCGACCCCCACAGCGACCAAAACGGGCGACAAAACCTTCGTTTGCTCGTTTTATCCCGTCTATATCGCCGCGAAGAACGTCGTCGGAGATGTAAAGGGCGTCGCCCTTACAAATTTGACCGGCACGCAGACCGGCTGTGTCCACGATTATCAGCTGACACCCGAAAACGCGATCGCGCTCGATGCCGCCGATGCGGTGATTTTAAACGGCGCGGAGGCGGAGCTCTTTTTGAACGATGCCCTCGCTGCGCGCCCAAATCTTCCGTGTATCGACTGCTCCGCGGGCAGCGTGGAGCTGCTTTCGAGCAACCACGAGCACCATCACCACCACGAGGAGGAAGAACTTACCGAGGAAGAACTGCACGAAGCCGCGTCCGATACGTTCAACGTCAATTCCCACGTGTGGACGGGGCCGAGCCGCTACGCCGAGCAGGTACACAACCTCTGTGAAGGCCTTTGCCTTGTCGATCCCGACAACGCGGTCGCCTATCGGAAGAACGCCGCGGCGTATACCGAAAAGATTTTTGCGGCGGCTGACGCCTTAAAATCCGCCGCCGACACCCTGCCGACCAAAAACGTGGTGCTGTTTCACGATTCGCTCGCCTATCTCGCGGACGAATTGGGGCTTACCGTCGTCGCCTCCCTCTCGGTCGGTGAAGACAGCGGCGTTCCCACCGACGAGCTCGTCGAAGCCGCCGAGGAGATCCGTGAAGCGGGCGACGTGATTTTCCTTTATGACAGTCAATATGCGGATTTGTCCTACGATTCGCTCGCCAAAAACGCCAAGCGGCACGTGTCGCTGACCCTCAACTGCGCCACCACCGGCGACGACGAGGCAACCGCGTGGCTTTCGGCGATGGAGCAGAATACAAACATACTTACGGGGGTGACGTTTTGAGCCACGGATGCGGATTGCATTGTCTTAAAATCGAACATATTTCCGTCAAAGACGGCCAGGACGAGATTTTGCACGACGTGTGCCTGCACGCCCATTGCGGCGAGCTGACCGCGATCATCGGGCGCAACGGCGCCGGCAAATCCACCTTGCTCAAAGCCATTTTGGGCGAGGTGAAGCACGAGGGCGAGGTCACGTTTTCCGGTCACAACGGCACACCCACGCCGCACAAACCGAAAATCGGCTACGTGCCGCAACACCTCGACATCGACAAAACCTCGCCCGCCACGGTTTTTGATATGGCGCTCGCGTTTACCTCGCGCCGTCCGGCGTTTTTGCCGCCCAAAAAGGCGCAGGTGGAGGCGCTCCGCGCCCACTTTGACCGCTTCGGCGCGGGGGATCTCCTCGAAAAACGCGCCGGCGTGCTTTCGGGCGGCGAGCTGCAGCGCGTGCTGCTTGCCATCGCCACCGTTCCTGCGCCCGATCTGCTCATTTTGGACGAGCCGGTGTCCGGCGTGGATGCGGCGGGGCTTGACCGCTTTTACGGCATGGTCGAGGAGCTGCGCCGCACCGACGATATGGTGATGCTGCTCGTCTCCCACGACCTCGATTTCGTAAAACGCGCCGCCGGACGGGTGGTGCTTCTCGACAAAACGGTGGAAGCGGTGGGAACGCCGGACGAGGTCTACGCCTCCGAAGCGTTTTTAGCCGCGTTCCCGAAAGGAGGCGCGTAAAATGGACGTTTTCGCTTCCTTTTTCGACTACGGATTTTTAAAAACCGCGCTGTTTGCCGTATTACTCATTATGCCGCTCTTCTCCCTGCTCGGGACAATGGTGGTCAACCGCGGCATGGCGTTTTTCTCGGATGCACTCGGTCACTCGGCGCTCACCGGTATGGGTATCGGCGTGCTGTGCGGGCTGACCGACGTGACCCCCGCGATGCTGATTTTCGCCGTGCTGTTCGCCTTGGGGCTGAACGCGGTGCGCCATTCCCGCGCCGCCTCGACCGACACGATCATCGGTGTGTTTTCGTCCTGCGGCGTGGCACTCGGTCTTGTGCTGCTCTCACGCGGCAGCTTCGCCAAATACCAAACGATTTTGATTGGTGACATCTTGAACGTCACCCCCACCGACTTGTGGATGCTCGGCGGCGCGCTCGTCGCGATGGTCGCCGTGTGGCTTTTCTGCTTCAACGGCTTCCACGCGGTCGCGATTTCCCCCGCTCTCGCCCGCAGTAAAGGTATTTCCGTGCGGTTTTACGACAACCTCTTTGTGGTCGTCACCGCCGTCACCGTTATGCTCTCCATCCGCATTGTGGGACTGCTGCTCATCAACGCGATGCTCATTCTCCCCGCCGCGGCGGCGCGCAACGTCGCCCGCAATATGCGCGGGTATCACGGCTACGCCCTGCTGTTCGGGCTGTTCTCGGGCGTTTGCGGCTTGTTCCTCTCCTATTTCCACGCGGCG
>JAZUKW010000006.1:0-3953 GCA_045643425.1 Acutalibacteraceae bacterium
CGCAAATTTGTGGTACACTAATGAAAAACACAAAAAGGTGTGATGTTTTGTGAACAAAACAAAGCTGCGACAATATGCAAAGCTGCTCGCCACCATGGGCGGCGGGGTCAAAAAAGGCATGGACGTGGTGATCTCCGCCGAGACCGACCAGCCGGAATTTGTTAAAATGCTCGTGGAAGAGTGTTACCGCGCCGGCGCGCGCAAGGTCGAGGTGGATTGGCATTTTCAGCCGCTGCAAAAGCTGAACGTCCGTCACCAATCACAAAAAACGCTCGGCACGCTTTTGCCGTGGGAAGTGGAAAAGCTCAAATACCGCGCCGAAACCCTGCCGGTAATGATCTATCTTCTCTCCGAAGACCCGGACGGCCTGCGCGGTATGAACCAGGAAAAGCAAAGCAAAGCCACGCAGGAGCGCTATAAAATCATCAAGCCCATCCGCGACACGATGGAGAACAAATATCCGTGGTGTATCGCCGCCGTACCGAGCGAGGCGTGGGCGAAAAAGCTGTTCCCGAGCGACCGCAAATCGGTTGCGGTCAACAAGCTGTGGGACGCGATTTTGGCGACCGCGCGCGTGACCGACGACCCCATCAAAGCGTGGGAAGATCACAACCGCGATTTGGCGGCGCGCTCGGCATATCTCAACAACCTGCACATCAAAAAACTGCACTACAAAGCCAAAAACGGCACGGATTTTACCGTCGGGCTGATGCCGGAAAGCCGCTTTGCCGGCGGCGAGGAGAAAACCCTCTCCGGCGTGCGGTTTAACCCGAATATGCCGACCGAAGAGGTGTTCACCACCCCGAAACGCGGCGAAGCCGAAGGCACGGTGGTGGCGACGATGCCGCTTTCCTACCGCGGCGAGCTGATCGAAGGCTTTTCGATGCGGTTTGAGGGCGGCAAGGTGGTGGAATGCCACGCCGACAAAAACGAGGAGCTGCTCAAGCAGCTGATCGCCATGGACGACGGCGCTGCCTACCTCGGCGAATGTGCGCTCGTCCCCTACGATTCCCCCATTCGCAAGTCCGGCATCCTCTTTTACAACACGCTGTTCGACGAAAACGCCGCCTGCCATTTGGCGCTCGGTATGGGCTTCGCCGACTGTGTGGACAACTTCCAAAACCGCACGCTCGACGAGTGCCACGCGCTCGGTGTCAACGACTCGATCATCCACGAAGACTTTATGATCGGCTGTGCCGATTTGTCCATCACCGCCGAAACGGAAGACGGCAAGACCGTCCCGATCTTCCAAAACGGCGGCTGGGCGTTTTAAGGAGGATTCGCTATGCAAAAGAAAGCCCAACTGATGAACGGCGCGGATATGGACCGCACGCTTGTGCGCCTTTCGCACCAGATTTTAGAGAAAAACCACGGTACGGACAACCTCTGCTTTATCGGGGTGAAAACCCGCGGCGTACCGATCGCCAAGCGGTTGTCGGACAACATTCGCCGCATTGACGGTGCGGAAGTGCCGGTCGGCGAGCTGGACATCACGCTCTATCGCGACGACCTCGATTTGCAAAAAACCGAGCCGCGCGTCGGCGAAACAAACATTCCCTTTTCGGTCGCCGGAAAAGTCGTGATCCTCGTGGACGACGTCATGTATACCGGCCGCACCGCCCGTGCCGCGATTGACGCAGTGATGCGGCTCGGCCGCCCCGCCAAAATCCAGCTCGCCGTGCTTGTGGACCGCGGCCACCGCGAGCTGCCCATCCGCGGCGACTTCGTCGGGCGCAACATCCCCTCCGCCCGTGAGGAAAAAGTGGTCGTCCACCTCACCGAAACGGACAACGAGAACGACGTGAGCATCTGGGGTTAACCAAAAAACGCCAAAAGTGTGTAAAGGAAAACGCCTTGTCATTCGACAAAGCGTTTTTGTTTTGGTTATTTTAAGATGTTTTCCGCCGACGAGATCAGCGCCATCTTTTCCGGGCGGGAAAGCCGCTTGATTTGCGCCTCGCGCCGCATCGCATCGCGCTTTTCTTCGTGTTCCTCGGCATACACCATTTTGACCGGGCGGCGAGTTTTCGTATACTTCGCGCCCGTTCCGGCGTTGTGGGCGGCAAGCCGTTTTTCTAAATCGTTGGTCCATCCGGTGTAAAGCGTATCATCTTTACAGAGAACCATGTACGTATAGTTCAACTTTCCGCCCTCTTTCTTCAAAAAGGTATTACGATTCGGCAATCATTTTACGAAGCATCAACACGTCTTTCATATTGAGCTCGCCGTCACCGTTCGCATCGGCGTTCGCCTCGTTGCACTCTACGGCGATATCCGCCAGCACCTTGCGAAGCACCAACACGTCTTTCATATTGACCGCGCCGTCGCCGTTAGCATCGCCGGGAACAACCTCAACAAGAGTCGCGGTCGGATCAATGCCTTCGGCATACTCTTCGGTAATACCATCGCCGTTCCAGTCCCAGCCCTTTTCCTCAGCGATACCGTCGTTGTCCAAATCGTAAAACCCACCGAGTTCAACGTAAGGATTCACAAGTCGCGCACCGGCAATCAAGCCATTAAATTCGGTGTCTTCGTTTTGCAAGATAATGCTCGCCTCAATGGAATCGCGGAGGACTTCCTCGCAGCCAAGTACGTTCGCCTCTCGCTCGCCAAATAAATACCAGTCGGTCACACATTCGGCATCATCGGGAAGTCCCACCACCGTTTTGGCGGGCATTTCAAACACGATATGCGGATACCATTGTTCGTCCGTGTAGTCAATCGTGCTGTAATCGGGGTTTTTGCCGGGCAGCCAATAAGTAATTTCCTCGCGCGGGGTGGCGGCTTTGGCAAAGAGATAGCGCTCCTCGCCGCGCTCGTCGTTAAAGAACCACACCACGTATTCCGCACGCACAGAGGCGTAGTCGTCGGGGTTCACGTATTTGTCCGGAGTGGTAAACGGGCGCACTTTCGCCGGAACGACACGGAATTGCGGGATTTTCACCGCCGGTGTCGTCGCCGTCGGCTCGCCGCCGACAAGGATTTGCTCGTCCTGCTCTTTGGTCGCCGCAACGGACATCGTTCCTACCGCGACAATGCTCGCAAGCAGGCACAAAGCCGTCAACACACAAAACAGTTTTTTCATGGAAAGTTCTCCTTTCGTTTTGCCATTTTCATTGGCTTCTATTACCATAACGAACGAGAACGCAAATGTATTGGAAAAATTTTGAAATTTTTTTGAAAAATTTTTTCGCATATTCAGTATATCACGTTTTTCGCCGCCCGACAAGAGGAGTTTTCGCGCCAACCAACGGCGGCAGGAGTAAGCCCCTGCCCTACAACTCGCTTTGGGTGATTTTGTAGGGGTCGGCGTCCCCGACGACCCCAATGAACAAGCACCGACCGCGGGGCGGTCGAGGACGCCCGCCCCTACAAACACGCCATAAGTAGGTTCAAAATTCCTCGCCACAAAGAAAAACCCGCCTGCCAATCGGCAAGCGGGTTTCGGATTCAGCGATTAAACGCGGACTTTCTTCAGGTTGGCGAAGCGCGGCAGGCCGTCTTCTTTCACCATTTCGGTCTCGCCTTGGATCAGCGGGAGCGCATAGTCAACGTAGAGATCGTTCAGGCCGTCTTGAGTCTTGTTGAGCCAGGACAGCGGGACTTTCTTCTCGGTGTTGGCGACAACGGTCAAATCGAACAGTTTGATGTTGCATTTGTAGTTGCCGTTCTCATCGGTGGAGCGCTCGAAGCCGACCATCTTATCGGTCACGCCGGCGATGGCGTTCTCGACCGCCGCTTTACCGGAGGCAAAGGACTCGTCGATGTCGGTTTTGGAAGCGCAGTGCGCGGCGCAGCGCTGGAGCAGGCTCAGCTCGATGCCGCGGACCTTCGCGCCGGTCTCGCGCTGCACAACGGACGCGAGGTAAGCGGCAAGACCGCCCATCTGCGCGTGGCCGAAGCTGTCTTTCTGCTGGGCAGAAGAGGTGGCGTACTCGGCGATGTATTTGCCG
>JAZUKW010000007.1:0-14511 GCA_045643425.1 Acutalibacteraceae bacterium
CGCGACCGAAGCCTCTGTGACCGAGACCGAAGCGTCCGCGACTGAGACCGAGGCCTCCGCGACCGAGACCGAAGCGTCCGCCACCGAGACCGAAGCCTCCGCGACCGAGACCGAAGCGTCCGCGACCGAGACCGAGGCGTCTGCGACCGAGACCGAGGCTTCCGCGACCGAGACCGAAGCGTCCGCGACCGAGACCGACGTTGAGCCGACCGGTACCGGTGCGGACGAGGAGCTGCTCGGCGATGCCAACAACGACGGTGAGATCAATATGAAAGACGTTCTGACCCTGCGCAAATACATCGCGGGTCTGGAGGTTGTGATCAACGAAGCGGCGGCGGATGCCAACGCGGACGGCGAGATCAACATGAAAGACGTTTTGATGTTGCGCAAATTCATTGCGGGCCTGGTTGAGAAGCTCGGCGCGTAAATCTTCAAACGACAACCCCTCTCCCGCAATCGGGAGAGGGGTTTCTTTTTGTGTAGAGCGGCGCGAAAACTTCTTGACGGCGGGAAAGTTTTGCGGTATAAATAAGATGAACATATATGCGCTGCGAGGGGGCGAGCCGATGACCAAAACACAAAAGCTGACGGTGTCGGCGCTTCTCACGGCGGTGGGAATGCTGCTCCCGCTGCTCACCCACCTGCTCGGCACGGGGGCGGCGGGAACGGTGGTGCTGCCGATGCATTTGCCGGTGCTTTGCTGTGGGTTCCTCTGCGGCCCGCTGTATGGGCTCGCGTGCGGGCTGTTGGTGCCGACGCTCAACTGCCTTTTGACCGGGATGCCGGTCGCGTACCCGATGCTTCCCATTGTGACCTGCGAGCTGATGACCTACGGCGTGATTTCCGGCGTGTTCTCTAAAAAAACGCCGCTTTGCCGCAAGCCGTGGGGACTGTATGCGGCGCTGGCGCTTACGATGCTGTGCGGGCGCGCGGTGTACGGCGGTGCGTGGGCGGCGCTGTTTCTCTTAAACCCCGCGATGAAAGCGCCGACGGTGGTCGCCGCGATAGTCACGGGACTGCCCGGTATTTTGATTCAGCTGATCCTTGTGCCGTCGCTGGTGTTGGCGGTGGAACACGGATTTCGCGGTGACAAAAAGGCGCTCGCCGCCGCGGTCGCGCAAATTAAGAGCGACCAAGCGGCGTGTGTGGTGCTCCGCGACGGCGCGGTGGTAAAAACCGCCGAGGGGCGCGGGATCGGGCCGATTTTGGAGCTTTTTGACGAGGGCGTTTTAGCGGGCGCGACGGTGGTCGACAAAATCGTCGGAAAAGCCGCCGCTATGGTGATGACGGCGGGCGGCGTTTCGGCTTGCTATGCGCTGACCGTCAGCAAAACGGCGCTTTCGTGGTTTCGGGCGCACGGCGTTGCGGTGGAATACGAGACCTGCGTGGACGTGATTATTAACCGCCAAGGCGACGGCCCTTGCCCGATGGAACAGACGGTAAAAGAGATCGACTCCGAAGACGAGGCGCTTTTGGCGCTTCGGGCGAAGATAGACGAACTGAAAAAAGGTTGAGAGGAGAATTCACATGGACACGACGAAAAAATTAGGCTTCGGGCTTATGCGGTTGCCGCTGATCGACCCGTCGGATTTCACGGCGGTGGACGTGGAAGTGTTCAAGAAGATGGCGGACGTGTTTATGGAGGCGGGCTTCACCTATTTTGACACTGCCTACGGCTATCACGGCGGCCACAGCGAAACGGCGTTCCGCGAGGCGGTGGCCAAGCGCTATCCGCGCGAGGCGTTTACGATCACCGACAAAATGCCGGTGTATGACAAGCCGTCGAAAGAGGGGCTGTCGAAGATCCTTAACGAGCAGCTGGAACGCTGCGGCGTCGAGTATTTCGACTATTATTGGGTGCATTGTGTGGACTCGTTTATCATTAAGCACACCGAAGAGGTGGATGCGTTCGGCTTTATCCAAAAGATGAAAGAGGAGGGCAAGGTGAAGCACACCGGCTTCTCGTTCCACGATACGGCGGAATGTCTTGATAAAATCCTCACCCGCCACCCCGAGGTAGAATACGTGCAGCTACAGTTAAACTACCTCGATTGGGAGGACGGCGACGTGCAGGCGCGGCTTTGCTACGAAACCGCGGTGAAGCACGGCAAAAAGGTGATGGTGATGGAGCCGGTGCGCGGCGGCGATCTGGCGCGGCTGCCGCAGCCCGCCGAGGAGATCATCAAAGCGTATGATCCGAAGCCGTCGAACGCGTCGTGGGCGCTGCGCTTTGCGGCGAGCCTGCCTGCGGTGGAGCGCGTGCTGTCCGGCATGACCGAGATGTCCCACGTGACCGACAACGTCGCTGTGATGGGCGATTTTCAGCCGCTCGATGATGACGACAAGGCGATGCTCGCGCGCGTGGCCGATCTCATCCACGCCGGCGACCGGATCGCCTGCACCGGCTGCCGCTATTGCGTTGCCGGCTGCCCGATGGAGATCTCCATTCCCGATTATTTTTCGCTGTATAACGAGGCGGCGCTGCTCAACCGCCGCAAACGCGGGGAGCAGCAGGAAAAATACAAAGCTCTCGGCGAGCAGGGCGGCGCGGTCGCGGACTGCCTTTCCTGCGGTGCGTGCGCCGAGCGCTGCCCGCAGCATATCGACATCCCGCGCCGTCTGATCGACGTGAAAAACGCGCTGGAATAAAAAACGCATAAGAAAACGCCCTCCCGAGCGGGAGGGCGTTTTTTATTTTGGTTTTCAGGTCAAGTCGTGGTTTTTCTTTTTAAAATAGTCTTTCGTCTCTTTCGCGACGACACCGCTCAACAGCACGAGCGCGACCAGGTTGGGGAACGCCATAAGGCCGTTAAAGATGTCCGCGATGTTCCACACGGTGGCGACCGTCAGATACGGGCCGACGGCAACCGCGAGGATATAGAGGATGCGATACGTCCACAGCGCGCCTTTTTTATGGCCGCCCACGAGGTATTCAACGCACCGCTCGGCATAATAGTCCCAGCCGAGGATGGTGGTGAACGCGAAGAACGCGAGGCAGACGGAGAGGAGTGTCAGCGTAACCGTGCCGGGAACGTGGGGCAAACCGTGTTCCCACGCCCACGCGGTAACGGCGAAGCCCTCTAAGTTTTCGCCGGTGATTTCCGGGTTCCACGCGCCGGTCAGCACGATGGAAAGACCGGTCATCGTGCAGATGACGATGGTGTCGATGAACGTGCCGGTCATCGTCACAAGACCTTGGCGTACGGGGGATTTGGTTTGCGCCGCGGCGGCGGCGATGGGCGCGGAGCCGAGACCGGCTTCGTTCGAGAAAATGCCGCGGCCGACGCCTTTTTGGATAGCGGTCTTCAGCGTCCAACCGACGATGGCGCCGCCGAGGGCCACGCCGGAAAACGCGGTTTTGCACACAAGCGCTACCGCGGCGGGGAGCGCTTTAATGTTGACAACCATAATGACGAGGGCGAACAGCACGTAGGCGATCGCCATAAACGGCACGATGACCTCGGACACCTTGGCGATGCGCTTAATGCCGCCGAGGATGACGAGCGCCGCGCAGACGGTGACGACCGCGCCGCTCAACACGATGGCGAGCGTAATGGGCTTGCCGTCAATGGTGAACAGGGCGTTGCCGCCAAACAGACGGTCGGCGGATTCGGTCACGCCGTTGACCTGCGTGATCGTGCCGATACCGAGAAGACCCGCCAGTGCGCCGAACAGCGCGAACAGCTTGCCGAGCCATTTCCAATTGCCGCCGAAGCGTTCGCGGATACCGCGCTCGATATAATAGAACGGGCCGCCGAGCGCGTGGCCGCTTTCGTCCACCGTGCGGTATTTGATCGCGAGCAGACCCTCGGAATATTTGGTCGCCATGCCGAAGAACGCGGCGACCAGCATCCAAAGAAGTGCGCCCGGGCCGCCGATCGCGATCGCGGTGGCGACGCCGACGATGTTACCGGTGCCGATCGTGGCGGAAAGCGCGGTGCAAAGCGCGCCGAACGAGGTGACCTCGCCCTCGCCGCCCTCTTCGTTTTTCACCATGTACTTGAGCGCTTTGCCGAGGTGGCGCACCTGTACGAAACGGGTGCGGACGGAAAGCAAAATGCCGGTGCCGAGAACGAGAACGATCAGCACCCAGCCCCACACAAAGCTGTCAATAGCGTCGATAAGAGTGTCGAACATACAAAAACAAACCTCCGAAAATCAGGGATTGGCCGCCACCGCGGTCGCCGTAGCGGTGGTTTGCGGCGTGGGATAAAAGACGAGATCACGCTCCAGCAGGGTGGGCAGCCACCAGCTGTCTTTAGAGGTGACGGTCAGGTGCAGCCCGACGGAATCGAGTGATTTTATGCCGGCTTGCTCCAGCACCGCCGCTTCCAGCGGGAAGGTGGACTCGCAGCCGGCGTTTTTCTCGATCGAAAAGCTGCGGTCGGCGGGAACGGCTTGTCCGTTGACGGTAACGGCGGAGAAGCTCACGTCGATCGCGCCGTCGGTCTTGTTTTTAAACCCGACGCGGTACGAAAGGCCGATGCCCTCCGTTCCGTCGGCGTTCGGCAGGGGAGTGGCGGAAAGCAGCCGCACCGTTAAAACGTCGGTGTCGCACAGCGTCGTGGGCGCAAAGGCGGTCACGTCCGGCGCGGAAACGGTGCTGACCTCGACGGGCTCGTCGCCGAAGCAGCCGCACAGCAGCACAAGAGACAACACCGCGATAAGAGCGAAAATTCGTTTCATACATCATTCCTCGTTTCTAACAATATGGAAATAATGGTATTAGTATACCCATAAATACGTATAAAGTCAAGCCGCGCCTTTTTCGGGTTGCGCCGCAAAGAAAAATGCGATACAATATAGTTGAAAAATTTTTTTGAAATTTTTTAAAATTTTTCCAATACTTTTCGTTGCTGATTCGTTATGGTAATGAACAAGCGAAACCACTCAACGATTTTCAAAAGGTGCGGCGTATGACAAATCAAGAGGTGAACAAGTTAATACGGGCGCTTGGCGGCGGAGATACGGCGGCGCTCGAGTCGCTGTATGCGGCGATGAGCAAGCCGGTGTATTACTATGCCCTACAGCTGTGCTGTCGCACGGACGTGGCGGAGGACGTGATGCAGGAGACGTTTTTGGCGGCGTGGAAGAGCGCGGCGTCGTTTTCCGACGAGAACGGGCGGGCGTGGCTGTTTACCATCGCCAAAAACAAGACGCTCGACCGCCTGCGGGCGGAGGCGCGGCAGGCGACGGCAGAGGACGTGACCGACCGGCCGGACAGCGGCGAGACGATCGAAAGCGCGATGGACGATCTGGCGTTTTGGCAACGGCTCGCGCCGCTTTCCGAAAGAGAGCGGGCGGTGGTCAGCCTGCGGCTGTTCTCCGGGTTTACCTTGACCGAGATCGCCGAGGAATTGCACATACCGAAAGGCACCGTGTTTTGGACCTATCAAAATGCGATTAAAAAATTACGTAAAAAGGAAGGGGGCGAGCGGCCATGACCAAAAAACAATTTGAAAATCAGCTGAAACAGCAGGCTTACGCCGCTGTTCCCGATAAGCTTTCCGATTTGATGAAAACGATTGCGGCCGAAAACGACCGCGGCGTTTCCCTGTCGGGCAACGGGGACGAGCCGCACCTTGTCCCCGTTGTACCGGCGCATTCTTCGCAAAACGTGGGCCGCTGGCTCGCGCTGGCCGCGTGCTTTGCGGTGGTGCTTTGCGCGGTGCTGGTGGCGGCTACCCGCGGCGGCGACACACAGCTGACCCGCGGCAAGGGTGATCCCGCCACCACGACGACTACCGTGCTCGGGGTCGTGCCGTCCGCGAGCGGGTCGGGCGAAACCGGCGGGTCGCAACGCGGCAGCACGGCGACTGTCTCCGCCACTTCGCAGGCAAGCGGGAGCGCGACGCTTTCCCAAACGACCGCGACGACGCAGATTGCCGCCGCGAGCGACACGCAAAACCATATCGCCAAGGGCGGCACCGCGAAAGAGAATGCACCCACCGTTTCGCCGCAAACCGGCTCCAAGTGGTGGAACGACTGTTGCGTAACGACCACGAAAGGCAGCCACACGACGAAGCTTGTCCCCGGTGACGCGACGACCGAAAAAACGGTTGCGCCGTCGGCAAAACCGACCACCAAGCGCACGACCGCGCCGACTGAGGCGCCCACCTGCAGCCACGACGTTGTCTATACCCCGCCGGTGTTGATCAACGGGAGGCAAAATCCCAACGCCAAGTATTGTGTGGAGTGGCTGGCATACGAACCGGGCCAAACGGAACCCTCGGCGCATAAGGAAGGCCCGGGTGACCTCCCGTCGAAAAGGGGCATCGAGGACGATTTCACCTTTACGACCACCTATGGGGTCGCCGCCGGTTCGGAGGAAGACTCTCTCTACGCGATCATCACCCAGGTCAAGTTTGCAGACGGCTGGCGCTTTGTGTATTTTTCGGAATGTGTCGGTTCGACCGTTCGTTACTCGACAAAATGCCAATACACGAACGCGGGCGTGTGTGTCTATGAGGAAAAGTACGATCCCAAAACCGAAACGCTCGACATCGTTGAGCGCAACCGCGCGGGTAAGGTCGTGTACGAAACGTCCATCAAGATCCCGATCGGTTCTCCGGTATTCCAAAGGATGTAACAAAATCCCTGCCACCCCTCTGTGAACGAACGGCGAATGAAAGAAATTTCATTCGCCGTTCGTGTTTTTTTCGCCGTTCTCTTGACAGAAAAACGACAAAAAGGTATACTGTTTAGGTTAAAACTATGCGAAAACGGAGGGGATTTCCAATGGGATACACACTTTCGCAAAAATGTATTAAAAATCACCTGCTGTCCGGCGATATGAGCGTTGTCGGCAGCGAGATCGGTCTT
The DNA here is from genome assembly GCA_045643425.1 of Acutalibacteraceae bacterium. Taxonomy (GTDB): domain Bacteria; phylum Bacillota; class Clostridia; order Oscillospirales; family Acutalibacteraceae; genus RGIG426. The sequence continues at coordinate 6,823 of JAZUKW010000007.1, forward strand.
AAGATCGACCAGACGCTGACCCAGGAGGCCACCGGCACGATGGCGTACCTCGAATTCGAAGCGATGGGCGTGCCGCGCGTGCGCACCGAGCGCTCGGTCGCGTATATCGACCACAACACGCTGCAAACCGGCTTCGAGAATGCCGACGACCACCGCTTTATCCAAAGCGTGTGCAAAAAACACGGGTTGTATTTCTCGCGCCCGGGCAACGGCATCTGCCACCAAGTCCACCTCGAGCGCTTCGGCATTCCGGGCAAAACGCTGATCGGCTCGGACAGCCACACTCCCACCGCCGGCGGCATCGGTATGCTCGCGTTCGGTGCGGGCGGCCTCGACGTGGCGGTCGCGATGGGCGGCGGCGCGTATTATATCTCCGTGCCGAAAATCGTGTACGTCAACCTGACCGGAAAGCTCTCTCCGTGGGTGACGGCGAAAGATATTATTCTCGAAGTGCTTCGCCGGCTGTCTGTCAAAGGCGGCGTCGGCAAGATCGTGGAATACGGCGGCGAGGGCGTCAAAACCCTGACCGTGCCGGAGCGCGCGACCATCACGAATATGGGCGCAGAGCTCGGCGCTTCCACCTCGATCTTCCCGTCGGACGACGTGACCCGCGCGTTTATGGAAGCGCAGGGCCGCGGCGACCAATGGGTGGAGCTTTCGGCGGATGCGGACGCGAAATACGACGAGGTCGTGAATATCGACCTGTCGGCGCTCGAGCCGCTGGCCGCCTGCCCCCACTCGCCGGATGCGGTGAAACCGATCGCCGACCTCGCCGGTATGCCGGTGTCGCAGTGCTGTATCGGTTCGTGCACCAACTCGTCGCTGTACGATATGCTGAAGGTGGCGGCGATCCTCAAAGGCAAAACCATTCACCCGTCGGTGAGCCTCGCCATCGCGCCCGGCTCGAAGCAGGTGTTCCAGATGCTCGCGCAGTGCGGCGCGCTTGCGGATATGATCGCCGCCGGCGCGCGTATTCTCGAATGTGCGTGCGGCCCGTGCATCGGTATGGGCCAGTCGCCGAACTCGGGCGGCGTGTCGCTGCGCACCTTTAACCGTAACTTTGAGGGCCGAAGCGGCACCGCGGATGCGCAGGTGTATCTCGTCAGCCCCGAGACCGCGGCTTGCGCGGCGCTGACCGGCTTTGTCGTCGATCCGCGTACCTGCAGGGATGCGCCGCAGGTCACGATGCCGGACGCGTTCCTCATCAACGACAACTTGATCGAGCCGCCCGCCCCCGTCGAGGAAGCGGACAGCGTCGAGATCCTGCGCGGTCCGAACATCAAGCCGTTCCCGTCCAATCAGCCGCTGCCCGCCGAAATTGAGGCGGACGTGCTGCTGAAAGTCGGCGACAACATCACCACCGACCACATCATGCCGGCCGGCGCGAAGATTTTGCCGTTGCGCTCGAACATCCCCGCGATTTCGGAGCATTGCTTCGTCCGCTGTGACGAGACGTTCCCCGCGCGCTGCAAGGAAGCGGGCAAGGGCATCATCGTCGGCGGCTCGAACTACGGCCAGGGCAGCTCGCGTGAGCACGCGGCGCTGGCACCGCTGTATCTCGGCATTAAAGCGGTCGTCGTGAAATCGTTTGCGCGTATCCACGTGGCGAACCTCGTCAACGCGGGTATTCTGCCGCTGACGTTCGCGAACCCCGACGATTACGACCGCATCGACCAGGGCGACACCCTCGTGCTGCCGAACGTGCGCGCCCGCCTCGAAAACGGCGAGCCGCTGACGCTCGAAAACAAGACGAAGGGCGAGAGCTACGCGCTCGAAACCTCGTTCAGCGAGCGCGGCCGCGATATTCTGCTTGCGGGCGGTCTGCTTTACACCGTCGGCAAATAAGACAAGAAGAAAAATCCTCCGACCGCGGTCGGAGGATTTTTTTGAAAGAAAAAACCGTCTTTTGTGCAAAATTTTGTGCAATATGATCCTTTACTTTTCGAAAAAAAGGTGGTATAGTGACGAGTGGAGAGTTGTCTCCTCTTGATGAATTCAGAAGATGAATACTATTAAAGGAAGGATGATCCCCAATGAAAAACGTACTTAAACTGTTGAGCGTCGTGGCGGCTCTTGCTATGCTGTGCGGCATTCTCGCGGCCACCGGCCTGCTGGCTTCGGCCGACGATCCGGATGCGATCACGACGTGGAGCGACAAAGGCGGCATCGACTACACCTACTATTATCAGGGCCATGCGTACGCCAATATGTATAAAGGCTGCGCCGGCACCAACGGCACGTGGGGCGAATTTGCGGAGAAGAACGCCGAAATCCCCGCCAACCAGTACCTGAAAGTGGTCGTGACCGGTACCTTTGCCGGTGTCGCCGCCGAGAACGTGTATATGAAGAGCCGCGTGTGGAAAGAAACGGGCGTCAGCATCTATGCGGATTCCGCCACCGAGAACGAAGTGGTGTTCCGTGTGCAGGGCCCGCTGACCAGCGCGTTTACGGGAGACCCGGCCATTGACAACCCGAACATCGACCTGGTCTTCAACGCGGACATGACCGCCATCAGCGAGTCGGGCGACACGCACATGATCGTTTCGATCCATGAGGGCGATGCGGAAGTGATCGCTACCGCGACCGAGGCGGAACCCGAAGAGACCGAGCCGGAAGCGACCGCGACTGAGCCGGTCGTGACCGAGCCGAGCGAGACCGAACCGTCCGAGACCGAGCCGGTCGTGACCGAGCCGTCCGAGACCAAACCGTCTACGCCGGTCGTGCTGCTTTACGGCGATGCCAACGGCGACAACGAGATCAACATGAAAGACGTGCTGACGCTGCGCAAAAAGCTCGCCGGCATGGAAGTGGAGATCAACATGACCTTGGCCGATGCCAACGGTGACGACGAGGTCAACATGAAAGACGTGCTGGCGCTGCGTAAATATCTCGCCGGTATGGACCAAGTCCTCGGCAAATAAGTTTTAAACAAAAACGGCAAGGTGATTTCACCTTGCCGTTTTTTCTTGCTTGAAAAGCGCGTGAAAAAATGGTATACTGACTATACTACCATTTGAAAAGAGGATGTCACATGACGTTTGCGGAGCAGTTGATTCAAAAAAAGAAAACGGCAAAGGACTACGTTCTTTTGGCGGGAATGTGGCTCTTGACGTTCGCGGTTGTCGTGGTGCTGATTTACGTCTCGCTCGCGCTGGCGGCGCAACGGGGAAATACCACGCCGACGGCGCTCGCCATTTTGCTGTCGGTCGGCGCGTTCGCGCTGGCGTTTCGGCTTTCCGGCCATTTTCACGTAGAATACGAATACAGCGTGTTCGAGGGCGAGCTTGCCATCGACAAGATCGTGGCGAAGCGCAAACGCACCCGCGTGGTGCAGGTGGCGGCGAAGCGCGTCGAGCAGTTGTCGCCGATCGCCGTGCGCGCGGAAGAAACGGGAAAATTCGACCGCGTTGTGGTCGCCGCTCCCTCGGAGGCGGAGGCGACGTGGTTCGTGACCTATTCCGGTAAGAAAAACGGCCGGACGCTGGTGCTGCTTGCGCCGAGTGAGGAATTTTTTGAGGAGTTATACAAAGATCAGACCCGCGAGGTCAAAGCGGACTGTGACGAAAAACGCCTGCGCTGCGGGGTGTGAGGTGACAAGGGTGAACAAGAAGATACAACGGCTTGACGAGGCGGCGGTGCGCGCGCTGTTGCCGCCGCGCCCGATCGACGGGCATAAAGGCACGTTCGGGCATCTTCTGTCCGTTTGCGGCTGTCGCGGAATGGCGGGCGCGGCCCGATTTGCGGCCGAAGCCGCCTATCGGTGCGGTACGGGGCTTGTGACCGCGGCGATGCCGGAAACCCTTTATCCGATCGTGACGGTGGGCGTGCCGGAGGCGGTGTGTCGGCTGTTGCCGGAGGAAGAAACCGGCGGCGTGGCGGCGACGGCGGTGGATACGCTGCGCGGCTCGCTCGAAAAAGCGACGGCGGTGCTGTGCGGCTGCGGTCTCGGTCTGGGCGACGGCGCTGCCGCGGTGCTTTTGTGGCTCATAAAGACCGCCGACTGCCCGCTGGTGATCGACGCGGACGGTCTAAATCTGCTTTCGGTGCATAAGGATAGGGTGGAAAGTAAGCCCGCCCTTTGCCTGACACCGCATCCCGCCGAGGCGGCGCGACTGCTGTCTTCGACGGTGGAGGAAATCGAGAAAAACCGACCGGCGGCGGCAGAGGCGCTCGCGAAGCAATACGGCGCGGTGGTGGTGCTGAAGGGTCACGAGACCGTGATCGCCGCGCCGATGAAGCCGACGCTTCAAAACCCCACCGGCGACGATACGCTCGCCAAGGGCGGCAGCGGCGACGTGCTTGCCGGGATGATCGCCGGCCTTGCGGCGCAGGGAATGTCGCTCTACGACGCGGCGGCGTGCGGCGTGTATCTGCACGGGCTGGCCGGCGAGCGGGCAGGACAGCGCTTGTCCCGCCGCGGTGCGCTGGCGCGCGACGTGCTGACGGAGCTGGCGCGGCTGCTTTCCGAGTTTGAGTAAACGGGGAGTGGCGTGAATGCGTCGAATGGCGGCGGTGCTGTTAACGGTAGGGTGGCTTACGTGCTGTGGATGTCGGGCGGCGGCGCCGCCTGTGGCTACGGGGTTTTCCTGCCGCATCGAGGCGCGGTCGCCGCAAGCCGCCTTTTGCGCTGATTTGCAGCGCGGCGCGCGGGGGAGCCTGCGGCTGTGCTGTACCGAACCCGCTTCGCTTGCGGGCTTGATTGTAACGGCGAACGGCGGATACGTGACGCTGTGTGAAGACGGTAAAACGGTGACGCTGCCGCAGACGACCTTTTCGGAGGAGACGCCGTTTTTGTGGGTGCTGCGGGTGTTGGATGCGGTCGCGGCCTGCGACAAACCGACGGGCGGCACGGTCGAGGGCTTTTGCGGCAAGGAGGCGTACGTGCTGCGCTACGATACGGCGACCGGCGCCGTCACCTCGCTGACGGTTCCCGAAAAAGGACTTACGGTGACGTTTTCCGCAAGCGCACCTGCAAGCGGCTGATTTTTGGCAAAATGGCGAAAAGAAGTACGGTTTGTTCCATAAAATTCACAAAAATATGCGCTGCGACCAAAAATCCATTGACAAACCGCCCTCTTTGGGGTACAATGAGAAAACCAAAAAGAGGGGTGGAGAGGTTCTATTCAGACGGAAAAGATGACAGCGAAGAATACCCTTTCCCCTGACCAAGAGGCCGCTTTTTTGGAGCAGGCGCGCGCCGGCTCCGAGGAAGCGATGGTCGCGCTGGAACACCGCTACGAGCGGATGATCGCCGTGCTCGCGTTTCGCGTGTGCTATCGGTTCGCGTGGCCGGTCGTGTCGGAGCAGGAGCTGCGGCAGGAGGGAATGCGCGTGTTGCGCCGCGCCGTGTGTGCGTATGACAGCCGCCGCGAGGCGCAGTTTTCGACCTACCTCTATTCCTCGGCGCACAACGCCATGTGCCGCGCCGCGGCGGAGGCGGCCAAACGCGCGGCTCACGAACAGCCCGGCGACCTGATCCCCTTTACGGTTACCGAGTCGGCTGCCGATCCGGAAGCCGTCGTTTTACAGCAGGAGGAGGAGCGCCGCTTGGAGCAAAAGCTCCGCCGTATTTTGTCGGAGCTGGAGTTCGACGTGTTGTCCGATTTTTTGGACAAGTATACGTACGAGCAGATCGCCGAAAAGCGGAACATCACCGTCAAAGCGGTGGACAACGCGATGAGCCGCGTGCGGCGCAAGCTGAAAAAAGAATTACGTCCGTAACCGCGCAAGCGGTTCTATATGCCCGGGTAGTTTAAGAAGAACATTGGTTTCAAAGGTGTCGGTCCAAATCCGTCGCGGGGCAAAAAATATCTTAAAGCGAGGTACTATCCCATGTACGAAGACAAAACTCTGGTCTGCAAAGAATGCGGCAACGAATTTGTGTTCACCGCCGGTGAGCAGGAGTTCTACGCTGAAAAAGGCTTCATGAACGAGCCGCAGCGTTGCAAAGCTTGCCGCGATGCCCGCAAGAACGCCGCCCGTGGCGAGCGCGAGATGCACACCGCCATCTGCGCCAACTGCGGCAAAGAAGCGACCGTCCCGTTCAAACCGCGTGAGGACCGCCCGGTGTATTGCAGCGAATGCTTCGCCGCGATGAAAGAACAAGGCTGATTTTTTGTCGACCGAAACGCCCCGTCGTTATGACGGGGCGTTTTCTCATTTTTTCCCGTCTTGACTTTTTGCGCGGCGGGCGGTATAATCCAAAACGAAAACGAAAAAGGAGTTTACGGAATGCGAAAAATCTTGGCGCTGCTTTTCGTGGGAGGGCTTTGTTTGTCGCTGTGCGGCTGTAGCCGCTGGTGGAAGCTGCTCCCCGACAAAACGGAATCGACCGTTCCGAGCGCGACGACCTCGGCGGTGAGCCCCGTTACCGTGACGGTAGAGGGAGCCTCGGGCGTTGCGGGCGACACGGTGATTTTGCCGGTAACGATCAACGCGAACGCCGGGCTGGTCGCCGCCGACGTGCTGCTGCACTACGATCCGGCGCTGCTGACGCCGGTTTTACAATACGATGCGGCCACCGACGGCGAACGCTATGCCGAGCCGGGTATCTTCGACGGCACGGTGCGTTCGGAAAAGTTAGAGGACGGCACGGTGTACGTGATGCTGGCCACCGCCTCGGAGGGAACGACGGCAAAGGGGACGCTGTTTTACGTCGCGTTTTCGCTGCGCTGTGATTTGCCGACGGGCGCGCTTGTAACGCCGGAGATCGCCGCGTGTACGCTGCGGCAAAACGGCCGCGACGTGGATGCGGTCGCCGCCGGATTGGTTGCAGGCACGGCGGGACAGATCGCCACGCCGACGGCTACGGCGACCGCCACGGCAACGGCGGCGGAGCCGTGAGAACAGGACACTGAAAGTGCAAATAATAGGGCGTTTATTGTAAGAAAAGTTATGAAAAAAGCCTTGAAAAAGCCTATAAACAATGATATAATGCGTTCGGTGTTTTGAAAAAGTGCGAAGCCTTTTTTCGACACCGATTTGTCAAGTATATCGCCTGCGCGGAGCGTCTTTGGTGCCAGAAGATCGTGACAAGCGGGTGAATATAGTTCACAAAATGACAGGGTACAATCATCCAAAGGAGGAAATGTCATGAAGAACTTGTTCAAGGTTGTCACCGTCTTCGCGACTTTGGCGCTGCTCGTCGGTACTATGGTTGCGTTGAGCGTGTCTGCCGCGGGAGGCGATCAAGGGGCTACGGACGCTACGGCTACTGGTGCCGCTGCGACCGAAACGGCCGCCGAGACCACCGGCTCCGAGACGGAAACGCTGGCCGGTGACGCGAACGTTGACGGCTTCGTCAACATGAAAGACATCCTGACCATCCGCAAGTACATTGTGGGTACGGATGTCACGATCGACCTTGACGGTGCGGACGCGTTCGACGACGACGTGGTGGACATGAAGGACGTTCTCGTTCTTCGTCAGTTCATCGCCGACATCATCGACGAGCTTCCGACGACTGTCGAGCCGACCAACGCCTAATTTTTAGGCAATTACTTTAGATCGCAAAATTTAGCGATAAAAAATTTTAAAGGAGAAGATCATCATGAAAAAAGCTCTTGCTATCCTCGTGTCCGCTCTGCTCGTTATGAGCCTGTGCGTGACTGCTTCCGCCGGTTCCTTCGCTCTGGCTTTCGACAACGTCGAAGTCGAAGAGGGCACTGCGGATGTGACCGTTCCGCTGAA
>JAZUKW010000008.1:0-6013 GCA_045643425.1 Acutalibacteraceae bacterium
GATATTAAAGAGCCGCAGCCGCCGATGCCGGCGGGCGCTCCCGATATGGGCGGTATGTATTAAGCCGAAACAAAAAGAGCAGGACGAAAAGTCCTGCTCTTTTTTTATGTGTTTTTAAAACGTGGCAACGAGCTCTTTTAAGTACGCTTTAAATTCTTCGCCGAGGTCGGGGCGAGAGAGGGCGACTTCGCAGTTCGCCTGCAAAATGCCGAGCTTGTTGCCCATATCGTAGCGTGTGCCGGTGAACGGAACGCCGGTCATACCGACGGTGCGCGCGAGCATTTTCATCGCGTCGGTGAGCTGGACCTCGCCGCCCGCGCCGGGCGCGGTCTGCTCCAGAATGGGAAAGATGTCCGGCGTGAGCACCACGCGGCCGAGAATGGCGTAAGGGGACATGACCTCGTCCGGCTTCGGCTTTTCGATCATATCCGACACGTAAAAGCAACCGTCGCCGGTCGGCTCGATTTTAACCGAGCTGTATTTGCCGATGGCCTCGGCGGAAACCTCGTGGATTCCTAAAACGCCTTTGCCGTGGGCTTCAAACGCGCGGCACAGCTGGGCGCAGGCGGGGTCGTCACCGATGATGACGTCATCACCGTACAGCACCGCGAACGGCTCGTTACCGACGAACGATTTGGCGCAAAGCACGGCATGGCCGAGGCCCTTTGTCTCTTTTTGGCGCACAAAGGTGATGTTTGCGAGATCGGTGATGCGGCGCACCTCGTCGAGATCGTCGAGCTTGCCGGAGGCTTCGAGGCGCTGTTCCAGCTCGACGGCGTGGTCGAAGTGATCTTCAATAAGCCCTTTGCCGCGGTTGGTGATAATGAGAATATCCTCAATACCCGAACGGACCGCTTCCTCCACGATATACTGAATGGCGGGGCGATCGACGATGGGGAGCATTTCTTTGGGCATGACTTTCGAGGCGGGGAGCACGCGCGTGCCGAGACCCGCCGCCGGAATAACGGCTTTTTTCACTTTTGCCATGATGCAGTCTCCTTTAGGTTAAAAACGTTTGTAAAAAGAGCGGCAGGAAATACCACACGCAGTAGGAAATGAGCGCGAGCGTCGCGGACGTGCCGCCCACAACGGAAAGCATATCGCGGTAACCGTCGCCGAATTTCTGTTTGGCGGTGCGAATCTTCGTCAGGCAGGAATGCTCGTAGATCGTGTTGCCGAAGATGCCGAAAAACAGATGAAGCGCCAGCGACACGATCGTGAACAGCGAAATGAGGGACAGATAGCGGTTCATCGAATCGTCCAGCATACATTCCTGGATACGCGCCATCATCGCGGCGTAGCTGCCGCCGTCGGCAAACAGGTCTAACTTGACGAGCTCCACGTAATCCACCAAAAATTGCTGTAACAGTGAGAACAGCAGCATCAGCCCGCCGGTCAGGTAGCATTTGCGATAGAGCAGCCAAAACGGGGTGAGGATGAACGCCGCCCAATTCCATTTGGTCGATTTGCCGGTCTGCTCGAATTTTTGGAAAGCAGGCATATAGTAGTGCTGGTTGCGGCCGACGACGCGGGCAACGTCCTCCGCTTTTTCGCCGCCGATCTCCGCTTCGGGATCGACTCCGCCGGTGTTTTGCACCGCGGCGCGGAACGGCACGTAGGTGGATTCGCCAAACGGTATGCCGAACGGGGCCGCGGGGCCGCGGGGCGGCTTGTCCGGCTTGTCGGAAGCGTTGTTCAGCTCCGGGATCGGGCGGCCGCAATGACCGCAAAACTCGGCGAATTCGGGGTTATCGAACCCGCAATGCGGACAGCGGCGGGTGGTCGTCTGCGGCTCGGCTTTCGGCGCGGCGTCCGCCTGCACGGAGGCTTTTTCGCGGGACCACTGCTCGGACGTGCCGTGGGTAGCCTCAAAGTGACAATGGCCGCTCTCCATATAGCAGGAGCGATGATGCGGCGCGCCGCACACGGGGCAGACCACAATATCGTCCGTCTTTTGAAACGGTTTTTGACAAACGGGGCAGGATTGCCCTTCGGAAAAAAACATAAAGCACCTCATTACATTATGGGTTTGTAATCCTTATTGTAGCCGATTTGCGAAAAAATGCAAGTACATTTACAAAGGTTTATAAAAAGTTAACGAATTCACGGTTTTTTCGTTGCTTTTTCGGGGCGGATTCGTTATAATGAAAAGGATAAAGGAGTGAGCGCTGTGAACGAAAAGGCAAAACGTTTTTTTAAGGAAATCAAAGGAAAAACCGTGGCGATCTGCGGCGTCGGCCGCAACAACCGCCCGGTCATCGAGCAGTTTTTGAATGCCGGTGCGCACGTGCGCGCCTGCGATATGTGTACGCGGGAAAAATTGGGCGAGGACGTGGCGCGCGATTTAGAGGCGAAGGGCGCCGTTCTCTGCCTCGGTGACGGCTATCTGGACGGGATCGACACCGTCGATCTCATTTTGCGTACGCCCGGTATGAAGCCGTATCTCCCGCCCTTTGAAGCGGCGCGGAAGAAAGGGATTCCCGTCACGTCCGAAATGGAGCTGTTTTTCGACTTGTCGCCCGCGCCGATTTATGCGGTGACCGGCTCCGACGGAAAAACGACCACCACGACCGTGATCGCCAAGCTGCTTTCGGCGGCGGGCAAAACGGTGCATCTCGGCGGCAACATCGGCCGTCCGCTGCTTCCTATTATCGACGAGGTGAAGCCGGAGGACGTGGTGGTGGTGGAGCTTTCGAGCTTCCAGCTGACGATGATGCAAAAAACGCCGCACGTGGCGGTGGTGACCAACGTGTCCGAAAACCACCTGAATTGGCACACGGATATGGACGAATACGTGGAGGCAAAACGGAATCTCATCGCCTACCAGGGCGCGGCTGACCGCGTTGTTTTGAACGCCGACAACGACTATACCGTGGAGTTCGCACAGTCGGCGCCGGCGGGAGAAAAATTTATGTTCTCGCTGAAAAAGCCGCAAGAGGGCGCGTGGATGAGCGAGGACCGCAAGCTCTATATGACCGCGAACGGTGTCACCACCTTTGTGATGGACGCGGAGACCATTCGCATCCACGGCGACCACAACATCGCCAACTACTTAGCGGCGATCTCCGCGGTGTGGGGCGAGGTGTCGGTTGAGACGATCGCCAAATTTGCCGCGGAGTTTTCCGGCGTGGAGCATCGCAGCGAGTTCGTGCGGGAGCTTAACGGGGTGCAATGGTATAACGATTCCATCGGCAGCAGCCCCGCTCGCACCAATGCCGGGTTGGTTTCGTTCCGCAACAAGGGCAAAAAGGTCATCCTGATTGCCGGCGGTTACGACAAGCATCTCGACTATATGCCGCTCGGCGAGGAAGCGGCGAAGTCAGTGAAATCCGCTATTTTGCTGGGCGATACTGCGCCCGCGATCGACAAGGCGATCCGCGCCTTTTCCGATTTGCCCGTTGCGCGGGTGAATTCGATGGACGAGGCGGTGGCGGAGGCGTTCCGCCAGGCGAAGCCGGGAGATACGGTCTTTATGTCTCCGGCGTCGGCCAGCTTCGATATGTTTAAAAACTTCGAGGAACGCGGCGACTGGTTCAAGTTCCTCGTGATGGCGTTGCCCGATGCTTGAGCTGTGTAACGCCGCAACGCTGCCGACGGCTTTTGGAGAGACGGAGGCCGGCGTGCGCATTGCGTCGCAAATCGGCATTTACGGGGCGACACAGCCGTTCTTTCTCGTCTATAAAGGCGAGGGAGGAAGCGTTTTGTCGGTGCTGGACGGCGCGGCGACGCTCTTTCCCGGTGACGACGCGGAGGAGGCGCTCTGCTTTGTGGGAATGATGCCGCAAATCACCTCTTTGCGCAGCGACAGCGTGACGGCGACGGCTTTTGCGGCGACACACGGGTTTGGCGTCCGCACCGGAGCGGTGCTGAAAGCGCCGCAGGGAATCGAGCCGACGGGAACGGTGAAAGCGGTGTTGCCCGCCGACTTTTATCCGCTCGCGAAACGCGTGTTCGGCAACGGATTGCCGCCGTACGACGTGTGGTATACCGACGTGTGGCAGCGTCTGCGGCGGGAAAAATGCCGTCTTGTCGGCGTCGGTGACGGCGAAACGCTTGTGTCCGGCGCTATGACGGTTGCCGAAGCGGACGGCGCGTGGCTTTTGGGCGCGGTATGCACCGACGAAAATTACCGCAAGCGCGGGTATGCCGCCGCGTGTGTTACTGCCCTCGCCGCCGAGGGACAGCGGCTTGGAAACGACGTCTATATTGCCGCCAAAAACGAGGCGGCACAGCATTTGTACGAACACTTGGGCTTCACCGTCTGCGGGACGTGGGGCGAAGTGGATATTATGTGAGGAAACCGTATGAACACACCGTTTTTTGAAATCAACGAAAAACTTGCCGCTTTGTCGGAGCAGGCGCTTTTGCGGGTGAAGCCGCAATTTACCCACATCGACGAGGTGGCGGAATATAACGTGCAAAAGGTGCTGGCGGCTTTTGCCAAACACCGTGTAAGCGAGAGTCATTTTGTGCCGACCACCGGCTACGGCTACGGCGACCGCGGGCGGGATACGCTCGACGCCGTGTTTGCCGAGGTCATGGGGGCGGAGGATGCGCTTGTGCGCCACAGCATCGTGTCCGGCACGCACGCGATCACCATCGCGCTGTTCGGGGTGCTTCGCCCCGGCGACACCTTGCTTGCCGCGACCGGCGCGCCGTACGATACGCTGGAGACCACGATCGGCCACAAGCGGGACGCGGCGGGCTCACTTAAAGAGTTTGGCGTGGGCTACAAGGAAGTGCCGCTGAACGCCGAAAAAGCGCCGGATCTGCCCGCGATTGCCGCCGCGCTGTCGGATGAGAGCGTAAGGCTTGTGCATATCCAGCGCTCGCGTGGGTACGATACGCGTCCGTCGCTGAAAATTGCGGACATCAAGGCGATCATCGACACGGTGAAAGCCGTAAGGGACGACGTGTGTGTGTTTGTGGATAACTGCTACGGCGAGTTTGCCGAGACGGTCGAGCCCACCGAGGTGGGCGCCGATTTGATGGCGGGCTCGCTCATCAAAAACGCGGGCGGTGGTGTCGCGCAAAACGGCGGGTATCTTTGCGGCAAGGCGCGCTACATAGAGCTGTGTGCCGCGCGGATGACCACGCCCGGCCTCGGCCGCGAGGTGGGCGCGTCGCTCGGCCACAACCGTGAGCTGTTTATGGGGTTGTTCCACGCGCCGCAGGTGGTGGGCGAGGCGATGAAAACCGCCGTCTACGCCGCGTCGCTGTTTGATTTGCTCGGGTACGACGTGTCGCCGAAGCCGTTGGAGGAGCGCGGCGACATCATCGAGGTCCTGTTTTGTAAGTCGCCCGAAGCGCTTTGCTCGTTTTGCCGCGGAATGCAGCGCGGCGCGCCGGTGGACGCGTTCGTTGTGCCGGAGCCAAGTGATATGCCCGGTTACGAGTCGCAGGTGATCATGGCGGCGGGAGCGTTTACCATGGGCTCGTCTATCGAGCTGTCGGCGGATGCGCCGCTGCGGGAGCCGTTTGCCGCGTTTATGCAGGGCGGCCTCAATTTCCATGCCGGAAAGCTCGGTGTGCTTTTGGCGGCGCAGACGATGCTGGAGGACGGGATTTTTACGCTGTAAACTTTTTTAAGAGCGACCGAAACGGTCGCTCTTTTTTTGTGTGTCACTTCGACAGGTTTCGACAAAAATGTAACAGATGTTCGATAATATCGACGTAAAATAGAGAGGCATTTTGCGGGTGACACCCTCACAAAACGAGAATACCGAAAGCCAAGATACAAAAAGCAGAAAACCCCAAAAATGAATATATATCAAGGAAAACGCGCCGTGTAAAGCGACTTCCCTTGTCGGCAGAAAGGGCGGTTATTGTTCTTATATTGTCGATAACATTCACAAAAAATGTTGACAAATCCGGTAAATTGTGGTATAATGCAAGCAACCTCGAGGAAGAAAACTTTTGGGAAAAGAGGAACCGATAATCATGTGCGAAATTTGCCACGGCGTCCCGTCCGCGTCTGACAAAAGCGAGGCGTTTGCTTCGCCCCGTCGGATCT
>JAZUKW010000009.1:0-20909 GCA_045643425.1 Acutalibacteraceae bacterium
GTCATCGACGTGCTGGCGGCGGAAAAGCCCGACAAGCGCGCGATGGTTTGGGTCTCCAACGATTTTGAAGAACGCATCTACACGTTTGCGGACTTAAAACGCGAATCGGATCGCGCCGCGCGGTATCTTTACAGTACAGGCATCCGCAAGGGCGACCGCGTGCTGATGGTCTTAAAACGCAGCTATTGGTTCTGGTTCTTGCTGCTCGGTATGCACAAGCTCGGCGCGATTTTGGTGCCCGCGACCAACATGCTGATGGCGAAGGACTACGTCTATCGCTGCAACGCGGCAAAGGTCAAGGCGGTCATCATCACCGCCGACGGCGACTGCACCGACTACTTCGACAAGGGCGAGGGGCAGTACGAGACCGTCGAGATGAAATTCGTCACCAAGGGCAAGCAGCTCCCCGGCTGGATCGACCTGGAGGCGGAGATCGCCGACGTGCCGTTCGAGTGGGAAAAACCGCAGGGAGACGACTATGCCGGCGGCACCGATACGTCGATGATCGCGTTCACCTCCGGCACGACCGGCTACCCGAAAATCATCACCCACGATTTCCGCTATCCGCTCGGCCATATCGCCACCGGCGTGTTCTGGCACCGCGTGGTGGACGGCGGCCTGCACTTCACCGTGTCCGATTCCGGCTGGATGAAATGCTTCTGGGGCAAGATGTACGGCCAATGGATGGGCGAAACCGCGCTGCTTGTCTATGATTTCGATAAGTTCAACGGCGACAACATCCTGCACATGCTCGAAAAGTACAAGGTGACTACCTTCTGCGTGCCGCCGACGATGTACCGCATGATGCTGCAATGCGACGTGTCGAAATACGACCTGTCCGCGCTTACCCATTGCTGCACCGCAGGCGAGGCGCTCAACCCGGATATCTTCAACAAATGGTATGAGGCGACCGGGCTTAAAATCCACGAGGGCTTCGGCCAAAGTGAAACGCCCGTGTGTATCGCCACGTTCGCGCCGTTTATGGAGCCGGTGCCCGGTGCGCTCGGCTTCCCGTCGCCGGGATTTGACGTACATATTTTGGATGCGGATGACCAGCAGGCACAGCGCGGCACGGTGGGCGAGATTTGCGTCCGTGCCGAGAGCATCGAAAAGCGCCCGCTGGGGCTTCTTTCCAGCTACAACGAGAACGAAGAAGAAACCGCGCAGGCGTATCGCAACGGGTTTTATCACACCGGCGACCGCGCCTATCGCGACGAACACGGGATGTTCCGCTTCGTCGGCCGCGGCGACGACGTGATCAAGTCCTCCGGCTACCGTATCGGCCCGTTCGAGATCGAAAGCGTCCTGATGGAGCACGATGCCGTCGCCGAGGTCGCCGTCACCGGCGTTCCCGACCCCGACGGGATCCGCGGCTTCCTCGTGAAAGCCACGATCGTGCTTGCCAAAGGGTTCGAGGGCAGCCCCGAGCTTGTGAAAGAGCTGCAAACCTACGTCAAGGTGAATACCGCGCCGTACAAATACCCGCGTATCGTGGTGTTTACCGACGCGCTTCCGAAGACCTTCAGCGGCAAGATCCAGCGCGCCGTCATTCGCGACCGCGATATGCAGGCGTGGATCGAATCGCAAAACAAAAAATAATCGTAAAAAAGAACCAAGCGTTTCGCGTTTGGTTCTTTTTTTGCGGTTTTCCTTGCAATTCCCAAAATTTGCGTTATAATAAGGATAGTCTATTATTCGCTTTAAGGAGGATTTTTCCAATGACTATTTTAACCACCGGCGGCTGCGGCTATATCGGCAGCCACACCTGCGTCGAGCTGCTCAACGCAGGCTACGACGTCATCGTTGTGGACAACCACGACAACTCCAGCCCCGAGGCGCTGCGCCGCGTTCGCAAGATCACCGGCAAAGACCTCAAAGAGTACGACATCGACATCCGCGACAAAGAGGCCCTGCGCCAAGTGTTTAAAGAGAACAAGATCGACGCGGTCATCCACTTCGCCGGCTCCAAAGCCGTTGGCGAGTCGGTGAAGCTGCCGCTCAAATATTATGACAACAACATCGGCGGCGCCGTCGCGCTGCTCGAGGTGATGGCGGAAGAGGGTTGCAAACGCCTGGTGTTCAGCTCGTCCGCTACCGTTTACGGTGATTTAAACCCGTCCCCGCTGAACGAGAAAATGCCGCTCGGCGACACCACCAACCCCTACGGTGCGACCAAAGCGATGATCGAGCGCATTCTCAAAGACCTCTGCATCTCCGATCCGGAGTGGTCGGTCGTGCTTCTGCGCTACTTTAACCCGATCGGCGCGCACGCGTCCGGTCTCATCGGCGAGGACCCGAACGGCATCCCGAACAACCTGATGCCCTACATCTCCCAAGTCGCCGTCGGCAAGCTGCCGCAGCTGTCCGTTTTCGGTAACGACTACGACACGCCGGACGGCACCGGTGTGCGCGACTATATCCACGTCGTTGACCTCGCCCGCGGCCACGTGAAAGCCGTTGCCTACGCCGCCGACCACCAGGGCGCCGAGATCTTCAACCTCGGTACCGGCCGCGGCTACAGCGTGCTCGAGATGGTCGCCGCGTTCGAGAAAGCGAGCGGTGCGAAAGTTCCTTACGCCATCAAACCGCGCCGCGAGGGCGACCTTGCGAGCGTGTTCTCCAACCCGACCAAAGCGCGCGACGTGCTCGGCTGGCAGGCGGAGTTCGGCATTGAGGAGATGTGCCGCGACGCGTGGAATTGGCAATCTCACAACCTGAACGGCTACAAATAAGATCCCAAGAAAGCGGGAGGGCTTCCCTCCCGCTTTTCTTTTTTCGGAGGTATCACGATGGCTCATGATCTGCAATCCGTTCTCCCGCAAATCCAAGCGGCGATGAAACGCTATGAAATGATTAAACCCGGCGACCGCGTCTGTGTCGGCGTATCCGGCGGCAAAGACTCGCTCGTGCTTCTTTGCGCCCTCGCGCGTATTCGGGAGTTCTACGACGTGCCGTTTTCGCTTTGCGCCGTCACGCTCGACCCCTGTTTTTCCGGCGAAGCGGATTATGCCGCGGTCGAGGAGCTGTGTAAGACGCTCGACGTGCCGTATACCGTAAAGCGCACGCGGCTGTGGGAAGTGATCAAAGAGCAAGGGCAAGCCGCCCATCCGTGCAGTCTGTGCGCCAAAATGCGGCGCGGCGCTTTACACAAAGCCGCCAAAGAACTCGGGTGCAACGTCGTCGCTCTCGGCCACCACAAGGATGACGCCGCCGAAACGTTCTTTATGAACCTCGCCTCCGGGGCGACCCTCGGTTGCTTTTCGCCGAAAACCTATTTAGACCGCAGCGATTTGACCCTCATTCGCCCGCTGCTCTTCTTGAGCGAGGCGGAGGTCGCCGCCGTCTCCGCCCACGAACACGTCCCCGTTGTCAAGTCCGCCTGCCCGGTGGACGGCAACACCGGACGCGCCGCCGCCAAGAAAACGCTGGCCTCGCTGTCCGCCGATTACGGGGATATGGGCGACAAAATCGAGCAGGCACTCCAAAAAGCGGGAATGTGCGGCTGGTAACCATATTTTGTGGTTTTTTCGGATTTTTTCTTGATATTTTGTGGATTTCCCCTTTACATTTTTCCAAATACCCGTTATAATAAAAAGGATAATAAAAGGAGGCGTATTCTATGAACATCGGTTTTTTAGGTGCCGGCAATATGGCGGGCGCGATGATTCGTGGGCTGCGCGCCAAAGGACACACCGCCGACGCGGTCGCCGCTTTTGACGTGGCTTCCGATAAATTGGCGGCGCTTAACGCCGACTGCGGTCTTACCGTTGCCGACTCCGCCTCCTCCCTCATCGCCCGCTCGGACGTTGTGGTGCTGGCGGTCAAACCCCAGATGCTCAAAGAAGCGCTCGCCGGGCTGCAGCCCGCGCTTGCAAGCGCCGATCCTCTGATCGTCTCTATCGCCGCGGGCACGCCCCTCAAAACGCTCGAAGCCCTCTGCGGCGCCGATCGCCGTATCGTCCGCGTGATGCCCAACCTGAACGCCACGGTAGGCGAAGCGATGTCCGCGTTTTGCGGAAACGCGCTCGTCACCGATTCCGATTATGCGAACGCCGAAGCCATTCTTTGCGCGTTCGGAAAAGCCGTCCGCCTGCCGGAGGAGCAATTTTCCGCTTACTCCGCGCTCGCCGGCTGCTCCCCCGCTTACTCGATGCTGTATATGGATGCGCTCATTTCCGCCGGCGTAGCGGAGGGGATCGACCCCGCCGTTGCCAAGGCCGTGGTAGCGCAGGCCGTGCTCGGAACGGCGAAATTGCTCGCCGCCTCGCCCGATTCCCCCGAAACGTGGATCGAGCGCGTCTGTTCCCCCGGCGGAACGACGATCGAGGGCGTCAAAGTCCTCCGCTCTGAAAACGTCGGCAACGCGGTGAAAGCCGCGGCAGAAGCCTCCGTTCGCCGCGACGAGGAACTCGCGAAAGCCCATTAAAGGAGTGATCCCATGCGCGTCATTACCGGCTCCGCTCGCGGAACGCCCCTCAAAACGCTCGAGGGCGAGGAGATCACCCGCCCGACCGGCGACCGCGTGAAGCAGGCGCTGTTCAACGCCCTGCAGTTCGACCTCGAGGGTCGCTCGATCCTCGATTTGTTCGCCGGAAGCGGCCAGCTCGGCATCGAGGCGTTAAGCCGCGGCGCGAAAGACTGCGTGTTTGTCGAGCGCGACCTGAACGCCGCCGAAGTGGTCAAGCAAAACCTCAAAGCCGCGAAGCTGTTTTCGCAGGCGCACGTGCTCACCGCCGACGCCGTAACGTTCTCCCGCAACACCGCCGACCGCTTTGACATCGTGTTTTTAGACCCGCCCTATGCGTCGGATCTCATTGAACAAGCGTTGCCGCTTCTCTGCGACAAGATAAAGAAAAACGGCACCGCCGTGTGCGAGACGGATACCGAAAAGGAGCTTCCCGACACGTTCGGCTCGCTCTCGCTCGTTCGCCGCGCCAAATACGGAAAAACGCTGTTGTGGTTTTACCGTCAAGAGGAGGGATAGTATGCAAATCGCCGTTTGTCCGGGCAGCTTTGACCCGATCACGCTCGGCCACCTCGACATTATTCGCCGCGCCGCCGAGCTGTTCGACCACGTGGTCGTCTTAGTGGTGCAAAACGCCGGCAAAACGCCGATGTTCTCGCTCGAAGAACGCGTGGAGCTCATCAAGCGCGTCACCGGCGACTTCAAAAACGTGGAGGTCGACTGCTTCCACGGCTTGCTCGTCGATTATATGAAAGAACGCGGCGCTTCGGTCATCGTTAAAGGCCTGCGCGCGATGTCCGACTTCGAGTACGAGTTCCAGATGGCACTCACCAACCGCCAGCTCTACCCCGAAGCCGAGACCGTGTTTTTGACCTCATCCGTCGAACGGATGTACCTCTCTTCCAGCCTCGTTAAGCAAATCGCACAGTTTGGCGGAGACATCTCCGCTTTGGTTCCCCCGCAAATAATTCCGGACATTCTGTCCAAAAAGTGAAAGGAAGATGCAAAATGAACGTTGAAGAACTCTTGGACAAAATTGATGACATGGTGGACCAGGCTCTCGGCCTGCCGCTTTCCCGCGGCAAATGCCTCATCAACGGCGACGACCTGCGCGACGTCGTTGACGGTATTCGCAGCGCCCTGCCGTCCGAGATCCGCCAGGCGAAAGCCATTGTCATCGACCGCAACGACATCATCGACGATGCCAAACGCGAGGCCGAGGAAATCATCCGCAAGGCGGAAGATCGCGCGCGCGCCCTCGTCTCTGAAGAAGAGATCGTGAAGCAGTCTCAACAGAAAGCCACCGAGCTGCTCAACCAGTCCCAGCAAAAATCCCGCGAGATGCGCCGCTCCGCCACCGATTTCGCCGAGGATCTGCTCAAACGCACCGAGGACTCCCTGAGCGAGCGTTTGCAGGAGGTGCGCCAGACGCGCCAGTCGCTGCGCCACCCTGCCCAGGTCGAAGCGCCGCAGGACGAAGAGTAAAAATCCCCCCACAAAACAAAAAGACGCACGGACAGTCGTCCGTGCGTCTTTTTTTGTTCAATTCACCGTATGGATCGGCTCGCCCTCCAAAAAAGCGCGGATATTCTCAGCGGTCACGTCCACAAGCCGTTCGCGGCACTCTTTTGTGGACCACGCAATGTGCGGGGTGATCAGGCAGTTTTTCGCTTTCAGAAGCGGGTTGTCCGGTGAGATCGGCTCGCCGGTCACCACGTCGGTAGCGTAACCGCCCACCTTGCCGCTTTCGAGCGCAGCAACCAGATCCGGCTCGTTGACCAGCGGGCCGCGCGCGGTGTTCACGAGCCACACGCCGTCCTTCATTTTGGCAATCGAGGCGGCGTTTATGAGGTCGCGGTTTTGGTCGGTGAGGCGGCAGTTGAGCGAGATCACGTCGGATTTCGCAAACAGCTCGTCGAGCGGCACGCTCCCCTCGGCGTGGGGACTGTGATACAGCACGTTCATCCGAAACGCGCGCGCCAGCTCGCCCACGCGACGGCCGATGTTGCCGTAGCCGATGATGCCGAGCGTTTTGCCGGCAAGCTCCACCTGCGGCGTCAGCCAATAGCAAAAATCGCCGCAGTTGCACCAGTCACCGTCGTGTACCGACTGACTGTGCAGCTCCACACGGTGGCTCAGCGCCAAAATGAGCGCAAGCACGAACTGTGCCACGGCGTCGGTCGCATAGGTCGGCACGTTGCAGACTTTGACCCCGTGCTCCGTCGCAGCTTTTACGTCCACCACGTCGTAGCCGGTGGACAGCACCGCCACCATTTTGATGTTTTTGCATTGCTCGAACGTCGCGCGCCCCAAGACGTTCTTGCAGGTGACGACGATTTCGCAGTCGCCGATCCGGTCGATGGTCGCCTGTTCGTTCGCGCCGTCGGCGGTTTCTTCATAGATTTCCACGTCGCCGAGCGACGTCAGTTGGTCCCACGTGATGTCACCGGGGTTGACCCCGTGGGCATCCAAAACAACGATTTTCATACAATCCCCTCGCGTTATCTGTTTTTTAAAGTATACCACGCCCGCAGAAAATTTTCAAGGAAAAACCGCTTGACAACGGTGGTTTCGTATGGTATAGTGTACCGGTGCGCAGATAGTTGCTTTTGCAACTAAATACACGCGCTGCCGAGGAGAATCACGGTGGAAAGATTCGAGCATATCGGACGAAATATGTTGATCACCGACAAGTATTTCAAGCTCTATTTGCGCGACGCGCTCGCGCCCTACGACCTGAACGCCACCGAAGGCGTGGTGCTTCTTATGATGTTCCACAGCGCCGTGGCGCAGAAAAATACGCAAGAGGATCTCATCCGCCGCATACATTACGATAAGGGCGTGATGACCCGCACGATGAAAGAGCTGGAGCAAAAGGGCTACGTTTTGCGCGAGCAAAACCCCGCCGACTCCCGCTCGTTCCTCTTTTCGCTGACCGAAACGGGCGCGGCGCTTAAAGAACCGTTGTTTGATGCGCTCCGTCGCTGGAACGAGCGTCTGCTCTCCGGCATCGACGAGCGCGATTTGGAAACCGTCAAAGCCGTCCTCGGCAAAATGGCACAAAACGCGTGCGGCAACGCCGACGCGTAATAGATATAAAGGAGTACGTCATGGAGAAAACCACCAAGAAAAACCACCTTGTCCTGATCATGATTCTGTACCTCGCAGGCATTTTCATGGGCGCCATCGACACCGGCATCGTTACGCCGGCGCGAACCATCATCCAAAACCAGCTGGGCGTCTCGGCGCAGACCGGTATCTGGATGATCACGATTTACACCCTCGCGTATGCGGCCAGCGTGCCGATCATGGGCAAGCTTGCGGACAAATTCGGCCGCAAATACGTGTACGTCGTCTGCATTACGCTGTTCGGCCTCGGCTCGCTGTTCTGCGGTCTTTCCGGCTCGTTCGGCGGCTTCCCGCTGCTCATCGCCGCGCGCATCGTGCAGGCGATCGGCGGCGGCGGTATCGTCCCGATCGCGACGGCGGAATTCGGCACGACGTTCCCGCCGGAAAAACGCGGTTTGGCGCTCGGCCTTGTCGGCGGCGTCTACGGCATCGCCAACGTGTTCGGCGCTTCCGCCGGCAGCGCGATCCTCGACCTGTTCGGCACCGACCGCTGGGAATTTATCTTTTACATCAACGTGCCGATCTCGCTGTTTATCATCGTGTGCGGGTTGTTCGTTCTCCAAAACAACCGTGACGAGGAAAACAACAAAAAGATCGATCTGTTCGGCATCTTCACCCTCACCGTCATGGTGCTGTCGCTGCTGTACGGACTGAAAAACCTCGACTTCTTCGATTTCGGCAACTCGATCCTCTCCACCGGCGTCTATCCGTTTTTGCTGGTGTTTCTCGCGTTCGTGCCGCTGTTCATCCTCGCGGAAAAACACGCGGAGGACCCGGTGCTGTCGCTGTCGTATTTCACCGACCGCAACGTGCTCGTTACGCTTCTGCTCTCCACGATCAGCGGCTTTTTGATGATGGGCGTCATCTTCGTGCCGCAGTTCGCGGAAAACTGCTTAAAGCTGCCGACCGGCGAGGGCGGCTACCTCGTCATTATGCTCGGGCTGTTCGCCGGTCTCGGCGCGCCGATCTCCGGCAAGCTCATCGACAAGTTCGGCCCGAAAGTCATTTTGGCGTTCGGCTTCCTCTCCTCTGCCGTCGGAGCGCTCTTTATGATGTTCGTCACCACCAAATTCCCGTCGATGCTCACCGTGCTGGTAGGCTTGGCGCTCGCCGGCCTCGGCATGGGCTTTACCATGGGAACGCCGGTCAACTATATGATGCTCGCCAACACCGACGAAAAGCAATCGAACTCATCGCTTGCCGCCTTGTCGCTCGTGCGCTCGATCGGCACGGCGATCGCCCCCGCTATCATGGTCGGCTTTATCGCCATGGCGGGCATGAGCGTGCAGGGAAACCTGATGGCGCTGCTGCCGCAGGAAATCAAAACGCCCGAGCTTCCGTATATGCAGGAGCTGTCCGATAAGCTGACCGAAATGAAAGCGAACCCGATGTTCGCCGAACAGATGAAGGATATGCCGGATCTGTCCGCGATGACTTCGATGAAAATGGATATGAACGGCGGCAATATGGAGCTGCCGGAGGGTACACTCGAAATGCTGCAATCCAGCGACGTGACCACCATTGTGGATAACACCAAAACGATGGCGAAAACCATGTTTGACGAGATGACCCCCGGCGTGATCGAAAGCATTACCGCCGGCATCAACAAAGGCATCGACGGCATCAACACCGGGCTTTCTCAAATGGCCGCCGCCATGCCGAGCGGAATGCCGTCGGGCGCCTCCGGAATGCCGTCGGATGCCGCGAGCGCCATGATGGCCGCCGTCACCGAGATGAAGACCACCGCCGCCCACATGGAAGAGCTGCGCGACGCGGTCCCCGGCGCGTTTGATACCGCGCTCGACAACTATTTAGCCGAAATCGACGGCAAAAGCGACGAGATCGAAGCGTGCTTCCAAGACACGCTCAACGAGGGCTTCTCCGACATCTATCTGCTCACCGTTATCACCGCCGCCATCGCCCTTTTGGTGTTGGCGTTCTATAAAAACAAAAAAGAAGAAAAAGCATAATTTCCTCTAAGAAAAACAGCGCGGGGCTTGTCCCGCGCTGTTTTTTTGTTTTCGGTAACGGCAGAGCTCTTTCGCCCCAGCGCCTTGAAAGCATTTACACTTTGTAATGAAAAAAATACCGCATTTGATAAAATAACAAAAAAACGTATTGACAAGCCCACTGAAAGCGGCTATACTGATACTGAGATAGGGGCTTTTTCTCTATCATATAAACAAAAAGAGGTGCTGTTTATGACTATCGAACGTAAAAGATTTTATTTTGGCCGCTTTATTCTCTTGATTATCGCGGTCGCCCTTCTCGGCGTCGGGCTTTTCGTCTTTGACCCCCTCGGCTGGCGTGATCCCGCCGACAACACGGAGGTTTCCGCCGAAGAAAGCGTTGACCACAGCTTTAAAATCAAAGACGGCGTTTTAACCGATATTCCGAGCGATGCTCACGTCACCGTGCCCGAGGGAGTGACGGACATTTCTCTTTCCTCGGATACCGTCGAGGAGTTGATTCTTCCAGACAGCATCGAAAAAATCTCCGACCTGTATTGCCCTGCTCTGAAAAGTCTGACGATGCCGAACTCGATAACGTCCTTGGACGTGCGTGCCTTATCCTCCTGCACCAAATTAGAGAGCGTGATCCTCTCCGAAAACCTCTCCAAAATCCCGTATGGCGCGTTTGTGGGCTGCTCCAAACTGAAAAGCATTACCATCCCTAAAAAGGTGAAAATCATCGAATCACGCGCGTTTTCCGGTTGCTCCTCTCTCACAGAAATCCACGTTGCCGAAGAGGGCGTTCTCTATTCTATGAACGCCTTCGAGGACTGTGAACAGTTAAAAAAAGAACAGCTGCGCTCTATGCAGCCGCGCTGGCAAAACGTATTCGACAAGTTAGACTACGAAACAACAAACCCGCCGACTGTGTATCGTTCTTCGTCCGATTTGGGTTTCGTCGGCGGCAACATTACGTCTGACTACGATTCTTTTCCGAGAGAAATGTTCTACGGGATCACCAAAACCAACGCAAACCCCATCGCCATTATTGAGCAATTGGTTGACAAGCACTATTTGACAAAATCGAAAAGCGAAGCCGGGGCAAACTCATGGTCATATCGGCTCAACTATGACACATCTGATCCCGATAATAAATTAAAAGACTTATCCGAAAACATTAAGCCGGGAATCGCTGCAACCGGTCATACGTATCCGTATAACGAAGAGGGCTGCCTCAACGCCATTTCCGAGATTCTGCCGTCGTATTACAACGCCTTTTTCTCGGAGTACGTGCCTTACTTATACTACTCCGAAAAAGATCAGTGTTATTATTGCTATTTGATATTTACCGACGACTACAGCGCTACGCATTGTATCAACTTCTATTTCCGCTCCTCCGACAGAAAAGTCATCGATGACTTGACCATCGAATTTCTGGTCTCTGCCGATTACTCCTGCGTAGGCGCCGGAGCTTCCCTAACCGCGGCCATGGACGAACGGCGCATATTCGTCTTAGGAGAACGCACTCTGCTTTCGGCCAACCTCTGTATGACGGGTCTCGACGGCGCAAAAAATTTGAATATGACCGCCACAAACAACTCCACCGTACAGGTCACATGCCCGCGCACGCAAAAGCTCGGCAACTACACGGTCAAAACCGATCTTTGTCGGTTGGCCGCAAATAACGAATTTTTGTTTAAAAATTACGGTTCAGACGACCCGTCATCGTACCTCATAAAGACCTCTTTTGCTCACTCCGTCTTATTCACGACACACATCCACCGCTAACCCACCACAAAAAAACAGCGCAGACCGGCGGTCTGCGCTGTTTTTATTTTCGATATATACGGTCAAGCACCCGCGAAGCGACGGGATATGCTTTAAAATACGCGGCTTGTACGAGCGAGATTTGGCGCGCTTTGCGATCGGTCGACTCACGCAGCCGCGTAACGCCGGCGGCGTTGATCGCGCCAAGCAGCACCTCCCGCTTTTTGCGGAACGTCGCGGGATTGCGAAACGCGCCCCGCCGCGTTTGCATTTTCCAATACTCGAAGCAAAGGCGACTGCGCCGCACGTTTTCCGCCTTGTCGCCGGCGGCGGCTTCGGCCTCGTCCCACCACGCGTCGCACCGTTTCACCTCGGCGTCGGTAAGCGACAGCACCTGCCCCATCGGGCTGTGGATGCCGAAATGCCCCCGCGCGGCGCGCGCGCAAACAAACTCCAAAAACTCCCCGACGGCTTTTCCGCCGTCGCCGTAATACGCCTTTAAAAACGCCGCCCGCTCGCGCGCAAGATCACAGGTGGGATCGGCAAAGAGCCGCGTTTGCAAATACGCCCGCAGCTCGCCGAATTCGGTGTCCGGCGTTTTCAGCGTGTGATTTCCCTCGGCATACACGCCCTTCACGCCGTTTTCGGCAAAAAGCCGCATATTCGCCGCCATCACGTCGAAATTCGGGAACAGCCCCGCAAAATGGCAATAATTCGTGCCGTAATCCCACACGTACAACCGCTTACACAGCGTCGCCCACGCCTTGAGATCGGCGGCAAACGCCGCATTCGGCCGACAGTGCGCGTCGTCCAGCGGATGGGCAAAACAGCACTCGATGTCACACAGCCGCACGATCACGTTGTCCGCCGGGCGAATGCCCGTCGGCGGCGTGCGCGTATATTGGTACGCGAACGTCTCCACCGCCACGTTGTCGTAGCCGGCGTCCTTCACCGCCTGCGCCACGTCGTTGACAAACGCGAGTAACACGCCCGCATACGACCGATACTTTTCGGCGGCGCGGCGACATTCCGGGCAACAGCAAAAGGAGAGGTTGTCCTCCTGGGACACCGACACGATCTGCAGCGCCGCTTCGGGATCGTGACGGCGGCGCAGCAGCGCCAACACCCCCTCCGTCACCACGCGCCGCGTCGCGGGATTCGTAAGACACAGCTGCCGCGGCACGCGCTTGCCGCCGCGCAGCGCAAAGTAGTCCGGGTGATCGTTAAAATACGTTGCCGCGGCACAAAACTCCTTGGTCATCGTATGGGCAAAGCCGGACAAAAAGTCCACGCCGCCGCCCATTTCCGGCGGGAGCTTGCGGTATCTTGTGCCGGTAATATGGTTAAACAGCGCATATTCCGTGTTTTTCGGCGAAAACCAATCGGTCTCGGTATATTCGAAGGGCGGCACGTACGAAATATCCGTATCCGCCGCCACGTCCTCCGCGCTCGCCGGATACGTCACCGTGTCGGCGGTAAACATCCGCACCCCGCAGACCTCGCTCAAAAATCCGTACACGCCTCGCACCGTTTGCGCGAGATTTTGACCGGTGATCACCACGTCGGGCGACTTCGCCGCAACGCGATAGCCGCTCGTCTCCGGCGCGATCTCCAAATAAAGGCAGGGCGACCGGCGTTCCGTCTCCACCGAAAGCGGTCGGTTCACAAGCGGCTCCAAATACCGCGAAAGCGTCTCGGCCGCCGGGCGCAGCCGCTCCCCGTCGATCGCGATACAGCAAAGCTCCGTCAGCCGGATCGGCTTTTCGCCGAAAGACGTTTCCATCGTCACCCCTCCTTTTCGTCGTTTTCCCCCATTATACCGCATCTTGGCGAATCTTGCAACCGTCCCGCCGTTTTTCGGAAACGCCGTTGACATTTTGCGCAAAAAACGGTATACTGTAGGTAACTTCAAATAAGGAGGAAACGCTATGGACATCAAAGCGAAAATCGAAGAACTCGTCGGCAAGATCAAAGGCAACCCCGACCTGCTCAAGCAATTCAAATCCGACCCGATCAAAGTCATCGAGGGCCTCATCGGCGTCGATCTGCCGGATGACCAGATCAAAGCGGTCGCCGACGGCGTAAAAGCCAAGATCGACCTCGACAACCTCGGCGGTATCGCCGGCAAGCTCGGCGGTCTGTTCGGCAAGAAATAATCGTCCTAACCTCAAAAAGCGTGGAGATTCTCTCCGCGCTTTTTTCTTGTGTTTTTCAAAATGTGTGCTATACTGAATTTAGACTTCAGATAGGAGGCAGGCCCTATGCAATATCGGAAAGACAAAAACGGCAACGAGCTTTCGATCCTCGGCTTCGGGTGTATGCGCTTTACGAAAAAAGGCGGCGGCATCGACATAAACAAAGCCGAGCAGGAGATTTTGGAGGCATACAACAGCGGCGTCAACTACTTTGACACCGCCTATATCTACGGCGGCAGCGAGGCGGCGGTCGGCGAGATTTTCGAGCGCAACGGCCTTCGCGAAAAGGTAAAAATCGCCACGAAGCTGCCGCAATATCTCGTAGGCAGCCGCGCCGCCCTCGATAAATATTTTAACGAAGAGCTCTCCCGCCTGCGCACCGATTACGTGGACTACTATCTGATGCACCATCTGACCGACGTCGCCATGTGGGAAAAGCTGAAAGCCGTCGGCATTCTCGATTGGATCGAAGAAAAGAAACAGAGCGGCCAAATCAAAAACATCGGCTTTTCCTACCACGGCAACACCGACGGATTTTTAAAGATCCTCGCCGATTACGATTGGGATATGTGCCAGATCCAATATAACTATTTCGACGAGCATTCCCAGGCGGGCAAAGCCGGCTTGCAGGAAGCGGCAAAACGGGGCATTCCCGTGGTGATCATGGAGCCGCTTCGCGGCGGCAAGCTGGTCGGGATGCTCCCCGCCTCCGCCAAGGCGGTGATGAGCCAAAGCGGGCGCGATTGGACACCCGCGGAATGGGGCTTTCGCTGGCTCTATAACCAGCCGGAGGTCACGGTCGTCCTGTCGGGTATGAACTCGCTCGATATGGTCAAAGAAAACTGCCGCACCGCCTCCGAGGCAGTAGCCAACTCGTTTACCGGCGCCGTTTTTGCCACGATCCGCGAGGTGACGAAAAAAATCAGCGAAAACGAAAAGGTCGGCTGCACCGGTTGTCGCTACTGTATGCCCTGCCCGAAGGGCGTGGACATCCCCGGCGCGTTCCGGTGCTACAACGCCATGTATATCGACTCCAAAACGCAAGGGCGGTTTGAATACGCCCAAACGGTGGGGCTGACGAAAGAGGCCGCCTTTGCCACCCAATGCATCGAGTGCGGCAAGTGCGAAGCGCATTGTCCGCAGCAGCTGCCCATCCGCAAGCTGCTGAAGGAAGCGGACGCGGCGCTGCGCCCGCTCCCCTACAAAGCCGGCATCGCCGTCGCCCGCAAATTTATGTTCCGCAAAGCGAAAAAGAAATCCTGACACGAAAAAAAGCCGCAGGGATCCCTCCCCGCGGCTTTTTCTTTTCCGATTTACGTTTCGATCGTGGCGATTTTGTCGAGGATGCGGTCCACCGTTTCGAGGCATTTCCGCGACGCGTTTTCCAGCTCGGCAAAAAAGCCGTCCGCGCCGTCCGCCAGCCCGTCCGAAACCGCTTTAAACAGAATACACGGCACCTTGTTGATGTCGCAGGTGGTCACGATGCCGGCGGATTCCATATCGCAAATATCGCCGCCGAACGTCTGGTGGAGATAGGTTTTTTCCTCCGCCGTGCCGATGAATTTATCGCCGGAGCAGCAGGTAACGAGCGACAGCGTGTCGTCAAGCGCCAACGCGTGCTTCACGAGAGTTTCGTTCGTCTTGATATAGATGGAATCGTAGCCGTCCACCTGCCCGACCACCATCGGCAAAAATTCGGTGCAGTCGTATTTGTAGTGGACGACCTTATCGACGAGGCAGACCTTGAGCTGCTTCATATCCTCCGTCAAGCCGCCGACTACGCCGAAGTTGATAATCGTGGAGACGTTACATTTGGAAATAAGGAACTGACACGCGGCAGCGGCGGCGCATTCGCCCATGCCGGACTGCGCAATATACAGCATAAAGTTGTCCTGCTCCACCAAGAACAGCTTAAACCCGGCGCCCGTCTCGATTTCTTTACAGTTTTTGTACCGCTCGAAAATCGCGTTCATCTCGATAGCGACCACCATACCGACACGCCGTTTTTCGGTCGGCGCGGCGGAGAATTTGTCGCGGATATTCGACAGCAGCAAGTGACCGCAGGTGAGCGCGTCGGTATCCTCGCTCTTTTTTTCGAGGTAGACCGCGACGTCCCAGCCTTTTTCCAAAAACGCCTGCTCGATCGGGGCAAACACGTCGTAGCAGTCGTATTCGCTCGTAACGGTAAACCCGTTATCTTGCGCGTTAAAAGTTTGGTGGAGCGGCGTAAGCTTGATCTCGAATTTTTCTTTGTCAAACAGCGTGTCGATCACCGCCGCGTCGATCACGCTGTCTTTGGTGACCGGGAAGTTGAGGCGGTATTTGCTGCCCTTCGGCATCGGGAGCGAGGCGCCGATCTTTGCGATTTCCTCGAGCGGCAGCGACAGGTTTTTATACAGCGCGTTGCGCGCGCGCTCATCGGTGGTGCTGATACTGAATTGCAGCTCGGCGGCGCCGCCGTATACCTCGTTTTTGATGCGGCAATACCGCTCTAAAAACGCGGCCACGCAGGCTTTGTTCTTCGGGAGCATGGTGGAGACAGACGGCACGATGACCTCGGCATCCACCTTAGAGCGAACAAGGTCACGCAGCTCAAATTCGATAAAATCCAAAATCGCATCGTTGAGCGTCGGCTCGCCCATTCGCATAAAGTCCACGCTGAAATAGCGCGTGTGCGTCGTTCCGACGTTGTCGAGGATGGTT
The DNA here is from genome assembly GCA_045643425.1 of Acutalibacteraceae bacterium. GTDB lineage: Bacteria > Bacillota > Clostridia > Oscillospirales > Acutalibacteraceae > RGIG426. Next base: position 16,212 of record JAZUKW010000009.1, read on the forward strand.
TCGATCTGATAGTTCAGATCGTCCATCGACGTATTGCCGTAAAAGCCGTAGCCGGGGCAATCGCAAAACAGACATTTCATCGGGCAGCCCTTTTGGTTGGAAACGATCGTGTACCACGCATCCTCATAGGAGGCGACCACGTTTTTTTGCGCGGTTTCCAGGCTGTAACCGCGCTTGTCCGATTTCACGCGATGCTCCTGCGCCTGGCCGGGGAACGAGACGAATTCCAACCGCCGTTTTTCGTCCACAAAAACGGTGCCGCTCGGCTTTTCGATAATGCGAAGCCCCGCGTGCTTTTTGCGCAGGTAAGCGGCGGCCGCCATCACGAGAAACGACACCACCGTAATCGCCGCGAATGCGATCACCGCCGCGACAAAGACGGACTGCCAGATCTCGATAACGGTTTTGTCGTTGTAAACGACGTTGTAAACCGTCGCGATGACCGCAAAAACGGCCACCTCAACGGCGCTCGTCACCAGAATAATGACCTCGTTAAACGACAGCTTCCGCTTGCCGCGGTGGAGCTTTTTCGAGTACACGTAGTCGAACAGCGCCATCAGCGGCAGCCCGAAAAAGACGCACGCGGTAAAGTCGTTGAGCCCCGCAAAAAAGGCGGTGCGCCAAAAATCCGTTTTGGAGACGACCCATTGGATGAAGCCCACGTCCAACCCGATATACACCGAGTTGACAAAGGTGATCAGAATAAACACAAGCACCTTTTTCGGGTTGTCCAGGCGGGATATATGCGATTTACAGCCGATAAACCGCCGCCACACGAAATACGGAATAAAGCCGTAGAGGATCTGCGACGGAAACCCGAGCAGCGCCGTGACGATCCCCCACCCGGAAACGAGGTCGGACACAAAGTTTCCGACAGCGCAGCCGAGGATGGCGGGCCACCCGAAGACGATACCCAAAACGGGGTTCAGCGCCGCGGAGAGGCGCACGCTGGAAACGTCGAACGCCAGCAGGTATTTGTTGGCCAAAAACGTCGTCAAAAAGAATGCCGCGAACGACAAAAGAAAAACGAGTATGCGGTTTTTGTTTTGTGTTTTTTTCATATCATCCAACCCTTGATCGAGTATTTTTCGCGTTAGAAATTTTAGAATATTATAAAACACTTTTAAAAAATAGTCAAGAAAGCGGCGGAGATTTTCCCCGCCGCTTTCGCGTTTTTTCGGTATGTCGCCGTCACCGGTATCTCGCCGTCCCCTCGCATTCGCCCGGCGGCGCATACGCGATAGAGCCCTTGTCGTTCGTAAACAGAATTTTCCCTTCCTCATAGATGTCATACCCGTGGTCGGCAAAGGCATACGGAAAGCCTTCGCCCTCGGTCATCTCGAGCATTTTCGAAAACCAGGCGGCATACGCCTCGTCCTCGCCCTTCCCCTCTTTTTCCAACGCGGGGCACGCGCTTAACAGCTTGGCGGCCAGCTCTTCGGCCGAGGCATCCTCCATAGAGTCCGCATCGTAGAAAAACATATACTTCCCGCCCGTCGAATACCAATAAACGTCGTCCTCTCCCTCGCGGCAAAGAACAAATCCCGTTTTCTTGTCAAAGTTTTTCTTTAAAGAAATCACGACCCGAAAATAACAGCCGGAGGGGGCCAAATACGACATCAGCCGTATTTTTTGATACCCCGTTTGATGTAGATAGGCGACCGCCTCAAACAGCATCGCGACCGGATGGCGTTTGGAGTTGCTCACGCTCTTTTCCCCCTTGTACTTCTCCTGACGTAGTATAGTTTCAGTATATCACGTTTTTTCGCTTTTTTCAACCGTCCGGGGTTTTCCGCCTCTTGCATTTGCGTAGAAAATGGTATATACTGTAAAAGTATCCGAAAAACGTAACCTTTTCCTGCGGCGCGAGGTATTGAGGGTGAAACGGGATCGCCGCTTGCGGCTCCCGAACAAGCTCGGCAAACCTCCCGCGGCGCGGGACACCACAAATTTTTAGAAAGAAGGAAATAGTATGGCACCACCCACTTTTGACCAGCGCGGCAACGTCATGTACTACGCGGCGCTCGGCGACATCTCCGGCATTCCCCACGAGTTTAACGACCAAAACACGACTGACCCCGACTACGAATTTATCGTAGAGGAATATGTCAATAGACGGGGTACTCCGGCATCAAACAAACAGTATGGAAGATCGTATAAAAACAAATGCTCCGATGATACGATTTTGAGCATGGCGATTGCCAAATCCATTGTGGAGGTTGGAGACGACCTCGATAAACTCGAAGAAACCACGACGAAGAATCTGAAAGCGTTTGTGAAACAGTATCCCAACGGCACGGTCCCGGGTTCATACGGGCCCACGTTTGTCAATTGGGCGCAGACGGAGGGATTCGAGTCCATGACGGGACGGCCGAGCTTCGGCAACGGCTCCGCCATGCGTGTTTCCGCCGTCGGTTGGGCGTACGACAGCTTGGAGAAAACCCTCAAAGCCGCCGAGAAAACCGCGCTTCCCAGTCACCGTCACCCCGAAGCGATCAAGGGTGCGCAGGCGATCGCCTCCGCTATCTACCTGGCGCGTGCCGGCGTGGAGATGGCGGACATCAAAGCGTTCCTCGAAACGAAGTTCGACTATGATCTGGACATACCGTATGATGTTTATCAGAAATACAACCAGAACGAGTTAAAGAGTCAATCCGAGTTTTGTCAGACCACGGTGCCGATGGCGATCTGTGCCTTTTTGAACAGCACCGATAAGGGCGCCAGAAGCGGCTATGAGGACTGCGTCCGCAAGGCGGTGAACATCTGCGGCGACAGCGACACCATCGGCGCTATGGCAGGTTCTATCGCCGGTGCTTACTACGGCATGTCGAAAGAGCATGAAACCAAGTGCGAATCGATGCTGAACGAGCATCTTAACGGTGTGGCGAACGAGTTTCAGCAGTTTGTGGCGGCAAGACATACCGAGCCCGACAAAGCCGAGCTTGAAGCGGTTTTGACAAAAGCTCGCTTGGAGTCCTATCTTCTCCAGCAAGCCAAGAGCAAAAGCCCGTTCACGCAGGAAAAGGCCGAGAAAGTGTTCGACCTGCTTACCAAGAGCGAAGCCGCCCGCCTGTTCTACGAGCAGGTTAAGGCCGCCCGTCAGAAAAACGACACAGACCTGGAACAGAAGCTTTTGGGCAAACGGGAAGAAATCGTAAAAGCCCTGGAGGAGAAATGCAAAGAGTCGCCGGAGCTTCTTAAAAAATGGCAGGCGATGAAGTCCTGGCCGGTAAAACGGGTGAAAGTCGAAGACGTCGACGAAATGGTCGGCAGAAGAAGATCCGGCTTGCCGAAGACGCTTCCGCAGCGAAGATCCGTGGTGAACCACCAAGCGGTCGCCAAGCTGGGCATGACCAGATGCGGCGTCGTTGACGAAGTGTTGGCGGAAAAAGTCGGAAAGAAGCCGGAAATGCCGGTGAAACCGAAGCGCGCCTCCTTCTTTGCCCGTCCGTTCCTGTCGTTGTACCACAAGATTAAAGGCGACTACAAGTCCTTCAGCCAGAAGATGGCGGAGTATAACGAAGACGTTGAGCGAGTAAACAGAATTAACGCCCTGTTGGAAGAAAAGAGCGCCACCGAAAACGGTCTCACGACGGAGAATACCGAGAAAAACGTCACAGCGGAAAAAGAGACCGAGGCGAATCAGGCTACAACGACGGTGGCAAAGGAAGAACAGAAAGAGCAGGCCGTGTCCCGCGAGGACGGAACGCTGTCGCGACAGATTCTTGACGTGAACCGGGCGCTTGAAGTCGTCCGCCTCAACCTTTCCGTCGAAATGCAGACGCAGATGAGACAAAACGAAAAGTACTCCCCGCTACAGGAAATCGGCTACACGTACTTCGGGAAGAAAGTGGAAAACTATCTGGCGCAGGTACAGTCCGGAAAAATCCAGCCGAACACCGCGTTTATGGAAACGATCGCCAAGCCCGAAAAATTCGGCGACGTTTATCAAAAGTGGTTGTTTTCGGAAGACGGAATAGCGTTCTCCGAAAAAGTATACGCAAGATATTCCAATATAGGCGACCTCCGCGAGATGATTGAGGCAAACCCCGTTATTAAGAGCAAGCTGGATGCGAATGCGAATATCCGCGATGACAAGGAGTTTGGGGAAAAACTGGTGGCGGAAGACCCGAAAGTTCACCAGAAAATCCTCAACACCGCGCTGAACGTGATGACAGACGGCGAAATGAAAATGATGCTGACGAATTTCTCCTTTATCCAGGAGTTTAAGGCCCCCGCCATCGAAGCGCAGCAGCCCGCCGTGCCGACGACCGAGCCTACGACGACCGAGCTCACGCAGTCCGATGTGTCGGCGCAAAACAACGTGAACGAGAACACCGAGCTGAACAACGTCCCGGGCTAAAACGCCCTGCACGTAAAATCGCATAAACAAAAAAGCGGCGGAGAGCAATCTCCGCCGCTTTTTTGTGTAGTATCTTACGCGCCTAATTTGTCGATGATGTTCGCAAGGAACTTACGCAGCATCAGCACGTCTTTCATATTGACCTCGCCGTCTTCGTTCACGTCGGAATTTTGGACGTTATACGCCACTTCCATGCCGGCGATTTGTTTGCGCATGGTCAACACGTCTTTCATATTGACCGCACCGTCGGCGTTCGCGTCACCGAGGAATGCCTTCGGCGCTTCGGTGCCGGTCGTCGTCGGCTCGGTCACAGAAGAAGACGGCTCGGTTTCGGT
>JAZUKW010000010.1:0-16211 GCA_045643425.1 Acutalibacteraceae bacterium
CCCGCGGTGGCGAAGCGGTTTAAGACCACGTCGAGCCGTGTGGAACGCGCAATTCGCCACGCGATTGAGGTCGCGTGGGACCGCGGTGTCGTGGACGTTTTAGACCACTATTTCGGCTATACCGTCCACACCGAGCGCGGCAAACCGACCAATAGCGAGTTTATCGCGATGATTGCGGACAATTTCCGCCTGCAACTGCGCGCGATGTGACGAAAAAACGAACGAATGACTCCCTTGAACGATTTCGAGGGAGTTTTGTTTTTGCGAAAATCCCGCAAAGGGACGTCGAGGGCGCCGTCCCCTACAATGCCGCCGCGGGTTGGTGCAAAAAACACAACGGACCGTCGCGGACGCCGGTCCCACCACCGCGTTTGCGGGCGATTTTTGCAATTTTTTTGCACATAATCCCACCCTCACCGCATACACTAACCGTATATCGAGCGTTGCAAAAACGGGGTGGCGAGATGGACGAATTTACGGTTTGCGGTTTATACGATTTGTCGCGGACACGGGCGGCGGCAATTTTTGAAAACGTGAAATATCCGTGGGCGATTTTGGGGTGTTTGGAGGCGTTTACGGCGGCGCTCGGGCGGGCGCTTCCCCGCGATGAATTCGAGGAACGCGAGCAGGACGTGTTCGTCGCGCGGGATGCTGTGATTGCCGACAGCGCGGTGCTTTGCGCGCCGTCTATCGTAGACCACGAAACGGAGTTGCGCCCCGGCGCGTATCTGCGCGGCGGGGTGATTATCGGCAAAAACGCGGTCATCGGCAACAGTTGCGAAATCAAAAACGCGTTGTTGTTCGACGGCGCGCAAGTGCCGCATTTCAACTATGTCGGTGACTCGGTGCTTGGGTATTACGCCCATTTGGGCGCGGGCGCGGTGACCTCGAATTTCAAAAGCGACGGCTCGTGTATCACCATCCACGCGGGGGATATTTGCTTTGACACCGCGCGCAAAAAGGTGGGGTCGTTTCTCGGCGATTTTGCCGAAATCGGGTGCGGTGCGGTGTTGTGTCCCGGCACGATTGTCGGGCGGAGCGCGACGGTGTATCCCCAAAGTATGGTGCGCGGATACGTGCCGCCGAACCACATTTACAAAGATGCTTGCCGCGTGGTACGCAAGCAGGCGCGATAGCCGAAATTTACACTTTCGGGCGTGAAATACGGATGTTCTAAAAGCACGAAACCGCGGTTTCGTGCTTTTTCCTTTATTTTCATAAAATTTTTACAAATAAAAAGGGAAATATCCTTGCAATTTTGACAGTTTTTTAGTATAATAGACCCAGTAGTAACCTTATCACCGCAAAAACTGTTGTTGTGAAGGAGAGAATACGTATGTCGAACAGAGTATTCCAAGGAGTTGTCCACCAAATGCGCGATGCAATCGACCGCACTATCGGTGTTGTCGATGAAACGCTGACCATCATCGCGTGCAGCGAACTTGACCGCATCGGTCAGCCCGCCGGCGAATTGACGGCGGCGCACTTTACCGCAGGCGAGGCGTTTGTGCTGGGCGATTGTACTTATAAACCCTTCGGCTCTCAACCGGGCGCCGAATACGTGCTGTTTGTGGAAGGCAGCGACGACCAGGCGAAAAAATACGCCGATTTGCTTGCCATTTCCCTCGGCGGCATCAAACAATATTACGACGAGAAATACGACGGCGGCAACTTCGTGAAAAACGTGCTGCTGGATAATATCTTGCCGGGCGACATCTACCTGAAAGCCCGCGAGCTCCACTTCAACAACGACGTGGAGCGGGTGGTGTTTGTGGTGCGCGTGACCGCCGCGACCGAGGTGTCGGTGTTCGACGTGATGCAAAACCTGTTCCCGGATCACAGCAGCGATTTCGTCATCAGCATCAACGAGACGGACATCGCGCTGGTGAAGGAGTTACATAACGACGCTTCTTCGCAAGATCTGGAAAAGCTGGCGCAGTCGATCGTGGATACGCTGGCGGGCGAATTTTACGTTCGCGCCGTGGTGGGTATCGGTACGGTCATCGAGGGGATGAAGGATCTGTCCCGCTCGTTTAAAGAGGCGCAAACCTCGCTGGAGGTGGGCAAGGTGTTCGACACCGACACCAACATCATCAGCTACGACAACCTCGGTATCGCGCGTCTGATCTATCAGCTGCCGACGACGCTGTGCGATATGTTCCTGCGCGAGGTGTTCAAGCGCGATTCCATCGACTCGCTGGATAACGAGACGCTGTTCACCATTCAAAAGTTCTTCGAGAACAACCTGAACGTGTCTGAGACGTCCCGCAAGCTGTTCGTCCACCGCAACACGCTGGTGTACCGCTTGGAGAAGATCAAACGGATGACCGGCCTCGACCTGCGTGAGTTTGAGGACGCGATCGTGTTCAAGGTGGCGTTGATGGTCAAGAAGTACCTGAACTCCAACCAAACCAAACGCTGAAAATTTTCTGCCGCGCCGACGGGGTCTCTCTGTCGGCGTGTGTCTTGTTTTGATTCTCATTTCCAAAGGAGGCGAACGTCTTGATCGAGTTCAAGGGTGTTCACAAGATTTACGAAAGCGGCGGCAAGTCGCAAATCAAAGCGTTGAAAGACGTTAATATCTGTATCGACAAGGGCGAATTTGTGTTTATCGTCGGCGAGTCCGGCGCCGGCAAATCCACCTTTTTGAAGCTGATCACGCGGGAAGAGGTGCCGACCGCCGGTGAGGTGGTCGTTAACGGCTATAATTTGAGCAAGCTGTCCCGCAAACAGATTCCGTATATGCGCCGCACGATGGGCGTCGTGTTCCAGGATTTCCGCCTTATCAACACGATGAACGTGTTTGATAACGTGGCGTTTGCCATGCGCGTGATCGGCGCGCCCAACCGCGAGATCCACAAGCGCGTACCGTACGTGCTGCAGCTGGTCGGTCTGTCCGACAAAATGCGCAGCTTCCCGCAGGAGCTGTCCGGCGGTGAGCAGCAGCGTGTGAGCCTGGCGCGCGCGCTGGCGAACAACCCCAGCATGATCATTGCGGATGAACCGACCGGCAACGTTGATCCCGAGATGTCGTTCGAGATCATGGAGCTGCTCAACGCGGTCACCCGCCTCGGCACTACCGTTATCGTGGTGACGCACGAGCATGATCTCGTGGAGCGCTTCGACCGCCGCGTGATCCACATTTCCGACGGCGTGGTGGTCTCCGATTCCCAGAAAAAGACGGTGGCGGCGGAAGCGCCGGCGGCCGCGGAGGACGCCGTGTTCAGCCAAACCGAGGTCGATGCGTCCAAGGCTGCGGCGGCGGAGGAAACCGCGGCGCAGGAGATTGACCGCCTCGAGGAGCAAAGCGAGAAAAAAGCGGCGAAAAAAGCCGAAAAAGAGGCGCGCAAGGCGGAAAAAGCCGCCAAAAAAGCGGCGCGCGCCGAAAAGAAAGCGATGAAAAACCAACCCTCGGAGGAGCTTCCCTCCCGCGTGACGATCGCGCCGGAGGAGGAAGACGAGCCGGAGTTTAAGGTCATCGAGGAGGCGGCGACGCTTCAAACGCCTGCCGTATCCAACGAGGAAGGAGGCGACGCTCAATGAAAATCGGAAGCTTGCGCTATCTTTTGAAAGAGGGCTTTCGCAACGTGTGGCACAACCGTTTTATGAGCGTTGCGTCTATCGGTGTTTTGCTTGCTTGCTTAGTGCTGACCGGCGGCTCATACCTGCTGTTCGCCAACGTGAACAACACGTTCCACAGCTTGTACGAGAGCAACGTGGTGGTGGCTTTCGCCAAACAGGGTGCCACGGCCGACGAGCTGCAAAAGCTGAGCGATCAGCTGCAAAACATTGCCAACGTCCGCCACGTGGAGTTCCAATCGAAGGACGAGATCTTGCAAAAATATGCCGACTCGTTCTCGGAGGATCTGTTTAACGAGCTGCAGGGCGAAAACAACCCGATGCAGGATGCGTTCGTCATCACCTTCGCGGACTTGTCGAAATTCGACATTACGCTGTATCAAATCGAAAAATGTGATTTGGTGGAAAGCATTTCCTCCAGCGAAAATATCGCCAAAACGCTGACCGAGCTGCGCAACGCCGTTTTGCTGGCGGGCGGCTGGGTGATCGTGCTGCTCTTGATCGTGTCGCTGTTTATCATCGGCAACACCATCAAGCTGACCGTGTATAACCGCCGTTTGGAAATCGGCATTATGAAATCCGTCGGCGCCACCAACAGCTTTATCCGCATCCCCTTTGTGGTAGAGGGTATGGCGCTGGGCTTGATCGCCGGCGCGCTGGCGTTCGGCATTACCGCGTTCGTGTATGCGCGACTGACGGCGATGTTCTCGTTCAGCGCGTTTACCGGACTGATCCCGTTCGAGACGCAGGTATGGAAGCTGCTGATCGGGTATCTGGGCATCGGCATCTTGACCGGTGCCGTCGGCAGTATCCTTTCGATGAACAAGTACCTGAAGGATGAGGGGAGGAGCGCATTTGACTAAGCAACGATGGCTCCGCCTGTTGGCGCTTTTTGCGGTGCTCGCCGTTGCGGCGGTGGGGATCCCCTCCGCGGTATCGGCGGAAAGTGCGTCCTCGCTGCGGGCGCAAAAGGAAGAGCTGGAAGAGCGCATTGCCGAGCTGGAAAACAAAAAAAGTCTGCTCTCCGACGATTTGGAGGATAAAAAACAGCGCCAAAGCTATATCGAGGAGCAGATCGAGCTGAAAGAAAGCGAGATCGCCGTCAACGACAACCTGATCGACGCGCTGGACAACGATTTGTACGAGAACAGCACCGCGATCGAAACCCGCGAGGCGGAGATCACGCAAAAAGAAGAGGCGATCTCCGCGCGCTTTGCCGCGCTCAAAGAGCGCCTGCGCGTGGTCGCCAAAACCGGCAATATGTCCACGCTGCAAATGCTGTTTGACACCGAAGACTACGTGGATTATCTTTTGAAATCCAAAATTCTTGAAAAAATCGCCGCCAACGATCAGCGGCTGATCGGCGAGATGGAGGATGAGATCGCCGCCATCAACGGCGAGAAAAAAGTTTTGGAGCAGGATCGCGCCACCCTCAACTCCCGCAGGGAGGAGCTCGTGGCGGTGAAAGCGGCTGCCGACGAGGATCGGGTAGAGCTGGAAAGCCTGTATGCAGAGGCGAAGGGCGCCGTGACGGACCTGCAGGACGACATCGACTACTACGAAAGCGAAATTGCTTATACGCAGGAGCAGGCCGAGGCCTTAGAGGCGGAGATCCAGGAGATCCTGCGCCGCGCGGCGGAGTCCTCGAACGCGAACAACCAATCCTACCACGGCGGCAGTATGTATTGGCCGTCGTCCTCCTGCCTGCTTGTGACCGACACCTTCGGCTGGCGTACGCTGGACGGCGCCTCCAACTTCCACGGCGGTATTGACATCGCCTGCCCCGGCTCTGCCTACGGACAGGATATTCTCGCCGCGGAGGACGGCACCGTTGTGTACGTCAACGCCTACGATAGCTGGGGCTCCGGCTGGGGCTACTACGTCATCGTGGACCACGGTATCGACGACTACGGCTGCCGTATTACCACGCTGTATGCCCACTGCTCCTCGATCTACGTCAGCGAGGGACAAGAGGTCGTCGGCGGTCAAACCTGCCTCGGCGCCATCGGCAACACCGGCTGGTCCTACGGTTCTCACCTGCACTTCGAGGTGCGTGTTGACGGTGAACGTGTAGATCCTCTCGGCTCCGGCTACGTCGTCGCACCCTAACGCAGATCTTTTTCCGTTATGCTTTGATGCACTCGCTTGACGTATACACGATACGTCGGCGCTCGCTTATCTTCGCCTAACGGAAAAATCTCACGCGTTATCGCGCACTGTTTTGTTTATGCTTTGCCGCTTTCGCTCGGCGTAACCACGTCGCGCGGTACGCGTTAGCACTGTTCACTCTCTCTGAAAGGAGGCACACGCTGTGAAAAAACGAATTCCGCTTGCGACCACGCTGGCGCTGATTTTAATGGCGATCGCCGTATCCGTTTCGGGTACGATGGTGTTTGCCATGAATCGCTTCAGCACCACGGTCAGCAACGTCAGCGCGCGCCAAGCCTTGTTTGAGTATCTTACCGGCATCAACAAGGTAGTCAACCAAAATTATGCCGAGGTGGACGAGGAGCTGCTGAAAAGTCAGTTATCCTCCGCGTACATCCGCTCGATCGGCGACAAATACGCCGCGTATCTCACCTCGGACGAATATGCCGCCGTTCAAAAGAAAATTGCGGGAACGGTGACCGGCTTCGGCTTAGTCCCGGCACTCAAGCCGGGGGAGGACACGCTGATCGTTTCGACGGTGGCGGTGGGTTCGCCTGCGGACCGTGCCGGTATCAAGGCGGGCGACGTGATCGTCTCAGCCGACGGTCAAGCGGTGGAAAACACCGCCAAGGGTCTGGCATCGTTGCAGGCGGATTTAGAGGATTACGCCAAAATCCTGCTGACGGTTTCCCGCGACGGAAAGCAGCTGTCCTTTGATTTGGTGTCCGGCGCGTATTCGGTCATCAGCGTGACCGGCAAAATGATCGGCAACGTCGGCTACGTGCGCGTCTCCGACTTCAACAACACCACCGCCGGTCAGTTTTCGGCTATGCTGGAACAGCACGTTGCCGCCGGCGCTTCTTCGTTTATCTTTGACCTGCGCGGCAACACGGGCGGTACGCTGGAGGCGGCCACCGAGATCGTCGGGTATCTGCTGCCCCGCGGCGCGTTTGCCACGTCTACGGCGTCCGACGGAACCGTGACGATGCTGACGGCGTCCTCGGCGTATGAGCTGAGCTTGCCGTCCGTTACGCTGGTCGGCGCAACGACCGCCGGTGAGGCGGAGCTGTTTGCCGGCGTGTTGCAGGAATTTTCGCTGACCACGGTGGTGGGAGATACGACCGCCGGTCGCGCAAAGACGCAAAAATATTTCCCCTTAACGGCGGACAATGCCGCTGTGAAGCTGTCGGTCGCCGAGCTGTCCTTGCTGAAAGGCGGCTCCTGGGAGGGAAAAGGAATTCTCCCCGACCGCAAGGTCTCGCTTTCGGAGACGGAGGAATATCTCGATTTGATCGACGATGCCGACGATGCCCAGCTGCAAGCGGCGCTGTCGATGCTGGCGGATTCGCCGGAAACGACAACGGCACCGACGGCGACGGGAACGGCGACCGCCGCCGACCCCACGGCAACGGCGAAAAATGCCGCCGTGACGACCGCGAAAGCGGCGACCACGACGACGGCGCGATAATCGTTTACACGTTACGGTTATAGTCGGCATACCCATTTTCCAACTAACAGGAGGAGACGGCTTTGGAAGAACGCAACGACAAATTAGAACTGCTCCGCCGGGCGCAGACCGGCGATGCCGACGCGGTGACGGATCTGTTCCGTCAATGCCGCGCGGACATCTACTTCTACGCGCTTGAGGTGCTGGAAGATGAGCAAAACGCCAAAAAAGCGGTGAGAGATACCGTCTTTATGATGTGTCGGGAGACGACCGTGCCGGCGACGGTGGCGGATTTCACTCCCTGGATGCTGTATATCTGTCACAGCTGCTGCAAGTCCTATTTGCCGTCCGGCTACAAGCCGGAAATGCCCCAGCCGGTCACGGCGCCCGAAACAGATTACGTGGCGGTGGATGCGGAGAGCAACGGCGTGTTGCCCGCGGCTCCCCGTGACAGACTGATGGAGGGGCTTAAGGTTTTGTCGATGGAGGAGCGCGCGATGATCGTGCTGCTCTATTACGAAAACTTCCCGCTGCGGACGGCGGCCCAGGTGATGGGAATGCACCCTTCGGTGGCGGAGGCGTATCGCAGTCAGGCGCTTCGCGCGCTGAAAGCGGCGGTTATGACCGGCGCAACGCCGGGAAAAATGGGCGGCTGCAGTATGAAAAATACCTTGTGGTGGATTTTTACCGCGCTGCACAAAAACGTAAAATGCGACTCGCTCGCGATTTATAAAGACCTTTGCGCCGCGATGTCCATCACCCCCTCCGAGGCGATCCTCAAGGAGATGGAGGGCATCCACACGGTGAAGGAGCCTGTCGCCCAAAAACAACTGAAAATGTCGCTCAAGGAGCGGATGGAATGGTGGCCGACCTCGCTTAAGGTGATCCTTGCTTCCGTGCTGGCGCTGGTGGTGCTGGGCGGCGGCGGATATTTGGCGGTGACGATGCTGCAAAAGGCACCGCAGGAGCTGGAGACCTCCGAAACGTCCGTGACCGACAGTTTTTTGGATAATCTCGAAAAGCAGTTTGCGAACGAAACGACGACCGTGACGACGACCAGGAAAAAAGCCACGACCACGGCAAAAATCAAAGATGAACACGGCAACCGGATCATCAACGGCACGACCCGTGCCGCGACGACCGGCCGTGTGCGCAAAAAGAACAACAGCGGCGGGATCGTTGACAACAACTATTACGACAACGATACGCCGACGTCGCCGAACGGGCAGGGGAATAATCTTCACCGTACCACCACCCGTCGTCAGGTGAACAACGGCGGCGGTGGCGGAGGCAACGGTAACGGCAGCGGCGGCGGAGGTAATGGCAACGGCAGCGGCGGCGGAAATACCGTGCAGCGCCCGGCTCCGGCGAACAACGGGCAGGGCTACGCGGCGTATCGCCCGGCGATCCCCACCTCTGACCAAGGCTCGAAGCAGTCCGGCGGTTTGTCCGAGGGCAGCTACAAATATGCGCTTTACAGCAACGGCACCGCCCACGTGACCGGCTTTACCGGTTCGGGAAACGTGAGCGTTCCGAGTAAGCTCGGCGGCTATAAGGTCACCGGCATTGACCCCGGCGCGTTTACGGGAAAGAGCATTTCCTCGGTGACGCTTCCCTCCTCGGTGGAGGCGGTGTCGGATAACGCGTTCCAAAATTGCACCTCGCTTCGCTCGGTTTCGATGTCCGGTGTCATCAGCATCGGCATGTATGCGTTCGACGGATGCACGTCGCTGTCCTCTGTCAGCGTGTCTACGTCGCTCAAGCGGATCGGCAGCAACGCGTTTAAAGATTGTGGGGCGCTGTCCTCGTTTGATATTCCCTCCTCGGTGATTTCCATTGAGGCGATGGCGTTCCACGGCAGCGGCTTGACGAACGCAAGGATCCCGGTGGGCGTCAGCCTGATTGAGGATGGCGTGTTCCGTAACTGCAAGTCGCTGAAAACGGTGACGATCCCGTCCTCGGTGTCCCAAATCGGCAACGGCGCGTTCTACGGCTGTGACCATCTCCAGACCGTGTATTACGGCGGTAGTCAGTCGCAATGGGCGCGGCTTCCGTTTGACGAATCGGTGAACCGTCCGCTCGTCAATGCCAACATCGTTTGCGGATAATGACAAAGAAAAATCCCGACGAACGTCGTTCGTCGGGATTTTTTTATTGCGTGGCGGTGGGAGAGACATTGCCGAGCTGTCGCCCCTCGTGGTTGATGGGCGTTTTTGCGGGATACAGCATTTCGGAGGCCTTCACAAACGTGTATCCCTGCTTTTTCAAAGTTTGTATGATGCCGGGGAGCGCTTCGGGCGTGTGCTTGGCAGCATTGTGGAACAGCACGATGCTGCCCGATTGCACCCGTGACAGCACGCGCTCGGAAATCTCGGCGGCGGAGAGGTCTTTCCAATCGAGACTGTCCACGTCCCATTGTACGCATTGCATTTCCATTCCGTCCAGCACCTCGATGAGCGCGTTGTCGTAGTCGCCGTAAGGCGCGCGGAACAGCGTGGGCGTTTTTCCGGTGAGCGCGGCGATTTTTTCGTTGCAGGTCTTGATCTCCGCGCGCATTTCCGCTTTGGAAAGCGACGGCATGTGCGGATGAGAGGCGGAGTGGTTCATGACCTCGTGACCGGCGGCGGCGAGAGCTTTGACCGAGTCGGAACACCGGTCGCACCATTCACCGACAACGAAAAAGGTCACGTGAATATCGTTTTCTTTAAAAATCTTAATCAGCGTTTCGGTGTCCTCGTTGCCCCACGCGGCATCAAAGGTGAACGCCACCGTTTTGTTCGGCCGATCGGTACAGTAGACGGGCAGGCGGCGTACCGCGGCGGCGGTCGTCTCGGCATACAGCCGAAATCCGGCGGCGGTCGCGCCGCACAGCACCGCCACCGCCGCCAGCAGGCAGACGAGGCCGAGCAGCAGTTGTCGGTTTCCTAAAAGGCGATATACACGCATAAAAAACACCCTTTCACAGATCGTGTACCATATCTATGAAAGGGTGGCGGGTTTTATCAGTATTTTATTTATCGGTGACGGCGATGATCGTCCATCCGCTGCCGTTTTCCTCGAAAACGTACCATTGAGAGAACTCGATGTTGGAGGCGTCCGGCTCGAGGGTGTTGCCGTATTTGTCCACCGACAGGTTTTGCGTCAGCGCGTAATTCACAAGAATCTGCGCTTCGTTCCCGTGCAGGCGAATGTCGCTGACCGAGGTGGTATACAGCGAGGAGGAGTCGGAGACCGGCACGTGATAGCAGGCGTTGGCCTTGTCGTATTCAAAAATGTAGGCGACGCCGCTTTCCTCACCCAGCGTTTGGTGGTGCGGCGTGACCTTGTCTCCGAACAGAGCGGCAAAGGAGCGGTTGATTTCCTCGACCGGCAGGATAAGGCGGCCGTAATCGTCGGTTTTGTAGTTGTAGACGTCGGTTTTTTCCCGCAGCTGGCGGATACGCTCCGCCTCGGTGATGCGGAAAATCGCGGCCTTGAGCAGCACCGTGTCGTCCGCATCCTCGAGCGTGTCGAAGGAGGCGGGCTGGTACTCGATGAGCGGCGCGGCAAGATCGCGCAGCTCGATCATCTGGTCGGAGTGGTCAAAGGCCTTTTGGATGAGGCCGACGGTCATTACGCCGAGGGCGATGACGCCCACGATGGCCAAAAAAATCACGATCAGGCCGATCCACGCCGCAAACCGCCGTTGACCGCGCCGCGTGCCGCGGCTGGTGCGTCGGCGGCGTTTGGGTTGGGCGTTTTCCAACACGTCCGAAAGGGTTTCCGCCGTTTCGTCCGCTTCCGCCTTTTGCACGACGATGTCGCCGCTTTGCGAGGCGGGAACGTCGTTATTTTTCGGTTTCTTTTTTAGAAACATAGAGAGACCTCCTCATCGGCGATCAGCGGATTTGGCCGTTGCCGTCGATACGGTATTTGATGCTGGTCAGCTCGCGCAGTCCCATGGGGCCGCGGGCGTGAAGCTTTTGGGTGGAGATGCCGATTTCGGCACCGAGGCCGAACTCGCCGCCGTCGGTGAACCGCGTGGAGGCGTTGACGTATACCGCCGCCGCATCCACCGCGTTACAGAAGCGGTCGGCCGCCTCGGGATCGTCGGTGACGATACATTCGCTGTGGCCGGTGCCGTAACGGCGCACGTGGTCGATCGCTTCGTCCACCGAGCCGACGACTTTAACGGCTAAGATCATATCGCCGTACTCGGTTTCCCAATCCTCGTCGCTCGCTTCTTCGGCGCCGCCCTCGATGAGCTTGCGGGCGGCCTCGTCGCCGCGGAGGGTGACACCGCTCGCTTTCAGCGAGGCGGCGATAACAGGCAGCGCGGTTTTGGCGATGCCGTTATGCACAAGCAAGGTCTCCGCCGCGTTGCAGACGGACGGGCGGGAGGTTTTGGCGTTTAAAATGATCGCGGTCGCCATTTCGACGTTGGCCGCCGCGTCTACGAATACGTGGCAGTTGCCGACACCCGTTTCGATGACCGGAACGGTGGCTTCGGAGACCACGGCGCGGATGAGTCCGGCGCCGCCGCGCGGAATAAGCAGGTCGAGATAGCCGTTTAGGTGCATCATCTCTTTGGCGCTGTCGCGGGAGGTGTCGGTGACCAGCTGGACACAGTCGGCGGGAAGTCCCACCGAGGCGATACCCTCGCGCAGAGCGTCGGCGATAGCGGTGTTCGAGCGGATGGCTTCCTTGCCGCCGCGCAAAATGGTGGCGTTGCCCGCTTTGAGGCACAGCCCCGCCGCGTCGGAGGTGACGTTCGGGCGCGCTTCATAGATAATGCCGATCACGCCGATGGGGACGCGCAGCTTGCGGATACGCAGACCGTTCGGGCGGGTGGTTTCTTCGAGCAGGTCGCCGATGGGGTCGGGGAGCATCGCCACGTCCAGCAGGCCCTTGGCCATACCCTCCAGCCGTTCGGGAGTGAGCTTTAAGCGGTCGAGCATCGACTCGCGCATTCCGCCCGCTTCGGCGGCGGCGAGGTCTTGCTCGTTGGCCTCTAAAATATCCGGCTCATGGAATTTCAGCGACTTCGCCATCGCGGCGAGCGCCTCGTTTTTTTGCATCGTTTCGGCAACCGCCAGCACCTGCGAGGCGGCTTTTGCCGCTTGGCCCATTTCGAGGAGCGTCATACCGTTTCCTCCTTACAAAAGAGGGTGCCGACCGGCGAGCCCTCGGTCAAATCATACAGCTTCATAGGATCGGCGCCGTTCATAATGATCATCGGAATATCTGCCGACAGCGCGATCTCCGCGGCGTGGAGCTTCGTGACCATGCCGCCGGTGCCGCGTGCCGAGCCGGAGCCGCCCGCAACGGACAGCAGCTTGTCGTCGATTTTCGTGACGAGCGGGATGAGCCGGGCGTCGGGGTGCTCGGCGGGGTTTTTATCGAACAGGCCGTCAATATCCGACATAAGAACGAGCGCGTCCGCTTTCGAGAGAACCGCGACCTGCGCCGACAGCGTGTCGTTGTCGCCGAACTCGATTTCTTCGGTGGCGACGGTGTCGTTTTCGTTGATGACCGGGACCGCGCCCACGCGAATGAGCTCGGAGAGCGTGTTGACGATGTTGCGGTGGCGGACGGGATCGTCCACGCCGTCACGGGTCAACAGCACCTGCGCGGTGACGTGACCGTAATCGGCAAAGAGCTTGTCGTACATATACATAAGCTCGCATTGACCAACCGCGGCGGCGGCTTGTTTGCCGGCAATATCCCGCGGGCGCTCGGAGAAGCCGAGCTTGCCTGCGCCGACGCCGATCGCGCCGGAGGTGACGAGCAGGATCTCCCGCCCGCTGTTTTTTAAATCGGACAGCACCTTGACGAGCGTTTCGAGACGGCGCAAATTCATCCGCCCGCTGGGATAGGTCAGCGTCGAGGTACCGACTTTTACCACGATACGCGTGGCATCACTAATGGATTTCATCAAAAAATCCCTCGCTTTCGTGTTTACATACACATCTATTATACCATATAAGAACCGCAAATGTAAAGAGGGGATTTTTGCGCGTCGAAAAGGTTGCACTTTGGCGTAAAATATGGTAAAATGGAAACCATAGAAAGAAGGATGTTTTATGAATATTCTCTGTGTCGGCGACGTGGTCGGCGAGCCGGGATGCGCCCATCTGCAAAAGGTGCTGCCCCGCGTGAAACGCGACTGCGGCGTGGACGTGTGTATCGTCAACGGCGAAAACTCCGCCTGCGGCAACGGCATGCTTCCGAAATCGGCGGAAGCGCTGTTTCAAGCGGGCGCGGACGTGGTGACCGGCGGCAACCACACGCTGCACCGCCGCGAGATTCACGACCTGCTCGAGCGCGAGCCGATGCTTCTTCGCCCCTATAACTATCCTGCCGGCGCGCCCGGTCACGGGGTTGCCGTGGTGGATCGCGGGCGGTATCAGGTCACGGTTGTGAACCTGCTCGGCACGGTGTATTTGGATCCGGTCGGAAACCCGTTTGAGGCGCTGGATAAAGCGCTTTCGGAAGCGGGCAACCCCAAATTCTGTATCGTCGATTTTCACGCGGAGGCGACGGCGGAAAAAAAGGCGCTCGCGCTGTATGCCGACGGGCGCATTTCCGCGCTGTTCGGCACGCACACGCACGTGCAGACCGCCGACGAGCAGGTGTTGCCCAAGGGCACGGGATTTCTCACCGACGTGGGAATGACCGCGCCGATCCACTCGGTGCTCGGCGTTCATCCCGACGCGCCGATCGAGCGGCTGCGGCTGCATACGCCCGCGCGGTTTATGCCGGCCGAGGGCGCGTGCCAAATGGACGCGGTGCTGTTCACGCTGGATGATCAGACCGGCAAGACCGTTGCGGTAAAACGGCTTCAAATTCGCTGAAAAGAGGAATGTGTATGGCAATCGTATCTTCGATGAAAGAGCTGATCGGCGGCACGCCGTTGCTCGACGCGTCGCGGATGGCGCGCGCGTGCGGGCTTTCCTGCCGTCTTCTCCTTAAATTAGAAAAACAAAACCCCGCCGGCTCGGCAAAAGATCGCGTGGCGCTCAAAATGATCGAGCAAGCGGAAAAAGAGGGGACGCTGAAACCCGGCACGACCATTATCGAGCCGACCTCCGGCAACACGGGGATCGGGCTTGCGGCGGTGGCGGCTTTGTGCGGCTATGACCTCATTTTAACGATGCCCGACAGTATGAGCGTCGAGCGGCGCGCGCTTCTTTCCGCTTACGGCGCGAAAATCGTGCTGACTCCCGCCGCCGACGGAATGGCGGGCGCTGTCAAAAAAGCGCAGGAGCTTGCCGAAGAATACGCGCCCGCGTTTTTGCCCGACCAATTCGGAAACCCCGCCAACCCGCAGGCGCACTATGAAACCACCGGTCCGGAAATTTGGGCCGATACGGCGGGCGACCTTGCCGCGTTTGTCGCCGGGATCGGCACGGGCGGCACGGTTTCCGGCACGGGCCGGTATCTCAAAGAGCAAAACCCCGCTGTGAAAGTGATCGGCGCGGAGCCGGCGGACTCGCCGGTGTTGACCGAGGGGCGCGCGGGAGCGCACGCGCTGCAGGGAATGGGCGCGAACTTCGTGCCGGATACGCTCGAGCGCGACGTGCTTGACGAGATTTTGACCGTCACCACCGACGAGGCGTATGAAATGGGCCGCCTGCTCGTAAAAACCGAGGGCGTTTTGTGCGGCATTTCCTCCGGCGCGGCGATCGCCGCCGCGGTGAAGGTGGGAAGTCGCCCCGAAATGGCGGGCAAAACCGTGGTGGCGCTGCTTCCCGACACGGGCGACCGCTATCTGTCTGTTGAAAATTATCTGGTATAAAAGGGGGTGCGGTACGTGACCGCACAAGAAGCAAAAACGCGCATTGACGCATTGCGCGCGACCATTGACTACCATAGCAAGCTCTATTATGACAACGATGCGCCCGAGATCGAGGACGACGAGTTTGACGCGCTGACGCGCGAGCTGAAAGCGCTGGAGGCGGAATACCCGGAGTTTATCTCGCCGGATTCGTATACCCAAAAGGTCCACGGCGCGCGCTCGGAGCTGTTTTCCGAGGTGGCGCACGAGGTGCCGCTCGCGAGCTTACAGGACGTGTTTTCCGTCGAGGAGCTGCGCGACTTCGACCGCCGCGTGCGCGAGACGGTGGCGCATCCGTTTTACGTGGTCGAGCCGAAAATCGACGGATTGTCGGTGGCGCCCACGTATGAAAACGGCAAGCTGACGCAGGGTGCGACCCGCGGCAACGGCGCGGTCGGCGAGGACGTAACGCAAAATATCGAACAAATCAGGGACATCCCGAAAACGCTCCAAAATGCGCCCGCGCGCGCGATCGTGCGCGGCGAGGTGTATATGCCGCGGCAGTCGTTTGCGCGGCTCGTTGCGGCGCAGGAGGAAAACGGCGAAACGCCGTTTAAAAATCCGCGCAACGCCGCGGCGGGAACGCTCCGGCAGAAAAATTCCGCCGTGGTGGGCGAGCGCGGGCTGTCGATTTTCGTCTTTAATATGCAGCTTTGCGAAGGGCAGGACGTGACCGCCCACGCGCAGTCGCTCGAGATGATGAAGGCGTGGGGATGCTCGATCATCCCGTTTTATAAACGCACCGATTCGATCGACGAGGCGATCGCCGAGGTGGAACGTATCGGCTCGGTGCGCCGGAGCCTGCCGTTCGATATTGACGGCGCGGTCATCAAGGTGGACGATTTTGCCTCCCGCGAGGAAATGGGAAGCACGAGCAAATTCCCGAAATGGGCGGTGGGGTACAAATACCCGCCGGAGGAAAAGGAAACCACGCTTTTGGACGTGGAGATCAACGTCGGGCGCACCGGTGTGCTGACGCCGACCGGCGTGTTTGAGCCGGTAACGCTCGCGGGTACGACCGTGTCCCGCGCGACGCTACATAACGAAGATTTTATTGCCGAAAAGGGACTTGCCATCGGCGACAAAGTGGTTTTGCGCAAGGCGGGGGACATCATCCCCGAGGTTGTGCGCGTGGCCGCGCACAACGAGGGCGCCGCGCTCTACCAAATGCCGCGCGAGTGTCCGTCCTGCGGCGGTCCTGCCCTCCGCGCGGCGGGGGAG
>JAZUKW010000011.1:0-2524 GCA_045643425.1 Acutalibacteraceae bacterium
GACGAATTTGTAGTCGTATTGGCTGTCCTCACGCAGACGGCCGAGGGAGATCGCCATACCGCCCTCGAGGTCGCGGTGGAGGTTGGTCTGGGGCATATTGTCTTCCTCAAAATAGTGGAGGAACTGTTTCGGCGCGCTCGGCAGGTTGAGCTCTTGGGCGCGGCCGCTGAAGTTTTTCCACGTGTCGAGGATTTCTTCTTTGGTGGGTTTGTTTTCAAAGCGCACGAACACGGCGGCAAAGTGACCGTCGGTCACCGGCACGCGCAGGCATTGCGCGGTAAACGCCGGGGAAGCAGCGGGGACGATTTTGTCGCCCTCGATCTTGCCCCAGATCTTCAGCGGCTCTTGCTCGGATTTTTCTTCCTCGCCGCCGATGTAGGGGATGACGTTGTCGATCATTTCGGGCCAGCGCTCAAAGGTCTTGCCGGCGCCGGAAATGGCTTGATAGGTGCAGACGGCGGCTTCTTTCACGCCGAATTTCGACAGCGGGAACAGCGCCGGCACGTAGCTTTGCAGCGAGCAGTTGGATTTGACGGCGATAAAGCCGCGTTTGGTGCCGAGGCGTTTACGCTGCGCGTCGATGATTTTGATGTGGTCGACATTAAGCTCCGGCACGACCATCGGCACGTCAGGGGTAAAGCGGTTGGCGCTGTTGTTCGAAACAACGGGGCATTCCGCTTTGGCATAGGCTTCCTCAAGCGCGCGGATCTCGTCTTTTTTCATATCCACGGCGCAGAACACGAAGTCCACCTTCGAGGCCACTTCCTCCACGTTGGAGGCATCCATTACGATCATATCCGCCATGGACGCGGGCAGGGGAGTTTTCATCACCCAGCGGTCGCCGACAGCGTCTTTATAGGTTTTGCCGGCGCTGCGGGGGCTCGCCGCGAGGGCGGTCACGGTAAACCACGGATGGTTTTCGAGCAGCGTCGCAAAACGCTGACCGACCATACCGGTACAACCGATAATACCAACTTTGTAATTCATAAGAGAACACTCCTTTTATTACGCGCGTGAACGCGCATAAATATAAATTTCATACCTTAATATATTACCACCCAAAACCTTGATTTGTCAAGCAATTCCGCGTTTTCTAAAAAATAAATTTGCAAAAAAGCCGATTATGCGTTACAATAGAGGAAACCACCAAAAAAAGAGAGGCAACATCGTGAAAACCAGCGACTTTTTTTATGAATTACCCCCGGAGCGTATCGCCCAAACGCCGATCGAACCCCGCGACCACAGCCGCCTGCTTGTGATGAATCGCGCGGAGGATACGCTGACGGATACTCATTTTTATGACATCGAGAAATATTTAAGACCCGGCGACACGCTGATCCTCAACGACAGCCGCGTGATTCCCGCCCGCCTTTACGGCAACCGCGAATCGACCGGGGCGCGGGTGGAGCTGCTTTTGTTAAAGCCGCTCGGTAACGACAAGTGGCAAACGCTCGCGCGCCCCGGCAAACGCATCAAAGAAGGGGACACGCTGGTGTTCGGCGAAGGGAAGCTGAAAGCCACCGTCTGCGAGGCGGACGGAGCGGAGCGCGTGGTGCAATTCGCGTATGAGGGCAACAATTTTTACGCGCTGCTCGAAGAAATCGGCCAGATGCCGCTGCCGCCGTATATCAAAGAAAAGCTCAAAGACAAAGAACGCTACCAAACCGTCTACTCCCGCGAGCTCGGCTCGGCGGCGGCACCGACGGCGGGATTGCATTTTACCCCCGAACGGCTCGAATCCATCAAAAAAATGGGTGTGGATATTGGATTCGTCACCCTGCACGTCGGGTTGGGGACGTTTTTGCCTGTAAAGGTGGATAACATTACAGACCACAAGATGCACAGCGAGCATTACGAGCTTTCCGCCGAGACAGCCGACCTCATCAACCGCACCAAAGCGCGCGGAGGACGGGTCATCGCGGTCGGCACGACCAGCTGTCGCACGCTCGAAAGCATCGGAATGAAAAACGGCAAAATCGAGCCGGCAGAAGGGTTTACGGAGATTTTCATCTATCCCGGCTACGAGTTTTCCGTGCTGGATGGTCTGCTTACCAACTTCCACCTGCCGGAAAGCACGCTGATCATGCTCGTGTCCGCTTTTGCGGGGTATGACCGCACCATGAACGCCTACAAGCACGCTGTCGAAGAAGAATATCGGTTCTTTAGCTTCGGCGACGCGATGCTCATTCTGTAAAGCGTAACCGCTTTACATACTAAAACGAGGAATTTTCTATGGAAATCAAGAAAACCATCGGCTCTGCCCGTCGCGGCACGTTTGAAACACCCCACGGAACGGTGCAGACGCCGGCTTTTATGAACGTCGCGACTTGCGGCGCGATCAAAGGCGCTCTCGATACCGAGGATCTGCGCCAAATCAAATGCCAGGTGATGCTGTCGAACACCTATCATCTGCACGTGCGTCCCGGCGACAAGCTCATACACGATCTCGGCGGATTACACAAGTTTTCCGGCTGGACGGGCCCGATTCTCACCGACAGCGGCGGGTTTCAGGTATTCTCGCTTG
>JAZUKW010000012.1:0-12083 GCA_045643425.1 Acutalibacteraceae bacterium
TTTGATGTAGTCGGCGTGGCCGGGGCAGTCGACGTGAGCATAGTGACGGGTGGCCGTCTCATACTCGACGTGGGCGGTGTTGATGGTGATACCGCGCTCGCGCTCTTCCGGAGCCTTATCGATGTTGGCGTAGTCGGTGAACTCCGCACCGCCCTGCATCGCCAGAACCTTGGTGATAGCAGCGGTCAGAGTGGTTTTACCATGGTCAACGTGACCGATGGTGCCGATGTTAACGTGGGGCTTGTTGCGTTCAAATTTAGCTTTCGCCATTTCAAATTCCTCCTTCAGGATTTGTGATAGTTTTTTGCCAAAGTTACAAGAGTATTTTACCAAGTTCTTTCAAAAAAATCAAGCATTTTTCGAAAAAAGTTTGGAATTAGCCGTCTTTACGGCCGCGTTTGGAAATAATTTCCTCCGCCACGCTCTTCGGAAGCTCAGAATAGTGGCTGGGCTCCATCACGTATTGGCCACGACCCTGCGTTTTGGAGCGCAGGTCGGTAGCGTAGCCGAACATCTCGGCCAGCGGGATGGAAGAGCGGATCATCTGGGCACCGGACACAGCGTCCATACCCTGCATGATACCGCGGCGGGAGTTGATGTCGCCGATAACGTCGCCGGTATACTCGTCCGGCGCGGTAACGGAAACCTTCATGATCGGCTCCATAAGAACCGGGTCGGCCTTGCGCATGGCCTCTTTGAACGCCATAGAACCGGCGATCTTAAACGCCATCTCAGAGGAGTCGACCTCGTGATAAGAACCGTCGTACAGAGTGACTTTCACGTCCACGACCGGATAGCCGGCGACAACACCGGACTGCATCGCGCCTTGGATACCGGCGTCAACCGCAGGAATGTACTCCTTCGGAATGGCACCGCCGACGATGGCGTTGATAAACTCATAGCCTTTGCCGGACTCGTTCGGCTCCAATTTGATTTTGACGTGACCGTACTGACCTTTACCACCGGACTGACGCGCATACTTGGTATCCACGTCGGCAAGGCGGCGAATGGTCTCTTTGTAGGCAACCTGCGGGGCGCCCACGTTGGCTTCCACCTTGAATTCGCGGAGCAGACGGTCCACGATGATCTCCAGGTGCAGCTCGCCCATACCGGCGATGATGGTCTGACCGGTTTCCTCGTCGGTGTAGGTGCGGAAGGTCGGGTCTTCCTCGGCGAGCTTCGCCAGAGCAATACCCATCTTCTCCTGACCGGCTTTGGTTTTCGGCTCGATAGCCACGCGGATAACCGGCTCCGGGAATTTCATCGATTCGAGAACGATCGGATGTTTCTCGTCGCACAGGGTGTTACCGGTGGTGGTCGATTTCAGACCCACAGCGGCCGCAATATCACCGGCATAGACCTCTTCGATGTCCTGACGGTGGTTGGCGTGCATCTGCAGAATACGACCGAGACGCTCGTTGGTGTCTTTGTTCGGGTTGTAGACGTTGGTGCCCGCTTTGCAGACACCGGAGTACACGCGGAAGAAACAAAGCTTACCAACGTACGGGTCGGTAGCGATTTTGAAAGCCAGAGCCGCAAACGGCTCTTTGTCGGAGGACGGACGCTCCTCCTCTTCCTCGGTGTCCGGGTTCACGCCCTTGATAGCGGGAACGTCGGTCGGCGAGGGCATATAGTCCACGATGGCATCCAAAAGCTTCTGGACGCCCTTGTTGCGATAGGAAGTACCGCAGCAGACCGGCACCATGGTGTTGTCCAGGGTGGATTTACGGATGCAGGCTTTGATCTCGTCGATGGTGAGTTCCTCACCGGCGAAATATTTTTCCATAAGGTCGTCGTCCTGCTCCGCAACGTGCTCGATGAGCTCGTCGTGATACTGCTGGGCTTTCTCTTTCATCTCGTCCGGGATGTCCTCCTCGCGGACGTCGATGCCGGCATCATCATAGTAGATGTAGGCCTTCATCTCCACGAGGTCGATGATTCCCTTAAAGAACTGCTCGGCACCGATCGGTAATTGGATCGGCACGGCATTACATTTCAGGCGCTCCTTCATCATATCGATAACACGATAGAAGTCGGCACCCATAATGTCCATTTTGTTGACGTAAGCCATACGCGGAACTTTGTATTCGTCCGCCTGGCGCCACACGGTCTCGGATTGGGGTTCCACGCCGCCCTTCGCACAAAGAACGGTCACAGAACCGTCGAGAACGCGCAGAGAACGCTGCACCTCAACGGTAAAGTCCACGTGTCCGGGAGTGTCGATGATGTTGATACGGTGGTCCTTCCAGAAGCAGGTGGTAGCAGCGGACGTGATAGTAATACCACGCTCCTGCTCCTGCGCCATCCAGTCCATCGTAGCGGTACCGTCGTGAGTCTCGCCGATCTTGTGGTTGATACCGGTGTAGTACAAAATACGCTCGGTCGTCGTCGTTTTACCGGCGTCGATGTGCGCCATGATACCGATATTACGGGTTTTTTCGAGAGTAACTTGACGTGCCATGTTATCTTCCTCCTCGTATTACCAGCGGAAATGCGCGAACGCTTTGTTGGCCTCGGCCATCTTATGCGTATCTTCGCGTTTCTTCGCGGCACCGCCGACACCGGCAATGGCATCGACGATCTCGTTAGCAAGGCGTTCTTTCATCGTACGCTCGGAACGGGCGCGCGAGTAGGTGGTCAGCCAACGAAGACCAAGGGTAACACGGCGGTCTTCACGAACCTCGATCGGAACCTGGTAAGTAGCACCACCGACGCGGCGGGCTTTGACTTCGAGAACAGGCATAATGTTCTCCATCGCCGCCTCAAACGCCTCCAGCGGATTCTTACCGGTCTTTTCAGCAACAATGTCAAACGCGTCGTACACGATCTTCTGCGCGACACCGCGTTTACCATCGAGCATAATGTTGTTGATGAGTCGCGTCACCAGCTTCGAATTATACAGCGGATCCGGCAACACATCACGTTTCGGAATAGAGCCTCTTCTGGGCATTCTACTTCCCTCCTTCATAGAAATGATATCACAGGTACTCGAGGGATGACAAGTCCCCCGTCGGCTCAAAGAGACCCTATATAGAAAGGTATATATCTATATAGCGTACCTTTTAGGCCGCTTTTGTGTCAGGATTACTTCTTCGGACGTTTGGCACCGTATTTGGAACGAGCCTGCATACGGTTGGCAACGCCCTGGGTGTCGAGCGTACCACGGATAATGTGATAACGCACACCAGGCAGGTCACGGACACGGCCGCCGCGCAGAAGAACAACAGAGTGTTCCTGCAGGTTGTGGCCCTCGCCCGGAATGTAGGTCGTAACCTCGATACCGTTGGAGAGGCGCACACGGGCAACCTTACGCAGAGCGGAGTTCGGTTTTTTCGGCGTCGTCGTTTTGACAGCGGTGCAAACACCGCGCTTTTGCGGCGCGTTGTGGTCAGTCGCGGTCTGTTTCTTGGAGTTCCATCCCTTCAACAGAGCCGGGGCCTTCGCCTTCACTTCCAGATCATGGCGTCCCTTGCGAACCAATTGGTTAAAAGTCGGCAAACAAAACACCTCCTCGATAAAAATTTATTCGGGCATAGGTGGACAGACGAGCTGTCCACCTACGCAACCAAATATACATTTTAGCACAAGCCCTTGCGGTTGTCAAGCACAAATCTTTCGATTTTTCGCTTAAAACCGCAACTTTTCAAAGGATTACTCCGTCACGGAGCCCTCCTCGGCGGCTTGTTCACCCTCGCCCTCGAGGATGCTGCGCAGCGCGGAGACGTACGGATCGTCGTCCGACGCGCGCGTGTTGATCACATCCACGTCGTTGTAAGTCTGCACACCGGTACCGGCCGGGATGAGCTTACCGAGGATGACGTTCTCCTTGAGGCCTTGCAGCGGGTCGACCTTGCCTTTGATGGCGGCATCGGTCAGCACGCGCGTGGTCTCCTGGAAGGAGGCCGCCGACAGGAAGCTGTCGGTCGCGAGCGCCGCTTTCGTGATACCGAGCAGCTGCAGGGTGTAATCCGCCAAGGTGAGATCGGTCTCACCCGCCTCGATACGCGCACGAATGGCATCGTTGGCCGCTTCCACCTCCGCGCGATCCACGATGGAACCGCTGATCAGGTTGGTGCTGCCCGCGTCGTTGATAAACGCTTTTTGCATCATCTGACGCACGATGACCTCGATGTGCTTGTCGTTGATTTTAACGGACTGCATACGGTAGGTGCGCTGCACTTCCTCGATGAGGTAGTTTTGCACCGCGAGCGGGCCGTTCACCGCCAAAATGTCGTGAGGATCGATAGAACCGTCGGTCAAACGGCCGCCCTTCTTCACGTGGTCGCCGTCCGTCACACAGATGTGGCTGCCGAACGGGATCACATAAGAGCGCTCGTCCATATTCTCGGCGGTGGTGTTGGTGACGATAACGAGCTGTTTCTTCTTCTCCTCCGTCACGCGAACCTCACCCTCGATTTCCGAGATGATGGCGTGCTTCTTCGGCTTGCGCGCCTCGAACAGCTCCTCAACACGCGGAAGACCCTGGGTAATATCTTCACCGGACGCGATACCGCCGGTGTGGAAGGTACGCATGGTCAGCTGGGTACCCGGCTCACCGATGGACTGCGCGGAAATCGTACCGACAGCCTCGCCCACCGAAACCGCGTCCACAGTCGCCAGGTTCGCACCGTAGCAGCGCGCGCACACGCCGTGTTTGGCGTGGCAGGTCAGCACCGAGCGGACGCAAATGTGGTCCTCCATGCCGAACTCTTCCATCTTTTGGACAATCTCTTTGGCGTCTTTTTCGGTCAACATCTTGTCGCGGCGGATCAAAACCTCGCCGGTGGACGGATTCACGAAATCCTCCGCGAGGAAGCGACCGGTCAAGCGCTCGGACAGCGGCTCGATCATCGCGTCGCCGTCTTTGATGTCATAGACCTCGATGCCGTCATGCGTGCCGCAATCCTGCTCGCGGATGATGACGTCTTGCGCGACGTCCACGAGACGGCGGGTCAGATAACCCGAGTCGGCGGTACGCAGAGCGGTATCCGCCAAGCCTTTACGCGCACCACGAGAGGCGATAAAGTACTCGAACACGTTGAGGCCTTCGCGGTAGTTCGCACGGATCGGAACCTCGATCGCGCGACCGGAGGTGTTGGCGATCAGACCGCGCATACCGGCGAGCTGACGGATCTGGGCGTCCGAACCACGGGCGCCGGAATCGGCCATCATGTTGATCGGGTTGTAGGGATCCATGTTTTCTTTCAGCGCGGAACCGACCTTTTCGGTGGTCTCGTTCCACACGCGAACCACGTTGCGATAACGCTCCTCGTCGCTCATAAGACCTTGATCGTACAAGCCGACGATTCTGTCCACCTGCGCCTCGGCGTCGGCGATGATCTCTTTCTTCGCCGGCGGGATGGTCGCATCCATAACCGAAACGGTCAGAGCGGCAACGGTGGAATAGTGATAGCCCTGCGATTTGATCGCATCCAGCACCTCGGAGGTATCCGCCGTGCCGTGGACTTTGATACATTTTTCAATGATCTGGGATAGCTGTTTCTTGCCGACCTTGAAGTTGACCTCATACTCGAACATATTGTCCGGGATCGAGCGATCCACGTAACCGAGGTCCTGCGGAACCGGGCGGTTGAAGATGATGCGGCCGATGGTGGTCTCCACCAAGCGGGAGCGCTCTTCCCCGTCGATCGTCAGCGTGCGGCGAACGCGGATCTTGGCGTGCAGGCCGATAACACCGCTGTCATACGCCATCTGCGCCTCTTCCTCGCTGGCGAACACCTTGCCCTCGCCCTTTTCGCCCTCACGCTCGTAGGTCAGGTAGTACGAACCGAGAACCATATCCTGCGTCGGCACCGCCACCGGCTTACCGTCGGAGGGCTTGAGCAGGTTGCCGGCCGCCAACATCAGGAAGCGGGCTTCCGCCTGCGCCTCGGCAGACAGCGGCACGTGAACAGCCATCTGGTCGCCGTCGAAGTCGGCGTTGAACGCGGTACAAACCAGCGGGTGCAGCTTGATCGCGCGGCCCTCGACCAGCACCGGCTCGAACGCTTGGATACCGAGGCGGTGAAGGGTCGGCGCGCGGTTGAGCATGACCGGGTGATCCTTGATCACGGTCTCCAGCGCATCCCACACTTCCGGATGGACGCGATCCACCATCTTGCGGGCGGATTTGACGTTGCTGGCAACGCCGGTCTCGCCCAGGCGTTTCATGACGAAGGGCTTGAACAGCTCCAGCGCCATCTCCTTCGGCAGACCGCATTGGTACATTTTCAGTTCCGGACCGACAACGATAACCGAACGGCCGGAATAGTCGACACGTTTGCCGAGCAGGTTCTGACGGAAACGGCCCTGCTTGCCCTTCAGCACGTCCGACAGAGATTTCAGCGGGCGGTTGCTGGGGCCGGTCACCGCGCGGCCGCGACGGCCGTTGTCGATGAGCGCGTCCACCGCTTCCTGCAGCATACGTTTCTCGTTGCGCACGATAATATCCGGCGCACCGAGCTCCAAGAGACGCTGCAAACGGTTGTTACGGTTGATCACGCGGCGATACAGGTCGTTGAGGTCGGAGGTGGCAAAACGGCCGCCCTCCAACTGCACCATCGGACGAATATCCGGCGGAATGACCGGGATCACGTTGAGGATCATCCACTCGGGACGGTTGCCGGAAGCACGGAACGCCTCCACAACCTCGAGACGCTTGATGAGGCGGGCGCGTTTTTGGCTCTGGCTGCCGACCGCGTCCAGCTCTTCGCGAATCTCGCGCGCCAGCTGATCAAGGTCGATTTCCGCAAGCAGCTTTTGGATATACTCGGCGCCCATACCCGCTTCGAAGTCGTTCTCATACTTCTCGCGCATATTGTTGTACTCTTTCTCGTCGAGAATTTCTTTCTTGGCGAGAGGAGTCGAACCGGGATCGGTCACGATATAACGAGAGAAATACAGCACGCTTTCCAATTGACGGGGCGCGATGTTCAGGATAAGACCGATACGGGACGGGATGCCCTTGAAATACCAAATGTGAGACACCGGCGCAGCCAGCTCGATGTGGCCCATACGCTCACGGCGCACCTTGGCACGGGTAACCTCCACGCCGCACTTGTCGCAGATGATCCCCTTGTTGCGGATACGTTTGTATTTACCGCAATGGCACTCCCAATCCTTGGTCGGCCCGAAAATACGCTCGCAGAACAAACCGTCGCGTTCCGGCTTGAGCGTACGATAGTTGATGGTTTCCGGCTTTTTCACCTCGCCGTAAGACCACTCACGGATCTGCTCGGGGGAAGCCAAACCGATTTTAATGGAGTCAAACTGATTAAAAGTCATCATAACTGTAACTCCCCTTTCTTAAAGCTCGACGTCAAGGCCGCTGAAAGAGCCGAGCGCTTCGCTGCCCGCATCCGCAGGCGCATCCTCAATGGAATAACCGGAGAATTCGTTTTCGTTGGCGACCACCGAGAACGCTTTATCGTCCTCCACGTCGCTCATACGGTAGTCGTCGTCCTCCTCGAAGTTCTGCTTCAGATCGATCACGTTCTGATCTTTGTCAAGCACACGCACGTCCAAACCGAGAGATTGCAGCTCTTTAATAAGGACTTTAAAGGACTCCGGCACACCGGACTGCGGCACGTTCTGACCTTTCACGATCGCTTCGTAGGTCTTGACACGGCCGATCACGTCGTCCGACTTGACGGTCAGGATCTCTTGCAGCGTGTAAGCGGCGCCGTAAGCCTCGAGCGCCCACACCTCCATCTCACCGAAACGCTGGCCGCCGAATTGGGCTTTACCGCCGAGCGGCTGCTGCGTAACGAGCGAGTACGGACCGGTGGAACGCGCGTGGATCTTAGCGTGGACCAGGTGGTGCAGCTTAAGGAAGTACATATAGCCGACGGTGACGGGGTTATCGAACGGCTGACCGGTACGACCGTCGTACAGCGTGATCTTACCGTTACCGTCACGTCCGACCTCCTCCAGCATCTCCTGGATCTGGTCTTCGTGAGCGCCGTCAAAGACCGGCGTCATGATTTTGATGCCCTTCGCGGCGCAGGCGGCACCGAGGTGGACCTCCAGCACCTGACCGATGTTCATACGAGACGGAACACCGAGCGGGTTAAGCACAATATCCAGCGGGCGACCGTCCGGCAGGAACGGCATATCCTCGCTGGGAAGCACGCGGGACACAACGCCCTTGTTACCGTGACGACCGGCCATCTTGTCGCCCACGCTGATCTTGCGTTTTTGGGCAACGTAGACGCGCACGACCTTGTTCACGCCGGGCGACAGCTCTTTGCACTCTTTGCCGAACACCTTCACGTCCACAACGATACCGTATTGACCGTGAGGCACACGCAGCGAGGTGTCGCGCACCTCGCGGGCTTTTTCACCGAAGATGGCGCGCAGCAGGCGCTCCTCGGCGGTCAGATCGGTTTCACCCTTCGGCGTCACTTTACCGACCAAAATGTCACCGGAACGCACCTCGGCACCCACGCGGATGATACCCTGGGAATCCAGGTCTTTCAGCGCAGCGTCGCCGGCCTGCGGAATATCACGGGTGATCTCCTCCGGCCCCAGCTTGGTGTCGCGGGCTTCGGTGCTGTATTCTTCGACGTGGACCGACGTAAACACGTCGTCACGCACGAGTTTTTCGTTGATGAGAACGGCGTCCTCGTAGTTATAACCCTCCCAGGTCATAAAGCCGATGAGCACGTTCTTACCGAGCGCGATCTCACCGTTCTTGGTCGCCGGGCCGTCCGCCAGCACTTCATGCTCTTCCACGTGCTGACCGACCTCCACCACCGGGCGCTGGTTCACACAAGTGCCTTGGTTGGAGCGGGAGAATTTGATGAGCTCATACACCTCTTCCACGCCGTCTTCGTCGCGGCGCAGTTTCACAGAGCAGGCATCCACCGCCGTAACGGTACCGGCGTGCTTCGCCAGCACGCAGACACCGGAGTCCACACCGGCTTTGTATTCCATACCGGTACCGACGATCGGAGACTCGGTGGTCAGCAGCGGCACAGCCTGGCGCTGCATGTTCGAACCCATCAAAGCGCGGTTCGCGTCGTCGTTCTCGAGGAACGGGATCATCGCGGTAGCGACCGACACGACCATCTTCGGCGAAACGTCCATGAAGTCCGGTTTCTCCGGAGAAACCTCCAAGAACTCGCCGCGGAAACGGGCGTTGACACGCTTGTTGGCAAAACGGCCTTTTTCGTCGAGCGGCTCGTTCGCCTGGGCAACGATGTACGCATCCTCCACGTCGGCGGACATATAGATGACCTCGTCGGTAACGACGCCGGTCTCTTTATCCACGCGGCGGAACGGCGCCTCGACAAAGCCGTATTCGTTGATACGGGCGAAGGTCGCCAGGTAAGAGATCAGACCGATGTTCGGACCTTCAGGAGTCTCGATCGGGCACATACGGCCATAGTGGCTGTAGTGAACGTCACGCACCTCGAATCCGGCGCGATCACGGGACAAACCGCCGGGGCCCAAAGCGGACAGACGGCGTTTATGCGTCAACTCGGCAAGCGGGTTGTTCTGATCCATAAATTGCGACAGCGGCGAAGAACCGAAGAACTCTTTGATCGCCGCTTCCACCGGGCGGTTGTTCACCAGCTCGTTGGGAACGAATTTTTCCGGCGTCTGCACGAGCAGCGTCATGCGCTCGCGGATAACGCGCTCCATACGGGTAAAGCCGATGCGGAACGCATTTTGCAGCAGCTCGCCCACCGAACGAATGCGGCGGTTGCCGAGGTGGTCAATATCGTCCACCACACCCACCTCGTAAGCGAGGCAGTTGAGGTAGCTGACCGACGCAAAAATATCGTCCACGATGATGGTGTTCGGGATCAGCTCGTCATGGCGCAGCTTCAGCGCTTCCAACAGCGCCTCTTTCTTGCCTTCGGTTTCGGCGAGGATCTCTTTCAGGACGCCGAAGCGGACGTTCTCGTTGATACGGCACTCCGCCAGCTCCTCCTCGGAGAGATCCACGTAACCGCGGATGTTCACCATTTGGTTGGTGATGATTTTGACCTCGCGCTGCTCGCCGTGATCGTCCACGGTGATAAACGCTTCCTTGACACCCTTGTTCTCGAGAGCAAGGGCGCGGGCGGCGTCGATCTTCTCGCCCGCCTCAGCCAGCAGCTCGCCGGTCTCCGTATCCACGATCGGACGGGACAGCACGCGGCCGGTCAAGCGGTTTTGCAGACCGAGCTTTTTGTTGTATTTATAGCGGCCCACGCGGGACAGGTCGTAGCGGCGCGGATCGAAGAACAGGTTTTCGATATGCTGACGCGCGTTTTCCGCCGTCGCCGGCTCGCCCGGACGCAGTTTACGATACACCTCGATGAGGCCCTCATCGGTGGTGGTCGTGCTGTCCTTCAGCAGGGTGGCCTGGATCATCTCGGTATCACCGAACATCTCGATGATCTGCTCGCGGGTGCCGAGGCCGAGCGCGCGCAGGAAGGTGGTCACAGGCAGTTTGCGGTTTTTGTCGATACGGACGGACGCCACATCGGAGGAATCCGTCTCATACTCCAGCCAGGCACCGCGGTTCGGAATCACCTGGGAGGCGAACAGCTTTTTACCGTTGCTGTCGTACTCGTTCGAGAAATACACGCCCGGAGAACGAACCAGCTGGGAGACGATCACGCGCTCCGCGCCGTTGATCACGAACGTGCCGCTTTCGGTCATCAGGGGCAGCTTGCCCATAAAGACCTCGGGGGTCACCTTGATCTGACCCGTCTGTTTGTCCAAGAGGTGAACTTCCATCGTGATTTTGGTATCATAGGTCACGTCGCGCTCTTTGCACTCTTGGATGGTGTGCTCCGGCTTATCCGCCAATTTATAATCCACAAAAGTCAACTCATAGTTCCCCGAGTGATCGGAAATCACCGTATCCCGGAGAACCTCTTTCAGACCTTCGTCCAGAAACCACTGATAGGAGTTCTTCTGGATTTCGATGAGGTTCGGCATATCCAGCACTTCGTCGATCTTCGCAAAGCTCATACGCGTCGTGCTGCCGAGTTGTACCGGTTTGAGATTTGTCATACTTCATTTCACTCCCGTAAAATTTTTGCGGGAAGTCACACTTCCCCGCCGCCGAAATGACGGCTGTTTGCGCAGCGAGATCGGCCGATTTGCGGCCCGGTTTCAGCTCTCCCGAAACCGGCGTTCAAATAATAAAGCCTTGTACGCGCGCAAGAATTAAATAATACTACATATCGGGTCGGTTTGTCAAGTCCTTTTCTAAAAATAATTCTTAAATTTTTTAAAACTTAAAACTTTTTCTCGTTATATTTTGTCCAAAAAGATACCGGCACCGCCGAATCTTGTCATTTTCAAGAAACGCACGGAGGGGTTGTTGTTTTCTCGACAAATCTTTTTATATTCTCAGGCGGCTTTTTTCAAAACGACTTGACATTTTTCTTTTCATCGCATACAATAAAAGGAGCAATGACCGGGAACAAGTACCCGCCCGTCCCCCGACTGACAGAGAACGCCGCCTTTGGCTGGAAGCGGCGAGTCGAACGCGCGGTGAATGCCTCCCGCAGCTCGTCGAAGGAAGCCGTTTTCGGTGTGTATGTCGGCGCGGATGCCCCCGTTACCGGGCGGGAAAGTGTTGGCTTTCCGTTGAGTGAAACATAGGAGTGGAACCGCGAGCGATCGCCTCCTTGTGCCGTTCGGCACAGGAGGCGTTTTTTATTTTCCTCTCCTGCAACACGTTTATAAAAGGTTAGATTTATTTATATAAGGAGGATCGTCTATGTCCGCTTTACGCAAAAAAGATATTGCCGCCGTGCGGGAACGCGACGCTGCCGCGCGGTCGGATATAGAAGTCGCGCTTCTCTATAACGGTGTGAAAGCCGTGCGCGCCCATCGCCGCGCCAATTGGTGTCAGCGTCACAAGCTGTATTTTTTGGCGCGTGCCATCTCTCAGCGGTGCGTGCGCCGCACGGGAATTGAGATCCACCCCGCCGCCACCATCGGCGAAGGGCTGTTTATCGACCACGGCGTGGGCGTCGTTATCGGCGAAACGACCGAGATCGGCAACAACTGCACGCTGTATCAGGGTGTGACCCTCGGCGGTACCGGTAAGGAACACGGCAAGCGCCACCCCACCC
>JAZUKW010000013.1:0-5749 GCA_045643425.1 Acutalibacteraceae bacterium
CCGTTCGACGCTCAAATTAAAGTCGGAACTTTTTTAAAATCACAAAAATTCTTCTTTGATAACAAACACCGGCGCACCGAGACAGCGGGCGCGGAACAACAGCTTGCCTTGTCGCGGATCGTCATCCTCAAACCGCCCGACGTAGTCACTCACAATCAAAATTCCGCCCTCGCCGGTCGACTGACGAAACTTCGCCGCCTCTAAAAAGCAAAGAAAATCGAACGCCGTTTGGTCGGCACCGGAAAGCAGCATTTCCTCGCCTGTTTTTTCGCTTTGGGCATAAAACGCTTTGTTTTTCTCCTCGTTACGCATTTGCAAAAGGACGCCTTTTTCCTCGTTCACAACATGAGGCGCAAAATTTTCCAAATACGCCGCCGCTTCGGGGCGACCGTCGAAATAATACCGAAACCCGCCTTGCGTTTTGCGTGAAAACATCCCGTGCCGCGCAAGCCGCAACGAGTGTTCGCCGAGCGCTTGCACCTCCTCGCGGGTATGCAGCTCGCGTTCGACACCGTCCACCGAAACGGTCAGCGTCAGGCGGCTGTTTTCGCGAAAATACAGGGCTTTTTCCTCGGGGTGCAGCCCGCCGCCGAGCAACTCCCGCAGCGCCGCCGCTACGCTGTCCGGCGATGGAGCGGCAAGCACCGCAAACGACGATAGCAGCGGGCTTGTCCATTCGCCGACAACGCCGCCGAAGTTTTCGATTTTAAGACGCTTTAAAGCGACACGCATCTCATCCGCTCCTTTTCTCCCGCATTTTGGGGGCTTTTCCCGATAATACAAGTATAGTAAAAGGCGTGTACCGTTTTTGGTACACGCCTTTTGCACAAGTTCCGAAAAAATATAATAAAAACGCGGCACGTTTTTCGTCGGTTTGCGACAATTGACGCGCCGCGATTTTTTTGGTATACTATGGGTAGACGTTTTAATAAGAACGTACTTTTTTCGAGAAAAGAGGAACACAAAATGGGCAAATTCGTTATGAAAGAGGCCAAATCCGGCTTCAAATTCGACCTGAAAGCCGGCAACGGCGAGGTCATCGCCAGCTCGCAGGTGTATGCGTCCGAGGCGTCCTGCAAGAACGGCATCGAGAGCGTGCGTACCAACTGCGCCGCCGCGGTGGAGGATCAGACGGTCGAGGGCTTCGAGACCTTGAAACACCCGAAATACGAGATCTATGCCGACAAAGCGGGCGAGTTCCGCTTCCGCCTGAAAGCCAAAAACGGTGAGATCATCGCCACCTCCGAGGGCTATAAGACCAAAGCCTCCTGCCAAAACGGTATTGCGAGCGTGGGCAAAAACGCGCCCGACGCCGACGTGGTCGCGGAATAAGTTTTAACGTAAAAAGGCCGGTACGCCGTACCGGTCTTTTTTGTTTTGCGCGGATTTCGCACCCACCCGCGTTGCGCCTATGCCTCCCTTGTGCAAAGGGAGGTGGCACGGCGAAGCCGTGGCGGAGGGATTGTAGATGGAGTTTGCAAAACAATCCCCCAGTCGCCATACGGCGACAGCCCCCTTTACACAAGGGGGCCAAGATGCCCGCCGGAATTCTTTCGTAGGGGCGGGCGTCCCCGACCGCCCCACAGTCGGTGCTTGTCCATTGGGGTCGTCGGGGACGCCGACCCCTACAAAATCACCCAAAGTATGCGCGGGAATACAAGAAAAGGGCCGGCGACCTGTGTGGTCGTCGGCCCTTGTTTGAGGCAGTACTTCGAAAAATCCGCCGCGGTTTATTCCGCCTTGTCCTCTTTCTTCTCCGCGAGAACCAGGTTCGCGATGATGCCGAGGATGAGCGCGCAGGCGACCTCGGTCAGCGTCACGTCGCCGAAGCTCAAGGTCAGGCCGCCGACGCCGCAGATGAGGATGATCGAAACGACGAACAGATTGCGGTTGTCGTCGAGGTCGACCTTCTGGATCATCTTAAGACCGGAGACGGCGATGAAGCCGTACAGCGTGATGCACACGCCGCCCATAACGCAGCTCGGGATGGTGGCGAGGAAGGTGGTGAACGGCGCCACGAACGCGGCGATGATCGCCAAAATCGCGGTAGCGAAGATGGTCACGACGGAAGCGTTGCCGGAGATAGCGACGCAGCCGACCGACTCGCCGTAGGTGGTGTTCGGGCAGCCGCCGAAGAACGCACCGACCATCGAGCCGACGCCGTCACCGAGCAGGGTGCGGTGCAGACCCGGATCCTCGAGCAGCTCCACCTCGATGATGGAGGAGAGGTTCTTGTGGTCGGCGATGTGCTCGGCGAACACGACGAACGCCACCGGGACGTACGCCACGGCGATGGTGGCAATGTAGGAGGCGGAGATCTCTTTCACGCCCTTGAAGGCTTCCACAAAGGTGAAGTCCGGCACCCATTGCATATTGCTGAACAGACCGAAGTTGATCACTTGCAAGGCGGTGTTGTCGGTCGCGTTACCGATCACAGTGAAGATCGCGGCCACAACGTAGCCGGCGCAGATACCGATGATGAACGGGATCATTTTCATCATCTTTTTGCCGTAAACGGAGCAGATGATGACGGTGAACAAGGTCACGAGGCCGCAGATAAGCGCCACGTACGGGGACGCCACCGGAGCGGCATCGGCGTTGAGCACGCTGCCCTTGGTCAGGTCGCCCACGGCGTTACCGGCAAGGGACAAACCGATGATCGCGACCGTCGGGCCGATGACCACGGCGGGCATCAGCTTGACGATCCATTTGACGCCGGCAAATTTCACCACGATGGCGATGATGACGTACACAAGACCGGCGAAGATGGCACCGAGGATGAGACCCGCGAAGCCGAGCTGCGCGGACACACCGCCGGCGAACGCCGCGAGCATCGAGCCGATGAACGCGAACGAGGATCCAAGGAACACCGGGCTCTTAAATTGCGTGAACAGGAGGTACACGATGGTACCGACGCCGGCGCCGAACAGCGCGGCGGATTGGGACATTCCGTTGCCGATGGTCGCCGGCACGGCGATGGTCGCCGCCAGAATCGCGAGCAGCTGCTGCAGCGCGAAGACCAGCGTTTTGCCGAAGGACGGTTTGTCCTTGACGTTGTAGGTCATTTGCATAGTAGTTTCCTCCACCCTAATTTTTGTTTATGCAAGCGGGAATCTCCCGTTTTTGCCTGAATGTGCCTCGACGATGTGTGCCGGCGGCGCGCCTGTCAAAAACCCTAAAAAAATCGCCGTGCGGGCGCACGGCGGTACAATTCAAGCAGATAACACGCCTTGCCGACCTCACAGGACCGAAATTAAAGGACAGTTTTTTACTTGCTTTATTCTACCACATCTTGTGGATTCTGTAAAGGGTATTTTGGGCATTTTTTTATCTTTTTCGACGTTTTTTGTGCCGAATTTTTCCGGGTTGCATTTTTAAAAGCCGCGTGATACAATAAAGTCAGTTCCAAAAATAAAGGAGGATATTACCATGTCTAAATTCTGTACGTCCTGCGGCAACGCTTTGCAAGACGGCGACCTGATTTGTCCGAAATGCGGCGCATCCGCCGTGGCTGAGCCGACCGCGCCCACCGCGCCGATGACCGTTCCCTACACCCCGCCGCAAACCGCCACGCTGAACGGCGAAACCAACAGCGAAACCGTTTCTCTGTGGGCGTATCTCGGCATGATCGTGCTGTTTTTGCTGCCGTGCGTCGGCTTTATCGCGGCGATCGTGATGTCGTTCGTGCCGAAAAACAAGAACATCAAAAACTTCGCCCGTGCCGCCGTCATTTGGATGGTGGTCGCCGCCCTGCTCTCCTGCATCTTCGGTGTGCTGGTTTCCGCGCTGGTTGCGGAAGCGATCACCGCCGTGGTCGCCGGCATCGGTGATTTTGCCGAGGAAAACGGCGCCGTCTCGGAGGACGGCAAGGAGCTCGACCTCAACGCGCTGTTTGACGCGATCCAAAAAGAGCTGGAAAAAGAGGGAATCACCGTCAACGGCTCGATCCACATTGAAGACGGTGACGACACCGTCGACATCAGCGGCAACGTTGACGTGAGCG
This sequence comes from Acutalibacteraceae bacterium, assembly GCA_045643425.1. Taxonomy (GTDB): domain Bacteria; phylum Bacillota; class Clostridia; order Oscillospirales; family Acutalibacteraceae; genus RGIG426. Next base: position 4,004 of record JAZUKW010000013.1, read on the forward strand.
GTGCGGCCGCTGTGAGCGAGGTCTCCATCGCCGCGTAAGTTCCCGCATAACAAAAAGGGCGTTGCCGTGCAACGCCCTTTTTTCTGTTTACAAACCGAAAAAGATATGCTAAAATAAGCGGGAAAAGGAGGGGTCGCCCCGTGTTCGAGTCTTTAAAAGAAAAAAACACCTTTGCAAAATACGAAAAGCCGCTGTGGAACGTGTATCAAGTGGTATACTTCGCGATGCTGATTTTCGTTATCACCGTGCGCTATTACGAAACGTCCGCTTTTAACGGAAGCGGTTTTCAGCTTCCCTATATCCTTTACCAGACCGTCTACTTTATCTCAAATATGATTTTGCCGTTTATGGTCGCCGCCAACGTGGCGTGTATTCTTTTGTCACTGTTGGGGCTCGCGACCGGGCCGTTCGTTTGGAAAAAGAGCGAAATGCTGTGTGGCCTTTTGTGCTTTGCCGTTATGCTCGTTCCGTATATTCTGTTTGACTACGCACAGCCGTATTGGTTCGCCGTGTTCATCTTCTGCGCCCACAACGTTGATTTCCGAAAAATCGTTAAAGTCTTCGTTCTTGCCTCCGCCGTCTTGTTCGCCGCTTTGTTCATCGGCAGCCTTGTCGGTCTTGTTCCCGATCTCGTCTTTTACCGCGCCGACGGGACCGCGCGCCATTCTTTCGGCTTCCACTACACCACCTGGCCGCCGACGCATCTGTTCTTCCTCGCCATTTGCTGGGCATGGCTGCGGCAGGAAAAGATCACCTACGCCGAAATTGCCGTCATCGGCGGGTTTGCCGCCTTTTCCTATATCGGCTGCAACGCGCGCACGTCGTTTATTTCGCTGTCGCTGCTCTTCGTGTTTTTGCTGTGGGCGAAGCTGCGCGCAAGAAAAACCGAAGATCTCCGCTATCCGATGACCAAGCCGCTGCAAATCGGCTGTGTGCTGTCTTACCCGCTTATCGCATTCGTGATGATGCTGTTGTCAGTGTTTTACAACGAGCAAAGCAAGCTGATGTCCACGTTAAACAACGTCACCAGTACGCGTTTGGCGCTCGGCCATACCGGGTTCTCTCGCTACGGCATTTTGCCGTTCGGTCAGGCGATCGAGATGAACACCGAGCCGCCGAAGGAGTATTTCTTCCTCGACTGCTCCTACATCAACATCCTGCTTCGTTACGGTTTTCTCGTTTTTCTCGCCGTTATGTTTATCTGCGTATACGCCTGCTGCCGCGAATGCCAAAAGAAGCGGTATATCCGGTTGGGGCTGCTCGCGATCGTGGCGGTCAAAATTTCGATGGAATATCACATTATGGAAATCGACCACACGCCGATTTTGCTGTGTCTGCTCGCGTTTGATCCCGACGACGGCGAGGGCTTTAACCTCCGCGCGGCGTTCCCGAAGCGCAAAAAGACCGCCGAAAACCCTCCCGAAACCACATAACAAAAACCCCGCTCGTCGAGCGGGGTTTTCTTTTGCTGTTTTAGTTTTTGAGGCTTTGCAGCGGAGCGGGGATGCGGCCGCCGCGAGCGATAAATTTTGCGGGAGAGGCGGTGTTGACCTTCATCACCGGGCCGGCGCCGAGCAGGCCGCCGAACGACAGCTCCTCGCCCACCGCCTTGCCGATCGCGGGAATCAGGCGCACGGCGGTCGTTTTGCTGTTGACCATACCGATCGCGGCTTCGTCCGCGATAATGCCGGACAGCACCTCCGCCGGCGTATCGCCCGGGACGTTGATCATATCAAGTCCCACCGA
>JAZUKW010000014.1:0-15112 GCA_045643425.1 Acutalibacteraceae bacterium
AGATTGACCGCCAAACCGAAAACGGCGAGGACCAACATCCCGCACGCATTGACCGCGACGGGGTGAACTAACCGCACCACCGATTCTTTTATCATCATCCCCGAGCCGAGGATTAAAATCACCGTGGTAATCAGCCCGCCGAGCACAGAATAGCGCAGATAGCCGTAGGTGTGCGCCTCATCGACGGCGGCACGGCTTTTCTTTTCAAGCGCGTAGGAAATGCCGATGGAGAGTGCATCGCCGAAATCGTGCACCGCATCGGACAAAATCGCCACCGATTTTGTGAAAATCCCGCCGACAAGCTCGAACAGCGAAAACGACAAATTCAAAAGAAACGCGATCAAAATGTTCTTTTCGGTTTTCATCCATTCACCCCCGAAAAACACGTATTTATCATTTATAGTATACCACGTTTTTCCCATTTCGTCAAAGAAAAACCGCCGAGGCGAGGCGCGAATTCTACGCTCAACTTGTTATCCGTCATCTATTCGCCGCAAAAATCGCAGAGTTTTTGCGGCGGAGACTCTCCTCTCGCTATCGAAAGCCCCACCGGGGCTTTCTCCCAAGCCTTGCATCGCTTCGCTCGCAACGCTTGGAGCTCGTTTCTCGTCTCCCCTTCTCCGCCAAAGAAAAACCGCCGAGGCGATGCCTCGGCGGTTTTGGCGGAGAAGGGGAGACTCGAACTCCCGCGCCGGTTACCCGACCTACGCCCTTAGCAGGGGCGCCTCGTCACCAACTTGAGTACTTCTCCGTATGAACCCGGTGCGGATGGTGAACCCGCCCGTTTTCTATAAAATTATGCACCCTGTCGGGTGGCGGCTTTTTGAGGTTGGCGGAGAGGAAGGGATTCGAACCCTTGGCTCTGACGAGTCACCGGTTTTCAAGACCGGCTCCTTAAACCACTCGGACACCTCTCCAAGCACCCGTTTATTATAGCCGTTTTCCCCGCCGTTGTCAACCCCTTTTGTTCGGATTTTTTCGACGTGTTTTGACGGAATTTGCAAATTATTCAGACTTTTTTTACCCTTGACAGAATCTCGTTTTACGTATTGTAAATTCTTAATTTTGGCCTTTTTGGTGGAAAAAACGGTGGAAAAAGTGGAAGAATCGCGCCATTTTGGGCTTTTTTAATGGTAGAAAGTGGAATTTACGTCCCCATTATGTGGAAAACATAATTTATTTTTCGACAGGTTGTTGAAACGCCTTTACGCCACGTTTAACCGCGTGTATGACGCGATGTTAAAAAATGCACGCTGCGTTCCACGGAGTCACGCGAGGTTCCCCAATCGGCGTTCTCGCCGCTGTTGCGATAATCGAACATCGAGCAAAAATGGTTGACGTCCGCACGCAGCGCCGTCAGCTCATTGTGCGCCAATTTTGACGCCGCATCGCAAAAATCGCCGCGGGTGCGTTTACCGAGTGTGCGCCCCGCCGCTTCGGCGAGCAACGCGAAGTGCGGCAGGCACAGCGTCGGCTGGGCGGCGAACGTGTCGCGGAACTCGCGCTCGCGCTCCCACAGCTTGCATAAATTGTCCGCCATCTGCTCCATATTCTTATCGACGCGCTCACACACAAAGCAGGTAGACAGCGCCTCGTTTGCCGCTTTCCCCTGTTTTCCTCCGTCCTTGAACAGACCGCCGAAGATCCGCTTTTCGAGCGAATCGAGGTGGCTCTCCATCATCAGCGCAACGCCGAGGTGATTGTGCATCTTCAAAAGCTGCTCATAGTGGGTAAAGCAAAAGCCGAGGCGGTTCGTCTCTTTGCGCACGTCCGGCTCCATCATCGCGGCGCCGGTAATATACTCCACCGTGCGCTGCTCCAGCAGATCGCGCATACGGCAGATCGGACAGCCGTCCTGCGTCTCAAAGATCTCGCTGATCGGGATACTCGTAATATCGTCACGCATCGGGAACGTCCTCCTTTTTCTCAATAAGCCTGCCGAGGGGTTGGTCTGCATAAAATGCGCCCGCAAGATCGGACAGGGCGAACAGCACCCACCAAATGCCGACCAGCTTCGGGGTAAACAGCGGGAATCCCACGAATCCGAACGCCATAAGGCCCGCAAGAGACACAAACACCGAAAAGCCGAGAAGCGGCTGACGGCGTTTGCGGAACAGCGTATCGCCCTGGGTATAAATGACGTTGAACACCGGCAGGAAGAAAAGCATCAAGAGCAGCGCGCCGCCCTCCACAAGCAGCTCCAAATAGAGGCTGTGCGCGTGCGGCACGGTGGCAAGCCCGGCCTCCTTCATAATTGCGGTGGTGGTTTGGATGCCCGCGCCGTAGCCGAAAATCGGGCGCTCGGTAATCGCAGAAAACGCCACCGACCACAGCTGTGCCCGTTCAGACACGGATTCGTCGCCGCCGTTGAGCGTTTGCATCCGCGCGGAGAAGATGTTCGGGGTCAGCGCCAACAGCGCCACAAGCGCCACGGCAGACACAAAGATCACGAGGCCCCACGGACGCTTCACGCGCGGCACGAGGTACAGCACGAACAAAAACAGCAAGCCGACCATCACAAGGTAACTCGCGCGGGAGAAGCTGAACGCTGTTCCCCACACGCCGGCAAAGAGACACAGCGAAAACAGCACACGCGACGCGGTATGCCGCGCCGAGCGGATACAGTAAGCGGAGAGCGGCATCAAAAACACCATCGCTCCCGCAAAGATGTTGGGATTGGAATAGGTCGCGGCGACGCGCATTCCCTCGCTATACAGCCGAATGTCGATCGGCAAAAGCCCGTACACCGTTCGGTCAAGGAAGTTCCAAAGTTGCAGGGCGTCTCTTCCCCATCCGAGAAATGCACAGCCGACGTATTGCACACAGCCGATCACGCCGAGCAAGCCGAGACAAAGCGTCAGCGATTGGAACAGACGAACGAGCCGCTCTTTATCGGTGATCACCGCGAGCAGCGCAAAATACGACGGCACCATCGCGAGAAACATCAAAACCGTCGTTACGCTGCCGAGCGGCGCGATAGAATAGGTCACGCTCAAAAGCATCGCCGCGATGAAAAACACGCTGCGTCGGCCGGTCTCGCCGACCAAGAAGCCGCGCCGGCCGGTAGCCTTCACTTCTCCGTGCGCCAAGATCAGCGCAACAGCGCCGGCGATCGGCGCGATATATTCGGGCAGGAGGAACAGTCCGAGTACGCAGAAAATCACCCACATATACCGTTGTTTCGACAGGTCTTTCGCCTCCGCCAAAATTTCACGCATCGCGGCTCCTCCTTTCCGATAATTGTTAAACTATATACGCGGTCAGTATAGCATATTACTCCCTCAATTGCAATAGAATTAGAAAAAAAGGAGGATTGTCTATGATATGCCGCATCACCAATCTGCACGACAAAGAGGTCATCAACGTCTGCGACGGCAGCCGTCTCGGCTGTGTAGACGACGTGGAGGTGGATACCTGCACCGCCCAGCTCACCGCTTTGGTGATTTTCGGGCGGCCGAAGCTGCTCGGGCTGCTCGGTCACGAGGACGACGTCGTCATCCCCTGGCGGGAGATCGAGATCATCGGCGACGAAACGATTTTGGTCTCGCGCCCGCATCCGCCCACCGAAAAGCCGCGCTCGCGCCGCCACGATCTGTTGCGCGGTGTGTTCTCGCGATAAGAAAACAGCGCAGGGGTTTCCCCTGCGCTGTTTTTACGTTGTGTTTACGGCATATTCATCGAGATCTCGTTTTGAGCCTCGTAAGCGGCCGTATTGGAATTGTTGTTCGCCAGCTCCTGCTGTGCCTCGCTGACTTTTTGCAGATTCTCAAAATACGCATCCGTCAGCATATCGCCGGAGGAAACGAGCTCAAGAGCGTTCTCGCTCGACACCAGATTGCCGAGCGCCTGCGAGGCGATTTTGTCCTCGCCGCACATCAACCGCTCGAAGTGCTTGCACGCATTGTTCAAGCCGTCCTCGGTCTTCAAATCATACGAAGTGAACCCATCCGGCACAGGCGCCTGCCCCGTGGCAACGCGGTTTTGGAAAAACTCCTTGCTGATGGCGTTGGCCGTCAACCGGCAAATGTCCTCACGGAAAATTTCCATCTGATGTTTTTCTGCGAAGGTATGGTCTTCCTTTTGCTGAAGATTTTTGTATCCCTTGAGCGTAATCAGAATGTCCGCTCTGTCATCCTCGATGTAATGGTAATTCCTTTTGGATTCTGCCTCGATCAACGGTTTGTCTTTGCGCTCTTGTTCCTTGCGCGCCTCTTCGAGCACTTCGGCACGCGCTGCGTCATAATTCTCGATCAAACCGTTCGTCAGCGCGGCGACGGGGTTTTCCCCTTTAAGCATATCCACCAAATTTTTGCTGCTTGCCAGCATATTCAGCATTTTGGAAAGCGGTACGTCGTTTTTCACGTCGCCGAGCAGCTTACCCGTCAGCTCTTTTTGGAGTTCCGCACGCTGTTTTTCATTCATTTTTGCCACGTTGCCGCATTCCTTGTTAAGCAGCGTGGATTGGCCGGCCGCCATACGCCCCACCAACGCTTCGCTGATGAGCGGCGCCATTTTTTCTTTTATTTCCAGCACGTCGAAATAGGTATCGAACTCGGTGGGCGCCGACAGATTTTCGAACGCCCTCTCCTTTGCGCGTTCGTTGAGTTGCTTTTCTTTGCTTTTGCCGACTTTGTGGTGCTGCATGCTCTGAAGCTTCTCGGCTTCTTTCATCGCCTCTCTTTGCGACGCCTCGTTCTTTTGGACGAGGTTCTGCTTCATTTGTACCAAGTGGGCTCTCTGCAGCAATTCCTTGAGAATTTTTTGAGTATCCTGCTTCGACGCTTCGGCTTTTTTCTCCGGTTGTGTCGCCGTAGCCTCTTTTTTCGTAGAGGACTTTGCGGATTCTTCCACGGGCTCCTGCACGATTTCCGAGGTATCTTTCAACGCTTTTTTGAAGTCCGACGTTTTTCCTGCCAAAGCCTCGAAAATCTCATCCGCGTTTCCGGAGGCAAGGGCTTTCACAAAACGGGCATTTTTCGCCGCATCCTGTCGTATGAGAGCGACGGCGTTTTTATACTTTTCTCCTACAAGCCACTCAAGACCGAGCTTTTCAACGGCGTCCGCTTTTTTATATTGCGGCGGATCGGCGTTCAGCAGTTTTTTGCATTCGACGCACGCCATCATTTTGGAAACGAATTCCAGCTCGTCCTGCTCGTCCAGCGTATCCACGTCCTCCAAAATCAAGGAAACGTCGCCGGAGTATTTTTGGAGCATTCTGTTATAGATCTTGTTACATTCGTTAACTTTTTCTTTAACCGTCTCCGAATTTTCTTTCACGGGTTTGGATTTCGCGCGATCGATTTCTTCCGCGGAGTAGCCGGCGTTCCCCGGAATCTCGCGAAGGAAGGCTTCATATTCTTGCAGCTTTTGGTCGTATTTGCGGCAGCTCTCAAAGCCGCTGCCGCCGAAGGCCGTCAGAATCGAGTCAAGCAATCTCAAAAACCCATTCGGTTTTTCGGGCGGATCCGACCTCAAAGCGTTAAGAAATCTTTCCGCCGAAACCGACATCGCTAATCCAAAGTGGTTAATATTAAGCGCATTTTTTTGGGAAACGTTGATCCCGTCGGCAGGGTTATAGCGATCCTGGCCTCTTGGCACGCCGATAAGAATAGCCGGATCTTCTTTTTTGTCCACACGAATAACAAGATTGGAAATACCGACTCCTGCGCCCAAGTTTCTTTTGAGAGGATGAACGCCGCTCGGACAATCGGTCAGCATTTCCGCGTCCACCATTTTTCCCAGAATTTCCTTAAATTCGGGGTCGGCATACGCCAAGTGCTGGTGGCCTTTTCGTCCAAGCTCGACCAACTGCGCAAGCAGCTCGCGTTTTTCATCGGTCGTGTAGATTATCTTTCCGTTCGGTCCTTGTTTCGGCATGGTTATCTCCTCCGTTGTGTTGGTTTCATTTATAATAGGGTGATTTTCACAAAAAGGTTACTTACAAAATGGTTTCCATCCCGAATTTTTGGATATGAAAGCCGCATTTTTCATAAAACGCCTGCGCGGCGTCGTTTTTATCCCACACGTTGAGCGTGAGATTATAGACGCCGTGTTCTTTGGCAAAGGCGCGCACGTGCTCGAACAGCGCCGTGCCGACGCCGGTTTTCCGCGCCGCTTCGTCCACGCAAATATCGTCGATATACAGCGTTACAAAGTCGCGGAGATTGTTTTTGCCGTGCGTCTCGAACACGCAAAACGCATAGCCGATCACCGCGTTATTCTCGTTTGTCGCGACGAACACCGGGCGGCTTTCGTCGGCAAAGATCGCGGCAAGCTCCATCGCGGTGTATTTCGTCTTGTCTTTGATAAAAATGTCCGGGCGGGTCGCCTCGTGGACGTTGTTGACCTGCCGCAGCAGCTCCAACACGCCGTCTATATCCTCGACAGCGGCGGTACGAATGGTCATCTCTAATCCTCCATCGTCAAAAAGGGAGATACGGCGTATCTCCCTTTTTGTATCAGTCGTTTTTCAGCCGTTTGGCTCGCGTCTCGCTCTGCTCCCATACGTCGGGCAGCTTCTTTTGCAGCGCGTCGCAAAGGTTGCCGAGCGCAGAGGTATCCTTCGACACGAAGCCGCCGACTAAGCCGTCGGCGCGCACGATCTTCGGCAACGTCATCGTTCCGTATTCGGCGGGCTCCTCCACGTTCACAAGCACGTGACGGGCTTTGCATTCCACCGCAACGGCGATGTTGGTGTTCTTGTCGCCGGACGCCGCCACACAAAGGTAGCAGTTCGCGGTATCTCCACGGAAGAATTTACGGGGAATGTGGCGGATTTTTCCCGCTTCGTCAAGCGCGCGCAACCGCGGACACAGATCGGGCGCGATAACGGTGATCTTGGCGCCGAAAGACAACAACAATTCCGCGGCATCGGCGCTGTAATCGCCGCCGCCGACCAACACGCAGGTATTATCCTCCAGCTTCACAAAAATCGGAAAATCCAAAGACACGCGTTCCCCTCCTTCCCTACAAGACGTCGTGGTTAGAATCAGTATACACTATCTTTTCCTATTTGACAAGTATTATTTCATTTGTGGTATTTCCCGCCCGCTTCAATTTGCATGGCGCGGTAGATTTGTTCACACAGCATGACCCGCGCCAGCTGGTGCGGGAAAGTCATCGGTGACATCGAAAGCCGATAGGTCGCCGCCGCTTTCACCTCCGGCGAAAGCCCGAACGAGCTGCCGATGATGAACACGAATTTCGAGCGGCCCTCCACCGCCCAACGCTGTAAACGGTCGGACAGTTCCGGCGAGGACAACGGTTTTCCCTCGATACACAGCGGGATCACCGCCGCGCCTGCCGGGATCTTCGCCAAAATCGCCTTGCCCTCGGTTTCAAGGGCTTTTTCGATTTGCGCCGCCGAGGGATCCTCCGGCAAACGGCATTCGTCCAGCTCGACGATCTCAAAACGGCAAAACGCAGACAAGCGCTTTTGATATTCCGCTACCGCGTCCCGCCAATAGGCTTCTTTCAGCTTACCGACGCAAAGCACCGTTACGCTTTTCATTTGATTTCCTCCAAAATGGTTTCGTACTCCTCTTCGGTCAGCGCAAAGTTGATATAGCGCAGCATACGCTGCGACGTGAGCTTGAGCGGCAGGTTCGCCCGCTTCAAAAAGGCTTCGCGGAGACGCGCGCTGTCCGGCCGTCCCGCCAAGCCGTCGGCATACATGCGGGACATGGTCAAAAAGCCCTCGTCCTCCCTGGGGTCCGCATCGCTCACCGTAGCACCCGCCGCAATAAGCGCGTTTTTTAAGACTTCCTCGTCCATACCCTCGACACCCAAAAGCCCCTCTTTTCCGGGGGCGGATTTACGTTTTTCTTTGCCGGGGATCTCGGGGATATACGCCTGCTTTACGGTAACACCGGGCAGCGCCCCCGTCAAATAGCGGCGAATGACGAAGCCCGCACCGTCGCTGTCGGTGAGCAGCACACAGCCGTTCCGACGCGCCAATCGGCGAAGAGCGTTAAGCCGATCTTTGTCTTTAAAAATACGAAAGCCGTTGGTGGTGAAAATCGTCGCATCCGTTATTTCCGAAAGCTTGATGGCGTCGTACGTTCCCTCGACCACCAGCACCTCGTTCACACGAAGCACGGGCTCACCTCCTCAGCGTCAGCAGCTCGGACACGGTGCGCTCTAAAATCCACCAGCTGTCCATCGACGAGGATTTCATCGCCGTATCCGCCGCCGCCAACCGCAAAATACAGCGGCGCAGCGTGGGCAGACTGACGTTTTGGGCATCTCTTACCGCGTTGCGCAGCACGAATTCCCGCTTGCCGTAGGCAAAATCTTTCGTCAGCGTCTCCGCGCGTTCTCCCGCCGAAAGCGCCGCTTTTACGCGGTAAACGTCGGCATAAGCGGAAGACAGCACCGACAAAATGCCCGTCGGCTTTTCCTTGTCCGCTTTCAGCGTGTTTAAAATTGAAAACGCGCGGTCGGCATTCCCCTGCCAAATGGTTTTTGAGAGATCGAACACCCGCGCCTCTAGCGTTTCGTGAGTCATGGACGTGACCATCTCCGAGGTTACCGTGCCGCCCTCGCCGGCGCACGCGCACAGCTTGTCGAGCTCGTTCAAGAGCGTGTGCAGATCGGTGCCGCAGCGGGTACACATCAGATCCGCCGTCGAAGAGGACAGGTTACAGCCGCGCTTTTTGGCGCCGCCCAAAAGCATTTTTACCGCCTCGTGAGGCGCCAACAGCGGGAACGCGGTGACAAATCCGAACTTTTCGGCATCCGAAAGAAACTTTTTCCATTTCGACTTGCCGTCCGGTTTGACGTTACAGTACCAAAAAATCAGCACGCACTCCTCCGGCAGATCCGCAAAAAACTCCGGCCATTCGTCGGCGCCCTTAGCATCGGCAGCGACGTTGTAGTCGTACACCACCACCGCGCGGCGATCGGCAAACGCGGGCAGCGTCTGCGCCGCGGCGATCAGCTCGTTTGCGGAGGTTTCCGTTCCGTCGAAGGTCTCGAGATTAAAGTCCTCCATCTCGCCCGATACCGCCATAGACGCAATTTTTTTGGCGTAATGGGCGGTCAGATACGTCTCCTCGCCGTACAGCACGTACAGCCTCTTGAGCGGCTCGTTCTTCAAATGATTTTTGAGGTCTTTTTCCGCGTAGGTCACGGTGTCCCCTCCTTTCTCACGTTATGTCATCCGAAACGACGTATCCGTCGTCTCGTTTAAATCTATCGTATAGCTTTCGGCGGCGGTCGATACCGTCAGCCGTTCACCGCTGGGCGTGACCGAAACGGCATCACCGAACAGCGACACGCCGTTTGTGACCGTCACCGTTTCGTTTTCCGTTTGCAGCGCCGCCGTCACCTTTTCGTTGTCGCTCGACGTGACGTAGCGCTTCACCGACACCGCATCGTTGAATTCCAACCATTTGCGGGCGAGCTTTCTTGTGGGATCGAGCAAAACGACCGTATCGACCGCGGCGACGTTCTCGCGGCTCAAGGCGGTTTTTGCCGCTGTCCATCCGTTCCCGCCGTCGATCAGCAGGCCGATCTCGCCGTCTCTCTCAAGGATCACGGCGACGTCACCGTAAGCTCGCTTGACCGTCACGTCGGTTTTTCCCTTTGAAACCGCGCTGTCCACCGCGGTCATCCCGACCAGCAAAAGACACAGCGCTACCGTTCCGACAAAAGCCGCGCGTTTTCCGCGAAGCCTCCAAAGCAGGAACACCACGCAAAGCGTAACGACGATCCACAAACGGCGATACGGCTCGTCGGTGGAAAGCGACGCAAACGGAACGTGACTGCACAGCGACGTTGCCCACAAGAGATACCGTGCAAGCAGCGTCGCACAAAAGCGTAATCCTCCGGCTAAAAAGCCCGGCAGCACCACGCTGAAAGCGAGTGCGCCGACCGCGCACCACAATAAAAGCGTTGCCGCAAACACACAAAGCAGATTGGAAAGCGGTGCCACAAGCGAGATCTCGCCGAACACCAGCGCACAAATCGGCAAAATCGGAAGCGTCGCCGCAAGAGTGACGCACAGCGACTCCGCCGCAAACCGCAGCAGGCGCTCGGCTTTTCCCGTTTGGTGAGTTTCGAAAAAGCGGCGGCACGCCCTCGTCATCGACGGCAACAGCCGCAAAAGACCGAACGTCGCGCCGAACGACAGCCACAAGCCGACGTCGTAGACGCAAAACGGGTTACACAGCCATAAAATCAACAAGCCGCCGCCGAGGGAATTCAGTCCGTCGGCGCGGCGGCGAAAGAGGTTGCCCGAAAGGACTAACGTATTGAGAACACACGCTCGCACCACCGACGGATGGAACCCGACGAGCAGCGCAAACGCCCACAGCATGAGCAGTGCCGCAACAGAGGACATTCGACGAGAGGCGCACAGCTTGCGCAACAGCCCGTAAAGTCCCATAGCGATGATCGACGTATGCAGTCCCGATACCACCAGCAGGTGGGACACGCCCGCGCGGCGAAAATCCGTAATCACGTCGTCGGACAACGAGGTTTTGTCGCCGAGACACATCGCCTGCAACAGCGGCCGCACGTCCTGCGTCATACCGGAAAGCAGGGCTTCCGCCACCGCTTCTTTGGCGAGAGACAGTCGCCCCGCCAGGGACAATTCCTTTTGGCGGATCACGTAAAAATCCGCGCCGTCCTCCGTCCAGCCGGAAAGCATCCGGCCGTTCGCCTTGGCGGAATCGAACAAAAGCGTCTCCTCTGTATCCGACAGCTGCAAGGCGGTTTTTGTGACGATCGCGTCGCCGCACGCGGGCGGCAGATCGTTAAACGGGACGTGTAAAAGCAGCTTTGTTCCTTTCGGGAAGCTTTCGTTTTCCACCCGCACCGTCACCCGCAGAACACCGCGCGCTACCGTTCCCGTTTCGGTCACCGTTCCGGTGATCGCGACGGTTTTTCCGTTCCACGACGAAAGCGGCAGCACGCGCGTCACCTCGGCGACGCAAAAGCTGCAAAGCGCAACGACGGCAAACAGTAAGCAGACCGCCGCTTTGCGAAGCCGGCGAACACACGCACAGATGACGCCGACCGTCGCGCAAAGGATGGTCAGCGCAACCGTAACGGACAGCGGCGACAATGCCGCCGCGATGAGTGCCGCAAAGCCACTCGCTCCCGCCGCAAGCAACGGGCGCTTAAATAAACTCATTTTTTGCGGAATTGGTCTTTCATCCGCAATTCATGAGACAAGATGCGTTTACGCAGACGAATGGATTTCGGAGTGATCTCCACCAGCTCGTCGTCGTTGATAAATTCAAGCGACTGCTCGAGCGACAGATTGACCGGCGGCGTCAGACGAAGCGCCTCGTCCGAGCCGGACGCGCGGGTATTCGTCACGTGTTTTTTCTTGCACACGTTGACGGTAATATCCTCGTTTTTCGGGCATTCGCCGACGATCATTCCCTCGTACACCGGGACGGCCGGGCCGACGAACATCGCGCCGCGATCCTGAGCGTTCCACAGCCCGTAGCCGGTGGTCTCGCCGGTCTCAAAAGAGACGAGCGAGCCTTGGGTACGCTGCGGGATGTCACCTTTATACTCATCGTAACCGTCGAACAGGCTGTTCATAATACCGTGGCCGTTCGTATCGGTCAAAAACTTTTGACGGTAGCCCATAAGGCCGCGCGACGGAATACGGAATTCCAGATGAGAAATGCCGGTGTCGCGCGTACCCATATTGATCAGCTCCGCTTTGCGGTTGCCGAGGCGTTCCATCACGCTTCCCACGTAGGTTTCCGGCACCTCGATCATCAAAAGCTCCATCGGCTCAAGAAGCTTGCCGTTTTCGTCTTTTTTCATAATGACGCGCGGGTTGCTCACCGCAAATTCATACCCCTGACGGCGCATTTGCTCGATGAGAATGGACAAATGCAGCTCGCCGCGGCCGGACACCTCGAACGCGTCGGTCGTTTCGGTCTCGCGCACACGCATACTCACGTTGGTCTCCACCTCTTTAAAAAGGCGGTCACGCAGGTTGCGGCTCGTGACGAATTTGCCCTCTTTGCCGGCAAAGGGGCTGGTGTTGACCATAAAGAGCATCGAAATGGTCGGCTCGTCGATATGCACGAACGGCAGCGGCTCGACGTGTTCGGGGTCGCAGGCGGTCTCGCCGATGTTGAGATCGGGAATACCGCTGACCGACACGAGGTCGCCGAGCTTTGCGCTTTCGCACTCCACGCGGGCAAGACCCTCAAACTGATACAGCTTGCCGATGCGGGCAGAGGCGGTCTTACCGTCCTCTTTGCAGATCGTCACCGTCTGCCCCACCTTCACCGCGCCGCGCTCCACGCGACCGATACCAATGCGGCCGATATAATCGTCGTAGTCGATGTTGGAAAAGCGGATCTGCAGCGGGCCGTCCGGCTCGCCCTCGGGCGCGGGAACGTTTTGTAAAATCGCCTCGAACAGCGGCTGCATATCTCCCGAGCGCACCGTCGGATCGAGCGACGCGTAGCCGTCCTTCGCCGAGGCGTACACCACCGGGAATTCCAGCTGATCCTCGTCCGCATCCAGCTCGATAAACAGGTCGATCAGCTCATCGATGACCTCCGCCGGACGCGCGCCGTCACGGTCGATTTTGTTGATGACCACCAGCGGACGCTTTCCCGCCTCCAGCGCTTTTTTCAAGACGAAGCGCGTCTGGGGCATACAGCCCTCGAACGCGTCCACAAGCAGCAGCACACCGTCCACCATAAGCAGAATACGCTCCACCTCACCGCCGAAATCGGCGTGGCCGGGCGTGTCCACGATGTTGATTTTGGTATCGCCGTATTTCACGGCGGTGTTTTTGGATAAGATCGTAATGCCGCGCTCGCGCTCGAGGTCGCCCGAGTCCATGACGCGCTCGGCGACCTGCTCGTTGTCGCGGAACACACCGCTTTGACGAAGCATCTGATCCACGAGGGTGGTTTTGCCGTGATCCACGTGGGCGATGATGGCGACGTTGCGAATATCTTCTCGTTTTTGCATAGTCTCGCTTCCCTTGTTTATGTAGAATTCATTAACCGATATAGTATACCACAAAAAATCTTCGCGCGCAAGTGTTTCTATATAAAAAAATACCGGGCAGCCGAAGCTGCCCGGTAAGGGGTCATCAGAAGCTTTTAATGATGTCCGCAAGGAACTGACGGATCATCAGCACGTCTTTCATATTGACGAGCGAGTCGCGGTTCACATCCGCGTTATAGTAGTTCATCGGCACGTCGAAGTCGGCAAGCACCTTGCGGAGCGTCAACACGTCTTTCATATTGACAGCACCGTCGTCGTTGGCGTCGCCGAGCAAAACGACCTGTCCCTGCGTTCCGGTCACGGTTGCCGTAGCGCTCGGCTCGGTCACGGTTGCCGTAGCGGTGTTCGTCGCCGATTCGGAAGCGCTCGCGCTCGGCTCCGTCTCACTTGCACTCGGCTCCGTCTCGCTCGAGCTCGGTTCGGTTTCGCTCGAGCTCGGGGTAGTCTCGGTTTCGCTCGGCTCGGTTTCGGTCTCCGTCTCGGTGCCGGTATACGGCGCGTGGCGATAGACCTTGATCACAAGGCTTTCGACCGACACGGTGTCGGTATAGCCTTTTGCATCGCTCAAAAACACAAATTCAGTGGTCTCGTTCATCTGCGGCGCCAGCAGTTTACCGTCTTTTTCGGTCGTGCCGAAAAGTCGTTGCGTATGTGCACCTTTCTTATCATCAAGCGTCGAGCCGCCCGCAATTTTATCCTCTGCCCATAGCTGATCTTTTAGACCGTTGTTACCGTTGATAGCAAAGCCGGTGGTCGCGTATTCACTCGCACCGGAAACAGAACCGACAGTCGTAATCTCGTAATACTCGTCGCCGGAAATCGTACCGTTTTTCGCCAAATCCGCGCGAATGGCCGCATTGATTTCTTCCTCAATGGAATCAGAAAGATAACCGGAATATTCTTTTGGTCTGCCGACAATGACATTTTGGTTCACGTCGCCCGACCACAGCACGGTTTCTTCAAGCGGAGTGGACGGGCCCTTTTTGGTGGTCTGCGTGGTCTCTTCCGAAATGGAAGCGTGGCTCACCGTCTGTTTTTCGGTTTTGCCCGAGCCGGCGGTCGTGATCGGAGTATCCGACTGTTTCAGGTTATACCAGTCCTCGTGCTGGTGGATCGCCACGCCGAAACCGCCCGTCGGGTGGTCTTTTTGCAACGATTCATAAATCTTGGCAAGCTCGCCGTACATATACTCTTTGTCCTCTTGGGCAAACTCGTCAGACGGACTGTTAAAGGTAGCATAATACGGCGCGGCACCGGAGCTGTAGTCACCGGTCTCCACCGCGAACACCACGCGGCAGCCGTATTTCTTCGCCGCCGCAAACGCTTTGGCACCGAGATTCCAAATCGCGTTGTACGTATCTTTATAAGACATCAGCGAGAGCGTATCGACGTTCGCCGCGATAACCTCGTAGATGTTGCCGGTTACGCCACCGGCGGTCACTTGGGTGTTGGTATCCATCGCGCAGTTAACGTCCATCGACAGAGGCACACCGCGCTCACGGGCATTGGGGAACTGGGAAACCAGATTGTTGGCGAAGTTTTGCACGCTTTCGTGCTCTACGTCAAAGTGGATACCGTTCAGTTTATCGTCCGGATATTGAGACAGATAATTGAGATATTCCGTGCAAACACCGTCCAACGCGCGGCTGGAACCCATGATTGTTTCGTTATCATCGTAAATAAACGAAATCGCTATACCGCGGCGGTTCGCTTCGGACACAAAGCCGTGGAGCTTTTGGCGATCAGAGGAGCTTTGCAGCAGATAATAGCCGTAGTAGTAAATCTCATTCACACCGTTTTCTTCAAGGAAGTTCAAATACCGATCCCGAAGATTGGTATCAAACGCTTGCTCTGTCCACCACCACCACGTACCGACGTGCGCGCCGTCAGCAGGATCGACGAAGTCCATGATCGGTTTGTCGGCTTGGTTATAGTAATAGCCGTAGCCGCCGGTCACCGTCTCTCCCTCTGCCGCAGACGACAGCGTAATAACGCTGAATAAGGTCGTCAGCAGAAGTGCCGTTGTCAAGAGAACTGCCAATTTTTTCATTTTTTCTTCCTCCGAATTTTTTTATCTTAACCCGCCACAAGCGGATAAGGATCGATTCGACCGCCA
>JAZUKW010000015.1:0-3676 GCA_045643425.1 Acutalibacteraceae bacterium
AGCGGAAACGAGTTCCTCGTAAATACTGTATATAGTATAACACATAGTTTTCCAAAAATCTACCCCCAAATGACAAAAAGTTTGATTTTTTTGCAAATTTTTTTCGATTTTTTGCCGAAAAAGAGCAAAAACAATTCGTGCTGGACTTTTTCGCTTCTTTATGGTATACTATACAGAAGTTTTGAGAGGAAACATTCCCGAGAACGGAAGTTTTTTGAAACGTGGGGCAGATTTTGGTTTGCTTTGCGGGAGGTTTTGTATGGTTTCGGTTTCGATTGTAACCTATAACAGCGCGGACGTAATCGGGCGCTTGCTCTCCGGCCTGTTTGAGAAAACGGCGGGGACGGACGTGGCGGTATTCGTGGTGGACAACGGCTCGACCGACGGCACGGCGGCGCTCGTTCGCGAGCAGTATCCGCAGGTGACGGTCATCGAGCAGGACAACCGCGGCTTCGGTGGCGGACACAACGCGGTGCTGTCGCAGCTGCACTCGGAGTATCACGCGATGATCAACCCGGATATTACGCTGAACGAGGACGTGCTGAGCGAGCTTGCGGCGTATATGGACGGCGACCCGACTGTGGCTATCACCTGCCCGCTGATCAAAAATGAAGACGGAACGGTGCAGGACGTGCCGCGAAGAAATCCGAATTTCCGTTACGTGCTGTCCGGCAAGCTTCAAAAATACAGCCGCTATTTCCGCAAAAAGCGCATCGAATACACGATGAGCGATGCGGATACGTCCGCGCCGATCGACGTGGAGTTTTGTACGGGGTGCTTTTTGTTTATCCGCACCGACGTCTTTAAGACGCTCGGCGGATTTGACGAGCGGTTTTTCCTCTATTGCGAGGACGCGGATCTGACGCGACGCGCTCGCCGATTCGGCAAAGCCACCTGTATGCCGCAGGCGGTGGCGACGCACGCGTGGGAGCGGGCGAGTTACCACAATCCCAAGCTGTTTCGCATTCACCTGAAATCGCTGTGGCTGTATTTTCGCAAGTGGCGAAAGGAGAAAGACGTATGAAGATCTCGGTAGCTCTTGCCGCGTATAACGGCGAGGCGTATATAGGAGAACAGCTGAATTCGATTTTGCAAAACCTCGGCGAAAACGACGAGGTCATCGTGTCGGACGACGGCTCGACCGACGGTACGCGGGACATTGTTTGTGATCTCGCGCGGGAGGACGGGCGCGTGAAGCTCATTGACGGGCCGAAGCAGGGGCTGATCAAAAACTTTGAGTTGGCGGTCGCCGCCTGCGAGGGCGACGTGATCTTTTTGTCCGATCAGGACGACGTGTGGCACGCGGACAAGGTGTCGGCGGTGCTTTCCTGCTTTGAAGAAACGGGAGTGGCGCTGGTCATTCACGATGCGCAGATGACCGACAACGAGCGGCACGTGCTGTCGCCGTCGTTTTTTGCGTTCCGCGGCTCACGGGCGGGTTATTTCAAAAACCTGTGGAAGAACGCGTATATCGGCTGCTGTATCGCGTTTAAAAAGGAGCTTTTGGAAACGGCGCTTCCGTTTGACGACCGCATTCCGATGCACGACCAATGGTTCGGCCTGCTTGCGGAAAAACGCGGCGGCGTGGCGTTTTTGCCGAAGGTGTTGCTCGATTATCGGCGGCACGAGGGAACGGCGACCAAGGATCACCACGGGAAGTTCTCCGTGATGGTGAGCAATCGGTGGAATATGTGGCGCGCTGTCGGAAAACGGTTGCGCGAGACGAAAAAATAAGGAGTGACAAAACGATGGCCGGTTTTGATTTTTATTGGACGGAGATTGACGGCGTTTGTGTGATCGAACCGCATTTCCTCGGCGACGAGCGCGGGGGATTTATGGAGAGCTATAACCACGAGGCGTTTGCCGAGGCGGGGATCCCGAACGTGTTTGTGCAGGATAACCAGGCGTTTTCGCGGCGCGGTGTGCTGCGTGGGTTGCATTTTCAAAAAGCGCATCCGCAGGCGAAGTTGCTGCGTGTGCTCAAAGGCGAGGTGTTCGACGCGGTGGTGGATCTGCGGCCGCGCAGCAGCACGTACGGTATGTGGTTCGGCGTGACGCTGTCGGAGCATAACCGCAAGCAGCTGTTTGTGCCGAAAGGGTTTGCACACGGCTATATGGTGCTGTCCGATACGGCGGAGATTTTATATAAATGCGACGACTTTTATCATCCCGAGGATGAGGGCGGGCTTTTATGGAACGATCCCGACATCGGCATCGAGTGGCCGCATATCCCCGCGGAGGAAATGATTTTGAACGCGCGGGATAAGGGATTCCCGACGCTCAAAGAGTTGGGTAAATGATGAATATAATAAAAAGGAGTTGGTCGAAGACCAACGCCTTTTTTGTTGTGGTTATTTAGGAGAGGGTGCTGAAGATCTTGGCGCCGCGGGTGCGAATCCATTGGAATAACACGAGCGAGACGGCGACCATCACGGCATCGAAAATCAGCAGTAACTCGTAGGCGGTGAGGGGATCAAGCAGGAAGCGGAACGCCAACATGAACAGACCGAGGAACGCGATAACGGCGATGATAGCCGCCAAAACGGAAAAGCTCTGTTTAATGGCGTACGCCTCGTTGTTCCATTTGAGGTTGGGCATTTTGAGATTGCACACTAATCCGATCAGTCCGGTAAGCAACACGAACAACAACGGAGTGAGCAGCATCAGCGCAAGTCCTTTGCCGCTGATATGCAGCACGTAAGCGAACGAGCCGGCAAACAAGAGCGCGACGGGAGCGCTGACGAGTATGTGCAGGCGGAGCTTTGCCCACAGCACTTTTTCGGCGGGGATGGGGAGCGACTGCACGATCCAGATGGATCTGCCCTCGAGCGAGATCGACGGTGCGGTGATAGAGTTCATCGCACAGGCAAAGCAGACGAGCAGCGCCACCACCAGCTCGGCAACACCGACGTATGCCGGCTCATCCGGAAACAGAGCCGGCAAAAATTCGAGCAGGTCGCGTTTCCACACGACAGCCACCGTGCCGAGCAGCATCGCCATCGAGCCGAGCGCACCGTTTAAGAGATACACGGGACTCTTGGCGAGGCGTAACGCCTCGCGTTTAAGAAGTGCGGTATCCGCCGACGAAACGCGGGCGGTTTTTTCTTTATACACCGCTTTTTTCTCGTTGGGCTTAGCGGTGGCGAGCCTTACGAAGTTGCTCTTGAGCAATAAAAACACGAGCAGCGACACGGCTGCGGTGATGAGCGCGAACAACAAAAGTGCGTCCACACGGCCCGTTCCGGCGCGGCCGAGTTCATAGAACGGATAAAAGAGCGTTTTGACCTTTTGCCCGATCACTTCGCTGTTTTCGAGGATCTTTTTCAAAAACACGCTGTATTGCGAGTAGACGTAGAAATAGCCGCCGATGAAGGCGAGCGAAAACACGATAACGGCGAGGTTGCGGTGGCGCATCCGCGAGGAAAGAAGCGCGACGAGCCAGCCGAGCACACAAGTGAGCGCGAGCGAAAAGAGCGGCATCAAAAGGAGCAACAACACGCAGTTGATGATAGCAGCGGTCATATGCGCCTGCCCGCATTGGACGTAGACCACGATAGACGGGACGAACACCAGCGCCTCAAAGAGGAAGTTTTGGACGTACAGCGCGAAAAGGCGGGTGAACATAATATACGACGTGGGAATCGGCATCGAGAGCAGCAAATCGTTGTCCTTCGCC
>JAZUKW010000016.1:0-3282 GCA_045643425.1 Acutalibacteraceae bacterium
CTTGCTTTTGAACCGCCTCGTCGCAAAAAGTCAAATAGCCCTTTTCAATTGCGGTGGGAAACCCGAACTGTTTCTCATCTTCTTCGGGGAATTTTACGTGAATATACTCCCTCTCTACGCGGCAAACCGTTCCGGTTTTGCCGTCTTTGCTTTTTATGCTCTTTCCTTCCGCGTTCATCTTTCCCCTCCGTTTTACTCGATCAGTCGCCGAACGGCATCACAATGGCGGCGATAATATACGCCCACAGGCTCAATCCCGCGAACACGATACAAAACACCGTGATCAGCCGCACCACCGTGGGATCCATCTCCAAATATTGCGCCAATCCGCCGCACACGCCGCAGATCTTTTTATCCGTTCTGGATTTTGTCAACCGTTTTTGCATAGTGCATTCTCCTCTCTCACTCCAGCGTCTTCATTGTCGGGAACAACAGCACGTCGCGGATGGCGGGGCTGTCGGTGAGCAGCATCGTGAGACGGTCGATACCGTAGCCGATACCGCCGGTCGGCGCCATACCGATTTCGAGAGCATTTAAGAAATCTTCGTCGGTGTGGTTGGCTTCCTCGTCGCCCATATCGGCGAGCGCATCCTGCGCTTTAAAGCGCTCGCGCTGGTCGATCGGGTCGTTAAGCTCCGAATAGGCGTTACACATCTCCCACCCGTTGATAAACAGCTCGAAGCGCTCAACATAGCCCTCTTTATCCGGCTTTTTCTTGGTCAGCGGCGAGATCTCGATCGGGTGATCCATAATAAACGTGGGCTGCAACAAATGCTCCTCCACGAATTCCTCAAAGAAGAGGTTGAGAATGTCGCCCTTCTTATGATGCTCCTCATACTCAACGTGCTTTTCGTCTGCGATCTTTTTGGCGGCGGCGGTGTCGGGGATCTCGTCAAAATCCACGCCCGCATACTGCTTGACCGCGTCGATCATCGTCATCCGTGCGAACGGTTTGCCGAAATCCAGCTCCAGGTCGCCGTATTTAAACGTGGTGGTGCCGAGCACCTCCTGCGCGACGTGGCGGAACATATTTTCGGTCAGATCCATCATGCCGTAGTAGTCGGTGTACGCCTGATACAGCTCCATCAGCGTAAATTCCGGGTTGTGGCGGGTGTCGAGGCCCTCGTTGCGGAACACGCGGCCGATCTCATACACGCGCTCAAGACCGCCGACGATCAGGCGCTTGAGATAGAGCTCCAGCGAAATACGCAGGCGCAGATCCTCGTCCAGCGCGTTAAAGTGAGTCTCGAACGGGCGCGCCGCCGCGCCGCCGGCATTGGCGACGAGCATCGGCGTTTCGACCTCCATAAAGCCCTGGCCGTCGAGATAGCGACGGATCGAGCTGATGATCTTCGAGCGTTTGATAAAGGTGTTTTTCGCATCCTCGTTCATAATGAGGTCCACGTAGCGCTGGCGATACCGCATATCGGTGTTGGTGAGGCCGTGGTATTTCTCCGGCAAAATCTGCAGCGATTTGCAAAGCAGCGTGACCTCCTCCGCATGAATGGAGATCTCGCCCATTTTGGTGCGGAACACAAAGCCCTTGACGCCGATAATATCGCCCACGTCGTATTTTTTGAAATCCGCATAGGATTCTTCGCCCAAGCCGTCACGCGCGACGTACACCTGAATGTTGCCGAGCTTGTCCTGCACGTTGCAGAACGAGGCCTTGCCCATCACGCGCTTGGACATCATACGGCCGGCGAT
Organism: Acutalibacteraceae bacterium; assembly: GCA_045643425.1. Lineage (GTDB taxonomy): Bacteria > Bacillota > Clostridia > Oscillospirales > Acutalibacteraceae > RGIG426. Next base: position 1,708 of record JAZUKW010000016.1, read on the forward strand.
GCTGACCGCGATCGGCTGCGCGTCCATGATCTCGCGGCGCTGTTGATAATACGTGTTGACCGCCTCGCGCTTTTCCTCCTCGCTCATTCCGTCGGTATCCGGCGCGGGCTTGCCCGCCATCAGCTCCGCCTCCAGCGCCTCATATTGCGCTTTCGCCTCGGCGGAGTGGATGGTTTGGTCGTATTTGGTGATCACAAACGGATCCTTGCCCGCCGCCTGCAAATTGGCGAGCTTTTCCCGCCGCACCTTCAGCAGTTGGTTCAGATCCTGTTCCGGTTGGACTTGTTCTTTCTTTTGGACGTCGCTCATGGTCGTTCCTCCTGTTTTAAGAAAAGGCGGCAAACGGATCGCCGTCGCCGCCTTGTTCGTGTGATGATTGCAAGACTTGTATTGCTGTTCGGTTGTCAACCTACCGTCGATTATTTCGACTTCGAGATCTTCATGATTTTCAGGTTGACGACACCGCCGGGCGTTTCCACCTCGACCACGTCGCCGACGCTGTGACCGATCAGGGCTTTGCCCACCGGGCAGTCATCCGAGATCTTGTTGTTGAACGGATCCGCATCCAGCGGGCCGACCACGGTATATTCCATGGCTTTTTTGTCGCCCTCTTTTTGGACCTTCACTTTAAGACCAACGCGCACCACGTCCGTGGAGCCGCCCTCTTCCAGAATGCGCACGTGCTTGAGCTGTTCCTCCAGCTCGGCAATGCGGCCTTCCACCTGGGCCTGCTCGTTTTTCGCCTCGTCATACTCGCTGTTTTCCGAAAGGTCGCCAAACGAACGCGCGGTTTCGATTTTATCCGCGATCTCCTGGCGTTTTACGGTTTTCAGTTCTTCGAGTTCTTTTTCCAGACGCTCTTTACCTTCGGCGCTGATCAAAATTTCTTTTACAGCCACAATAAATTCCACCTATTCTTCTTGAAAATAACCGCGCAGACACGCGGTCTCCATACGGATTCTATTATACACGCCAAGCGCCCGACTGTCAAGGGGCGAATTGTAATCTGACACAAAAAGAAAAGCGGGTAAGTTCCGAAGAACTTACCCGCTTCATTGCGGATTTATTCCAGTGCCATTGGACTAAATCTCAACCTTTACGGCAAGAATTATTTCTTGCGGGCGAAGGTCAGGACAGCCGCGGAAGCAGCAGCCAGAACGATGGCAGCGGCCGGGATCGCGGAACCGGTAGCCGGAGCAGCCGGAGCCTCGGTCGGGGCAGCAGTCGGAGCCTCAGTCGGAGCCTCAGTCTCGGACGGGGCCGGAGCCTCAGTCTCGGACGGAGCAGCCTTCTCAACGACTTTCACGGAACCATCAGCAACAGCCAGGTCGACGTTGTCGCCATCGACGTTGATGTTGGACTCGGCATCCGGAAGGTTCGCAGCAATGGCGATCTCATCGCCGGCAGCAGCCTTGACTTTGAAGGTCAAAGTGGCAACAGCACCGGTAGCGGTGACGTTAGCCATGTCTTTCGCGTCAAACACCAGTTTGACGGTGCCCGCGGTGAGCTCGTTGGCCAGCAGGTTGAAACCGCCGTCCGCCGGAGCAGCAGCAGACACAAACTCGAGTTTGCTGG
>JAZUKW010000017.1:0-18784 GCA_045643425.1 Acutalibacteraceae bacterium
GCGCGCCGAAATCGAAAAGGGCGCAGGAACACAGTTCGACCCGAAAATTGCGGCGCTTATGCTCGAGATCATCGACGAGGACAAGGACTACGAATTCCACGCATAAGGAGGGAGTTTCGTGATTTATACCGTTACCTGCAACCCGGCGATCGACCATATCGTGAGCCTTCCGCATTTTGCGGCGGGCGGGCTCAACCGCGCCGTGACGGAGACGTTTTCGTTCGGCGGCAAAGGAGTCAACGTGTCGCGGGTGCTGAAAGAATGCGGTGTTCCGTCGGTGGCGCTCGGGTTTATCGCCGGATTTACCGGTGATATGCTGGAAAAAGGCGTAAAGGCGAATGCCATTACATCCGATTTTATCCGCGTGGCGGGAGAAACCCGAGTGAACACCAAAATCGCCGCAGGTGGGGAAGAAACCGAGCTCAACGGTGTCGGCCCTACCGTGACGGAGGCGGATTTTGCGAAACTGCTTTGTAAAGTAAAATCGCTTGACAGCGAAGATACACTCGTTTTGTCCGGCTCGCTCGCTCCGGGAATGAATGCGGACAGCTATGCCCGCCTTGCCGCCGCGAAAAACGGCGGTCGCGTCGTGGTGGATGCGTCGGGTGAGGCGCTGAAAGCGGCGCTCGCGGCAAAACCGTGGCTTGTGAAGCCGAATGAGACGGAATTACGCGAGCTGTGCGGCGAGGGTGACGTGTTGTCGCTTGCAAAACGGGCGCAGGAAATGGGCGCAAAAAACGTGCTCTGTTCCCGCGGGGAGGCAGGCGCGCTCCTCTTGACCGAGAACGGCGAGGTATTCGCGTGTGAAGCGCCGCGCGGCGAGGTGAAAAGCACCGTCGGCGCGGGAGATGCCCTGCTTGCAGGCTTTTTGGCGGCGCTCGCGGACGGAAAATCGCCCGCCGAGGCGCTTAAATTTGGTGTGGCGGCGGGGAGCGCTACCGCGTTTTCGGCGGGACTTGCCGAAAAAGAGAACATCGACGCGGCGCTTGCCGCGATAGGATAAAAGAGGGGATGGTTTTATGCAGCAAACGCACGGTGCGTGTCCCGAATGCGGACACAAATTCTTTTCGTATGAGCCGGCACAGCGGTTTTACGGCAGCCCGATCCGCACCTGCAAAAAATGCGGTCAAAAATACTTTGACGCGCGCTATCACGAGATTGCCATTGAGGGAATCGCAAAAAAGGACGTTGCGAAATGGCCGGCATTTGTGCTGATGTTTCTCGGTGCATTTTTGATGCATCGCGGTAACCATTTGTGGGAAATGAAACAGCTGGGAACGCCGGATTTTATGCAAAAGGTGCTGCCGATTTTGTTGCTTGCGGTCGGCGGTTTGTTGGCGCTTGGCGGCATTTACGAGCTGTACGCAGTGTTGTCCGGAAAGAAAGCGGCAAAGATGGAAGCGCTGCGCAAGGAATCGGAGGAACGGTTAAAAAATCCTGCCTACGCGCAGGAGCTGAAAGCGATGGGTCTTCCCGTCCCGGAGCAATATCTAAACGGAGGGTTTGAACAATGAAAGAGAAATTGAGAAACGGCTTGCTGATTTTGGTGGCGGTGCTTATCGTCGGCTATCTCTGCGTGGCGGGTGTGTTAGAGCTGACGAGCCAAAACAACCGCGTGACGGTGGATATGCTTATTGCTGAGCCGGCGATGGACGTAGAGCACTCCGCCGTGGGCATTATTCCCATCGGTAAAGAACACTATTTTCTCGGCTACGTGCTGAACGGCGAGTCGCTGGACACGTACGTTGTCCGCGCCGGTAACAATTGGGCGGAAAAGACCTTCACTGACGATGGCGCGGAAACCGTGACTGTCACCGCCCTCAAAAAGCGGCTCGACTATGAAGTGGAGCAGGAATTTGCCTCCGTGCTGTCCGAGGAGAAAGGGCTGAGCCTCCCGTTTGGCGTGTCGTACTACCTTGACGTCAACTACCAATTCTCCGCGGTGATGAAATTGGTCGCGGGCGTGCTGTTCCTCGTTACCGCGATTTTGGCGGTGTTGCGCAAGCTCGGCAACGGCGCGGGCAAGATGCTGACCGTGCTTCCGGCGATCACCTGTGTGGCGGGCCTGCTCGTCGCCGTATTCGGGATGTGGTAAGCCGATGAGAGAGATCGAGACGTTCCCGGTTGCGGGCGGCACGCTGTCGTATTTTCGCTTTGGCGAGGGGACGACGCCGTTTGTTATTCTTCCGGGCTTGAGCCTGAAGCCGATCGCCAATTCCGCGACCGCGATCGCGGGCGGGTATCACGATTTTCGCCACGAGTTTTGCGCGGTCGTGTTCGATTACCGCGAGCCGGTTTCGGCGAACGCCACGCCGCGGGATCTCGCCGCCGACGTGGCGGCGGCGCTCGATGCGCTCGAGATCAAACGCGCCTGCGTATTCGGCGCGTCGCTCGGCGGGATGGTCGCCTTGTGGCTTGCGATCGACCGGCCGGATTTGGTCGGTAAATTGGCGCTCGGCTCGACGACCGCCAAAACGCCGGAAGTGGGTGTGACCGCGATGCACGAATGGGCGGCGCTCGCCGAAAAGCGCGACGTAGCGGCGCTCAACCGCGCGGTGTGGGCGCGGCTGTATACGAGCGCGTATCTTACCAAATGGGCGGACGCGTTCACCTATCTCGAAAAGGACGGAACGACCGCGGAGTGCGCCCGCTTTGTGGCGCTGTCGCAGGTGGTGTGCCGGATGGATGCCGAAGCGGATTTGAAGAAGATCGCCTGCCCGACGCTGGTGCTTGCGGCAGGAAAAGACACGATCTTTCCGTCTGCGTGTAGCGAGGCGATCGCGAGGGCGACGGGTGCGAAGTATTTCGTGTATGAGGATTACTGTCACAGCGTGTTTGACGAAGCGCCCGACTACAAAGACCGTTTGATGGCGTTTTTTAAGGAGCAAAAATGAGCGAAAAAAAGAAATGGGAGCGCCGCTCCCATCTGTTCGGGGCGGACGAATACGTTTGCCCGTATTGCGGCTTTGTTGCGGACAAGCCGAAAACGACTTGCCCGCGTTGTAGGAACGAGGTGGCGGGCGTAAAATCCGACCTCGGCTGGGTGGATGAAGCGGAGATTTTTGACATTTTCGGAGGATAAAGGAGATGACGTATGAATAGAAAACGGGTATTGAGAATCGGTTTGGATTTTTTAATGATGACGGTCGGTGCCTGTATTGCCGCGTTTGCTATTGAGGAATTTTTGGTTCCCTGCACGATTTTGGACGGCGGCGTTATCGGTATCGGCATTATGATAAACAACCTGACCGCTGTGCCGTTTTGGCTGTTGACCCTACTGCTCAACCTGCCGTTTTTGTTGTTTGGTGCAACGCGACTCGGAAAGGGATTCATTTTGAAATCCGCGTATTCTATGGCGATGTTCTCTCTGTTTGCCGCTCTGTTTGAGCCGCTTGTCAACGTGACGGAGGACGCGCTTTTGGCGGTCTGCTTCGGCGGTTTGTTGCTCGGTATCGGCGTTGGATTGGTTATCCGCTTCGGCGGGTGCTTGGACGGAACGGAAACGGTGGCGATTTTGCTCAACCGTCGCCACAAATTGCCCGTGGGCAAAGTGGTGTTGGCGTTCAACGTTGTCATTTATGCGGTGGCCGGTATGCTGTTCGGCCTTGACCGCGCAATGTATAGTTTGCTTACGTATTTTATCACGTCGCGGCTTTTGGATGCGGTGGAAACCGGATTTGAACAAACCAAAGCCGCTATGATTATCACAAACGATGCCGAGGAGATTGCGGCGCTGATTTTCAGCCGCCTCGGTCGTACTGTTACGCTGATGGAAGGCGAGGGGCTTGTCAGCGGGAAAAAAGTAGTAATGTATTGCGTGCTGACCCGCTTTGAATTGCGGGAACTGAAAGCCATTATCGAAAAAGTGGATGCCTCGGCATTCGTGGCGGTCAGCGACGTGTCCGAAATTATCGGCAATCATATCAAACGCACCGGAGAGTTGGAAGAATTGGAGTAATCACTCGGTCCGAAATGAAAAGGAGAGGGCGTTTTTTGAGTAAAACGAAGGGAAAAACACAACGTTCGTCGCTGCTTACGGAAACGACGGCGCCGGTTTCGACTCGCAAGGATTTTATTACCCTTGCGAGCGTGATCGCCGCGCTGTCGGTGATGTGGCTCCATACCAACAACTGCTTTTGGTGGATGGGCGTTGACGATGCGCGGTGGCCGCTCGCCAATGGGATCGAAACGCTGTTTTACTTTGCCGCGCCGCTGTATTTTATGATTTCCGGCGCTACGCTCATAAACTACCGCGACCGCTACACGACCGGAAGATATTTTGCAAAGCGTGCGCTCAAGATCCTGCCGGCGTTTTTTGCCTGGAACTTTATTGCGCTTTTGTATCAGTCGTTCTACAAGAAAACCATCGTGTTTGCAAACGTTACGCCGCTCGATTTTCTCAAAGGCGCGCTCAACTCGCAATATCTCGGCATCTATTGGTTTTTGCCGGCCATTATCACGGTGTATCTGATCTTGCCCTTGTTCGCCGCGGTGGAAAAGGACAAGCGCCGCAAGATTTTTACCTATTTCGTGCTTATTTGCCTTGTGTGCAGCAAGCTTATCCCGCTGCTTCTTGCGGTGTTTAAATGGGAATTTCCGTGGCCGTTCGCCGATCAGGGAAGTTGGCTCAACTACGTGCTGTATGCCGTTTTAGGCTATCTTATCAGCGAGTACGAAGCGCCTGCATGGATGCGGTGGACGGTATACGGCTTGGCGCTTGCGGCGATGCTCGTTCACGGAATCGGCACGTTTGTGGATTCTCGTAATACGGGCAGCGTCTCCTACCTCTTTAAAGGATACGAAAAACTGCCGTCGTTCCTCTATGCGTCGGGTGTGTTTTTGTTTGTAAAACAAATCAGCGGCGCGGTGATGAGGCGGAAGCCGCTTCGCGTTGTTTTGGAGAGTATGGCGAAATACACCTTTGTGACCTATCTTATGCATTGGTATCTCATGGAGATGTTCCTCGACACGTTCCACGCGGATTGGTTTACAAAGCTGTTCGGCTGTGCGCCGATCGACGTGCTCGTGGTCGGGGCAAACTTGTGGTATCGACTGCTGACGCCGTTTCTTTTGTATGCCGTGTGTATGGGTGTGGCGTGGGTGCTGCGTAAGATCCCGCTTGTAAAATACATTGTGCCGTGAGGGAGCGCTATGGGAAAGAAAGACGAAAAGACGAACGTGATGCGTCTGCTTGACGCGGCGAACGTCACGTATACCGAGCATCGCTATGAGCAGGACCCGACCAAAACGGGCGAGGAGATCGCCGCGCTTTTGGGCGAAGATCCGGCGGCGGTGTTTAAAACGCTTGTCACCGTCGGCAAAAGCGGCAAGAATTACGTGTTCGCCGTGCCGGTGGCGCGGTCGCTCAACCTTAAAAAAGCGGCCGGCGCGGCGGGGGAAAAATACGTGGAGATGATCCCGCAAAAGGCGCTGCTGCCGTTGACCGGATACGTCCACGGCGGTTGTTCGCCGCTCGGGATGAAAAAGGCGTTTCCGACCTTTTTCGACAAGAGTGTGGAAACGTTCGAGACGGTATATTTTTCCGCCGGAAAAGTGGGGTATCAGGTGGAACTGAACGTGGAAAGTTTAAAAAGCGTGTTGCCGTTTACAGCGGCGGACGTATGTGAATAAAAGGAGTGTTATTTATGACGAACGAAACGCTGGAAGTGTTAAAAACCCGCCGTGCGGTGCGAAAATTTTTGCCGAAGCAGGTGGAGCGCGAAAAGCTGGATGCGATTTTGGAGGCGGGCAGCTTTGCGCCGACCGCCATCGGACGTCAGCCGGTGAAGATCATCGCGCTGCAAGATCCCGAAGCGGTCGCCGCGGCGGACGAGCTCAACCGCGTGGTGCGCGGCGGCGATCTGCGCCCGTATTACGGCGCGCCGACGATCATTCTTGTTCTCGTGACCGACGACTCGTTTACGCCCGAGCTTGACGGTGCGGCGGCGTGTACCAATATGCTCAACGCCGCGCGTTCGCTGGGGCTCGGCTCGTGCTGGATCAACCGCTGCGGCGGGATGTTTGAGCTGCCGGAGGGAAAAGCGCTTCTCAAACAATGGGGCTTCAACGAACATCTGACCGGTATTGCCTCGATCGCCCTCGGCTACACCGACGGGGAGGAGCCGACCCCGGCGCCGCGCAAGGCGGGCGTTATCACCGTGATTTAACAAAAGCGGTCGATTTTCACCCTTTTTCGCTCTCTGCATAGGCTGATAATAAGACAAAGCGGAAAGCGAGGGGTGCGTATGTGTAAAAGCAGAACGGGGATCGGCGTGGTGGCTGCCGCCTTTGGCGCGGGATTGTTGGTCGCCACGGTACTGCCGATGAAGGTGACGCTGTTCATTTTGGCGGCGGCGCTGATTCTGCTCGGCTGCTCCTCCCGCCGCTGACCGCTGTGAAAAGGAGGGGCGCGGATGAAAGTCGTCGTGGTAAAAAGCTCTCGCTTTACGGCGGGATTGCTTCGAAAATGGTTCCATATTCCGAAAACGACCGATACGTAAATAAAAACCCCGCTTGTGCGGGGTTTTTATTTGACATTTTTGCAGAAATGTGGTATGGTATGCCTTGTACTTTCATAAACGTGTGCGAGGGGATACCGTATGGGATTTTTGGATATACTGTTGATCGGCGTGGCGCTGTCTATGGACGCGTTTTCCGTGTCGGTGTGTAAAGGACTTTCGGTCAAAAAAGTCGAATGGAAGCACCTGGCGCTTTGCGGGCTGTATTTCGGCGGCTTCCAATTCTTGATGCCGGTTTTAGGCTACTACCTCGGTTCGTGGTGTGTGGACTTTGTCGGCAGGGTCGATCATTGGGTGGCGTTCGGTCTTTTGGCGCTCATCGGCCTCAATATGATCCGCTCGGCGATCTTCGACAAGGAGGATGACGACAGCGTGGATGCGTCGTTCGCCGTTCCCGTTATGCTGTCGCTGGCGCTCGCGACCAGCATCGACGCGCTCGCCGTTGGCGTGACGTTCTCTATGAGCGATAAGGGCGTTAACGTCTGGTTTGCGTCGGCGCTGATCGGCGTGATCACCTTTGTTTTGTCGGCCCTGGGCGTAAAATTCGGCAGCAAGGTCGGCGAAAAATTCGAGAAATCCGCCTCCATTGTCGGCGGCGCGGTGCTTGTGCTGCTCGGCCTTAAGATTTTGCTGACCGATTTAGGCGTGATCTCGCTCCCGTTTTGACCGAAACACTTGACAAATTGCCCGAAATGCTGTATACTCTGTAAGCAAAGGGACAAGAGTCGTTGCAACTTTGCAGCGGCTCTTTTTTTGCGGATTTTTTATGAAGAAAGAACGTGTAACAATGTCCAAGTCTTATGACGTGGTAATCATCGGCGGCGGCATCGGCGGACTGATGGCGGCTTATCGCCTGCGCCGCAACCGACCGGAGCTGAAAATCGCCATCACCGAGCGCGGCAACTCGATCGACAAGCGCGTGTGTCCGGCGGGCGGCAACAAAACCTGCGCCCATTGCGCGACCTGCAGTATCACAAGCGGGTTTGCGGGTGCGGGTGCGTTTTCCGACGGCAAATTCAATCTCGGCACCGCCTACGGCGGCACGCTCGGCGAGGAGCTCGGCGACGACGTGGCGAATGCGTATATCCGCGAGGTGGATGAGGTCCTTAACGAATACTGCACCTCCGGCGTGCCGCGCGTGTATCACTCGAACGACGAGCTGAAATTGCTCTGTATCCAAAATAACCTCCGTCTGCTCGATATGAACGTGAAGCACCTCGGTACGGATAACAACTTTAAAACGATGCAAAACCTCATTGACGGCATCGCCGCGTCGGGAACGGAGCTGTTCACCTTTTATGACTGCGAGCAAATTGAAAAAGAGGGCGACGGCTACCGCTTGACCTACACGAACGGGGAAGAGCTGACCGCCTCGTACGTCATTATTGCGACCGGCCGCGGCGGCGCGAACTTTGTGGCGGAATTTTGCCGCAGCTTCGACGTGCCGATGAAATCCAACCACATCGACATCGGTGTGCGGGTGGAGATGAAGGATCTTATCTGGAAGCATTTTTCGGACAAGATCTACGAGCCGAAAATCCTCTATAAAACCAAGACGTTCGAGGATCGCTGCCGGATGTTCTGCTTTAACCAGGGCGGTCTTGTGTCGGCGGAAAACAACCACGGCATCATCACCGCCAACGGCCACTCGTTTGCCGAAGCAGACAAAAAGACGGACAACTGCAACTTCGCCATTCTGTCGAGCATCCGTTTTACCGAGCCGTTTAATCAGCCGACCGAATATGCCGAAAGCATTTCGCGGCTCGCCAATATGATCGGCAAGGGCAACGTGCTTGTCCAGCGGTTCGGTGATCTTGTGCGCGGTCGCCGCACGAACGAGCATCGCTTAAAGCAAAACACCGTGACGCCGACGCTCAAAGCCACGGCGGGGGATATTTCGCTGGTGCTTCCGCACCGTATCCTCACGAACATCATCGAGACGATTTACGCGCTCGATAAGGTCGCGCCGGGTACGGCGAACGATGACACGCTGCTGTACGGCTGCGAAAGCAAATACTACTCCATTCGCCCGGTATTTCAAAACGATCATTTTGAACTTGTGGACGGCGTGTATATCATCGGCGACGGCAGCGGTATTTGCCGCGGCCTGTCCCAATCGGGCGCTATGGGTATCTACGTAGCGGATTGCATCACCGATTCACGAAAAAACTAAATATTGTGGTGTTGTGCGGGGCGATTTGATTGCTCCGCACAACATTTTGGGGCTTGTTCGTCAAAAGCACCAAAACAAACTCCGTTGAGAATATGTTTTTGTTCAGTTTGACAAACTTCGTGACATTTTCTCGAAACGGTTGACAAAATCGGTCGAAATGTGGTAAGATGTGTGTGTCAAAATTGAATGATTTGCCAATATAGGTTCGGATGTTGGGAAACGATCCCAAAGGCCCGAATGTTTCTACCGTGAAGCCGCAATTCACGACTATTGGTCCCTTTGGTTTTCCCGCGCTATGTTGGCAAACAGACTGATTTTTCGGTCTGTTTTTTTATTTTGAGGAGGACTTGCCGTGAAAGCGTTAGAAGAAAAAATCATACAAGAAGGCAAAGTCCTGCCGGGAGAAGTGCTGAAGGTCGGCTCGTTTTTAAATCAGCAGATCGACACTGACCTGCTCGCCGCTATGGGGCAGGAGGGCGCGCGGTTGTTCAAAGACGCCGGCGTGACCAAGGTGCTTACGATCGAGGCCTCCGGTATCGCGCTTGCCGTGATGGTCGGCGCGGCGCTTCACGTGCCTGCCGTTTTCGCCAAAAAGAGCAAAACGATCAACGTCTCCGGCGACGTGTATACGACCGTCATCCACTCCTATACCCACGGCAAGGATAACGACGTTATCGTCCCGAAAGACTATCTTTCCGCAACCGACAACGTGCTGATTGTGGACGACTTCCTCGCCACCGGCACGGCGGTCGAGGGGCTGATCGACTTGGTCGGACAAGCCGGCGCCAAGGTCGCCGGTGTTATCAGCGCGGTGGAAAAGGGCTTCCAGGGCGGCGGCGATACGCTTCGCGAGCGCGGCATTCGCGTGGAATCGCTCGCCATTGTGGAAAGCATGAGCGACGACAGCCTCACGTTCCGCGCTCAATAAATTTGATGTAAATTTTATTTACATACATTATTACAATTCTTTTCAGGAGGGAAAACCAATGAAAAAACTCATCAGCATCGTCCTCGTTGCCGCCCTCGCGCTCACCTGCCTCGCTTTTGCGGGCTGCGGCGCCGAGAACAACGAGGAAACCAGCAAAGCCGCCGAAGCCAGCAAACCGGAAGTGATGTCCGGCGCCTCGTTCGCCGCCTCGTCCGACCTGGTTATCGACAAGACCGCCGATCTTTCCAAAATGAAAATCGGTCTCATCTGCCTGCACGACGAAAACTCCACCTACGACAACAACTTCATCCAGGCGATGAAAGACGCTCAGAAAGAGCTCGGTCTTTCTGACGACCAAGTCCTCATCAAAACCAACATCCCGGAAGGCGCCGAGTGCTATGACACCGCCGCCGAGCTCGCGGATGCCGGCTGCAACTTCATCTTCGCCGACTCCTTCGGCCATGAGAGCTATATTATCCAGGCTGCCAAAGAGTTCCCGGATGTGCAGTTCGCTCACGCGACCGGTACCAACGCCCAGGTCGAGAACCTCGCGAACTATCACAACGCGTTTGCTTCCATCTATCAAGGTCGTTTCCTCGCCGGCGTTGCCGCGGGTATGAAACTCAACGAGATGATCGAAGCCGGCAAGATCAAGGCTGAGGAAGCGGTCATCGGTTACGTCGGTGCGTGGCCGTATGCCGAGGTTATCTCCGGTTACACCTCTTTCTATCTCGGCGCTCGCTACATCTGCCCGACCGCGACCATGAAGGTCACCTACACCAACTCCTGGTTCGACATCGCGCTCGAGCGTGAAGGCGCTCTGTCCCTGATCAAAGCGGGCTGCGTCCTGATTTCCCAGCACGCTGACTCAGAGGGTGCTCCGAAAGCCTGCGAGGAGAACAACGTCCCGAACGTCTCCTACAACATCAGCACCGCTTCCATCGCTCCGAACACCGCGATCATCGCTTCCAAGATCAACTGGACTCCGTACTATGAGATGGCCATTACCTCTGTTGCCGCCGGCAAAGAGTTCGCCAAAGACTGGTGCGGTACCATCGAGACCGGCTCTGTCGAGCTGACCGAGATCAACGAGAAAGCCGCGGCTGCCGGCACTGCCGAGAAGATCGAAGAAGTTAAAGCGAAAATCATCTCCGGCGAGCTCAAAGTGTTCGACACCAAGACCTTCACCGTGAAAGACGAAGCGACCATCAAAACCAACAACGACAACTTCGTTACCGCGGATAGCTACAAAACCGACGCCGACGGTCATCTGACCTCCTACATGGCGAACGTGTACGCTGACGAGGCGTTCACCCCGGATACCGACGTTATCAAAGACGGCGAGTTCTGTGATTCTTCCTTCACGTCCGCTCCGTACTTCAACGTCATCATCGACGGCATCACTCTGATGTAATTTTTTCCTGAAAACCGCATACAAGGCAGGGCGAGAAATCGCCCTGCCTTATGCTCTTTTTTTCACCCCCCTGTTTTATTCCATCCTTTATGGAGGTAACTATGGCTACTGCTGCTATTGAATTGAAAAACATCAGCAAACGCTTTGGCTCGATCCAAGCCAATAAGGGTGTGAATCTGTCGGTCAACAAAGGCGAGATCCTGTCGCTTCTCGGCGAAAACGGAAGCGGCAAAACCACGCTGATGAATATGATCTCCGGTATCTATTATCCGGACGAGGGACAGATTTTCATTGACGGCGAGGAAGTGGTCATCCGTTCGCCGAAGGACGCGTTTCGCTATAACATCGGTATGATCCACCAGCACTTTAAGCTGGTCGATCTGTTCTCCGCAGCGGAAAATATCGTTCTCGGCCTCAAAGAAGAGGGCAAGTTCGATATGAAAAAGGTTTGCGCCCGCGTGGCGGAAATCAGCGCGCGCTACGGTTTTGAAATTGATCCGAACAAGAAAATTTATGAGATGTCCGTCTCGGAAAAGCAAACGGTGGAGATCATCAAGGTGCTTTACCGCGGCGCGAACATCCTCATTTTGGACGAGCCGACCGCCGTTCTCACCCCGCAGGAGACGCAAAAGCTGTTTGCCATTCTGCGCCGTATGCGTGACGACGGAAAAGCCATTATCATCATCACCCACAAGCTCCACGAGGTGCTTTCGCTGTCCGACCGCGTGTCGGTCTTGCGTAAGGGCGAGTTTATCGGCACGGTCAAGACCTCCGAAACGAGTGAGTCGGAGCTGACCGAGATGATGGTGGGCAAAAAGGTCAGCTTGGATATTGAACGCACCGATCCCGTGGACCCGGTCGATCGCCTTGTGGTCGGCAGCATCGACGTGATCGATCACGACGGCGTTAAAGTGCTGGATGACGTGTGCTTTACCGCCCGTTCCGGTGAGATCCTCGGTATCGCGGGTATCGCCGGCAGCGGTCAGCGTGAGCTGCTCGAGTGTATTGCCGGTCTGCAAAAGGTGCAGCGCGGCAAGGTGCTGTATAACAACCCGCAAACCGGGGAAGAGGAGAACCTGCGCGACAAAACGCCGCTCCAGATCCGTCAGCTCGGTGTGCGGCTGTCGTTCGTGCCGGAGGATCGCCTCGGTATGGGCCTTGTATCCGATATGGATATTATCGACAACATGATGCTCCGCAGCTACCGCAAAGGCGCGACCGCGTTTGTGGAACGCAAAGATCCGAAGGATCTGGCGGATACGATCATTCACGACTTAGAGGTCGTGACCCCCAGCGCTACCACGCCGGTGCGACAGCTGTCCGGCGGTAACGTCCAAAAGGTGCTGGTCGGCCGTGAGATCGCCGCGGCGCCTACCGTGCTGATGGTGGCGTATCCGGTGCGCGGTCTGGACATCAACTCCTCCTATATGATCTACAATATGCTCAACGAGCAAAAGAAAAAAGGCGTGGCGGTCATCTTCGTCGGCGAAGATCTCGACGTGCTGATCGAGTTGTGCGACCGCATTATGGTCATCGGCTCCGGCAAAGTCGCCGGTATCGTCGAGGCGCGTACGGCGGACAAGAACGAAATCGGCCTCTTGATGACCAAGTCCGACAGCCTGCAGGAAGGAGGTGCCGTCGATGAGTAAGCAAAAAGCGGTCAAAGAACCGTTTATCCACATCACCAAAAAGCGCAACGATATGATTTGGTGGAAAGCGTGGCTGATCCGCGGTGCCGCCGTTTTGCTCGCGCTGATCGCCTGCGCCTTCATCATCGTGCTTCTGACCGGCTATAACCCCCTCGAGGTCTACAAAAAGATGATCGAGGGCAGCTTCTCCACCACGCGCAAGGTGTGGGCGCTGCTTCAGGGTATCGCGATGCTTCTTTGCATTTCCCTTGCCGTTACCCCGGCGTTCAAGATGAAATTCTGGAACCTCGGCGCGCAAGGTCAGGTTCTCGTCGGTGCGCTTGCGTGCGCCGCGTGTATGTTCTATTTCAAAAGCACGATGCCGTCGTGGCTGCTGATCGTTGTGATGCTGTTCGCGGCGATCGTCGCCGGTATGGTGTGGGCGCTCATTCCCGCATTCTTCAAAGCGCATTGGAACACGAACGAATCGCTGTTCACGCTGATGATGAACTACATCGCCATCCAGCTTGTGTCCTTTGCGATCGCGTCGTGGGTGACGAGCGGCTCGGGCGTGCTCGGACTGCTCAACTCAGACACCAACTGCGGTTGGCTACCGGCGGTATTCAACCAAAAATATTTCATCAACGTCGCGGTGGTGGCGCTGCTCACCATTATTATGTTCGTGTACCTCAAATACACGAAGCACGGCTATGAGATCGCCGTGGTGGGCGGCAGCGAAAATACTGCGCGCTACATCGGCATCAACGTGAAAAACGTGATTTTGCGTACCCTCGCGTTCTCCGGCGCGATGTGCGGTCTTGCGGGCTTCCTGCTCGTCTCCGGCACGCACCACACCGTTACCGAGACGCTCGAGGGCGGCATGGGCTTTACCGCGATCATGGTGTCGTGGCTCGCCAAATTCAACCCCATCGTGATGGTGCTTACCTCGTTCCTCATCGTGTTCTTACAGCGCGGCTCGAGCGAGATCGCCACCGCGTTCCGCTTGAACGAAAGCGTGGCGGATATTCTCACCGGTGTGATCTTGTTCTTCATCATCGGCTGCGAGTTCTTTATCCGCTACGAGGTCCATTTCCGCAAAAAGCATAAGGAGGGAGAAGAATGAACTTTTTAAACACCGCCGCCACCTTTGTGAACGCGGCGATCATTCAAGGCATCCCGCTCTTATACGGTGCTACCGGTGAGATCATCACCGAAAAAAGCGGCAACCTGAACCTCGGTATCCCCGGTATTATGTACGTGGGCGGTATCTCCGGCATCATCGGCGCGTATTTATATGAACACTCCGTCGAAACGCCGGCGGCGTTCTGGTGCATTGTGATCCCGCTTTTGGCGTCGCTGCTCGGCTCGGCGCTGATGGCGCTGATTTACAGCTTTCTCACCATCACGCTTCGTGCCAACCAAAACGTGACCGGTTTGGCGCTGACCACGTTCGGTATCGGTGTCGGCAACTTCTTCGGCGGCTCGCTTCTTTCGTTCTTCGGCGAAAGCGGCTCCATCGCCGTTATCACCACCGGCGGCTACTACAAAACGAAGCTGCCGTTTGCCGACAGCCTGGGACTTTTCGGCAAGACGTTTTTGTCGTTCGGCTTCCTCGCATATTTGGCGATCGTCATCGCGATCGTCGCATCGTGGTATTTAAACCACACCCGCGCCGGCCTTAACCTGCGTGCGGTGGGTGAAAACCCGGCAACGGCGGATGCCGCGGGTATCAACGTTATCCGCCACAAATACCTCTCCACCGTCATCGGCGGTATGATCGCCGGCCTCGGCGGGTTGTACTTCGTGATGGACTACACCTGCGGCGCGTGGACGAACAACGGCTTCGGCGACCGCGGATGGCTCGCAATCGCCATCGTGATCTTCGCTTTGTGGCGTCCGCGTTCGGCGATTCTCAGCAGCTTTATCTTCGGCGGACTCTATATCATCTGCGTCTACATCCCCGGACTGTCGAGCGCCGCGAAAGAGCTTATCAAAATGCTTCCGTACCTCGTTACGATCGTCGTGCTTGTGGTGACGAGCCTGCGTAAAAAACGCGAGTATCAGCCGCCGGCAAGCCTCGGACTTTCGTATTTCCGCGAAGAGCGGTAACGACACTACGGTGCGCAAATAAAAACGGTTAAGCACCTGCCGACGTCGCTCTGGCAGGTGCTTTTTCCAAAAAGAACGTAACCATTTTGAAAATGCCGGGGTATTTAGATTAGAAACCCCGAAAACTCGCTTATAAAAAGGAGAGACCATTATGCCACCGATTACGAACCAACAGCGACGGGACTTTACGAAAAAAGTCGATCTTTTTGAAAAAAAGCTCGCGTCGATTACGCCGACTGATCTTGTAGCTGTATCTCGTAAAGATATTGTACGAGGCAATAATACCACTACGATAAACGTCCATACAAAAATCGAAGAGATGGTTCAAGCCTACAACGAGCTGTACGATTTAGATCAAGCTGCTTTTAAACAGAACAGAGAGCACCTGAATGCGGATCGTCAACTGAAAGCGTTTTATGATGCTTGCGAAAAACTGGGTATTCATTTCTGGTTTGGTGTTAAAACGGGGACGCCGGATAAGCTTGTGGAAGACAAGATCGCGGCATCTAAAACGGCGCTGGAAGCCGGCGACCGGGAAGCAGCGGCTACGTCGATTTATGAAACGTTTTGTGCGATCCGTAAAAACAATAACAGGGAATCCTATTTGGATGAGATCAAGAATCTCTACCATAGTGCCGAGGAAAAATTCGGGTATGACGTTTTTTGCGGAACAAATTTAAGCTTCGGCCGTTCGTATAGGCAAGTGGGCTTCGAGCTCCAAATGGAATCGTTTGAGAAAATGCTCGAGAACTACGATCCCAAAGTCCACACCGATCTCAAGCCGATTGCCGATAAATTTGAAGCGGCGTATTCTTGCGCCCGGGACGATAGCGGAGCTTATTTTGACAAGGAGCGTTGTGATAAAGCGATAAATGCTGCCGTGGACAAAATTGGAATACAATTTTGCCACCATCTTTCGGCTGTTCCGAAAGTGATTGTGGATAAACAAATCAACTCGTTTACCATGTCTATTCACCTTTATGATAAATCGGAAGATCCCGAAAAAGCGCAACACCTGACCGACAAGTTCTTGGAAACGGTGAGGCTGATCCTCCGTAACCCCAATAACGGGGACCTTACAGAAAAGCTTATTACGACAATGTATGATTCCGTAAATATTAAATGCGGCGAAGCGTTTGCCGACAGAATCGCTGAGATCGACGGTGTTTCGGACCGGCTGCCGAATTTGCTTAAACCGATCAACGACAGGTTGAAGAAAGCGGAACAGACCGAACACGCGAAACAAGCCGAGCAAGAAGAAGCTGCCGGCATAACCTGGCGCGAAAAATGGGAAAAACCGCTGAAAATCGTGAATGAGCTGTTTCTTGATCCCACGCTCCGCAGACAGATCGGAGACGTGAGTAACGCTGTCGACAAGGATAATCAAATCATTCTGAACACCAACGAGGATCGCTCCTTTTTGGATGCGATGGCTGTCAATGCCGACCTGCTTTCCCGATTTGCCACCAAAGACTACCATAAGCCGATCGACGCCGTTATGAATAGCGTGTATGAGGACTATGCGAAGGCGCGTGAGCATTTTGCAGAGGAAATCAGCAGCGGCGAAGTGGGCTCTCTGCTTTACAAAACGCGTTTGGATGCGCTGACGGCGTGCGGCGCTATGGGCGTGGCGGCGAGCAGCTTTATCTCCGTTGCCAAAGCGAATTCTCTCGGCTTCGAGAATGCGAAAGACGTTGATCCGATGAAGCCTCTCCGAGAGACGCTTACCGTTTTACGGGACGAGATGGAGCGTATTCCGAAAAGCGGAAACGATACGCGTCTGTATACCAATTTAAGAAACGCACTCAACGGTGTGGTCAACAACGAAAACGGTGCTTCTCTGGAAGAACTGCGCACGGCTGCCGAGCAGTATTTTAACGCGCGCAAAGGCGTGATCTTCAGCCCCTTTACCGCGGCGGGCAAACAGCGTTTGGATATTGCCAACCGCGTGATTGGCTTTTTGGATGTCGCTCGTTACAAAACGTTGGAGGCGAAGTCGAACGTGAAAGAGGACGAGCCGGAGGTCAAAGCGAAAAACGAAGTCAAAGAGAACGCGAAGACGGAAGCGCCGAAGTCGCAGGTGAAGACGGAAGCGACGAAACCTCAAGTAAAGACGGAAGCGACGAAGCCGCAAGTGAAGACGGAAGCGCCGAAGCCGCAAGTGAAGACGGAAGCGACGAATTTGAGCGAAACCGTATACGACAAGATCCATAAAAAATGCATCAACTTGACAAGAGATAAAAACATCCTCACCTTTGATCAAGCGCTGGCAATCGACGTAAAAGCGGATGCCGGCACGTTTGCTCAAAAAGATTATTTGAATGGGCTCTTGGACAAAGAGGATGAATTGAAAGAGCTTGCCCGGAAATATCCCGAGAAGGAAGCTTTCGAGCGTGCGCTGGATGGACTTCTGGAAGAGTTCATCAATGCTCCTGCGACGAACGCCAAGACAGCCGTCAACGTCGGATATGCGTTGGAGACCAACGAGGCTGAGGCACAACAAACCAATCAGTTAACTTAAACACAAACAAAAAAGCGCTGTATCATCAGATACAGCGCTTTTTCATATGTCTTATTTGATGTTCGGGAACGCGGCTTTCGCGTTTTGCTCGGTTTGCGAAAGCAACTCATCCACCGTGATGCCGCGCACGCCGGCGATGACTGCCGCCGAGTAGGCGATCATGGTCGAATCGCACCGCTTGCCGCGCAGGGGAACGGGCGCCATGTACGGCGCGTCCGTTTCGAGGAGCAGGCGGTCGGCAGGGACGGCTTTCGCGACCTCAAGGGGTTTGACGGCGTTTTTGAACGTCGTTGCGCCGCCGAGCCCGATATACATTCCGAGCGACACGATTTCTTTCATCGTTTCCACGCTGCCGGAAAAGCAATGCACCACGCCTTTCGGCTTGTAGCGTTTTAGGATGTTAAGAGTATCTTCGTGCGCCTCGCGGTCGTGCACAATCACGGGCGCATCGAGCGCCACCGCGAGTTCC
Organism: Acutalibacteraceae bacterium; assembly: GCA_045643425.1. Lineage (GTDB taxonomy): Bacteria > Bacillota > Clostridia > Oscillospirales > Acutalibacteraceae > RGIG426. The sequence continues at coordinate 17,761 of JAZUKW010000017.1, forward strand.
ACCTGCCGCGCAAACCATGTTCGCTGCATTTCGCGGGGAGTGGTGTCGTAGTGGTAGTCGAGCCCGATCTCACCGATGGCAACGGCTTTTTCGTCCGCATAATACCGCGCGACCTGCGCCATCGTCGGCTCTAAATCCGCGTCGGTGTGTTTATCGAGTTCGCCGGGATGCACGCCGACGGCGGCATAGACGAACGGAAACGCGCGGGCGAGGGAGAGGGACGATTCGCAAGAGGCGAGGTCGGTCGCGGCGTTCACCACACCGCACACGCCGTTTGCCGGGAAAGCGGCCAAAAGGGCGTTTCTGTCCTCGTCGAAGGCGGAATCATCGTAGTGGGCGTGCGTGTCGAAAATGGGCATATTAGCGCACCTTCGAGCCGGGCTTCACGTTGTCCACGAACAGCACCTGCACGTCGTTTTCGCCGGCATCCGCCGCCAGGATCATACCGGCGCTTTCGACGCCGCAGAGGGTGGCAGGCTTGAGGTTCGCGACCAACACGATATTGTGACCGATGAGGTCTTCCGGTTTATACCACGGCGCAATACCGGACGCGACGGTGCGGTCTTTGCCGCTGCCGTCGTCCAGCATCAGCTTCAGAAGCTTTTTCGCCTTTTTCACCGGCTCGCACGCGGTAATTTTCGCCACGCGCAGGTCGATTTTGGCAAACTCGTCAATCGAGATCTCCGGCAGGAACGCAACGCCCTCCGGTTTTGCCGCGGCCGCAGCTTTGGCGGCGCGCTCGGCCGCAACCTCTTCGAGAATTTTCTTTTCGTCGAGGCGGGCAAACAGCGGCTTGCCCTCGCCGCCGGCGTAACCGTCCGCCAGCCCAAAGGTCAGCTTATCCCAATCACCAAGCGCCGCTTCGTCCGCTTGCAGCTGCGCAAAGATAGACGCGGAGGTGTCCGGCGTAAAGGGCTTGAGCAAAATGGCGAGCAGGCGAATACCGTCAAGCAGGTTGTACAGCTCGTGGTTGAGGCGGGCTTTGGTCTCGTCGGATTTGGCGAGCACCCACGGCGCGGTTTCG
>JAZUKW010000018.1:0-7467 GCA_045643425.1 Acutalibacteraceae bacterium
CGAGAATGGCTTTCGCGTCCGCAACGCTTACCGATTCGGGCAGCTCCGCAGTCGGGACGTAGGTCTCGTCAAAGAAGAACGCGGTGTATTCCGGCGCGTCGCTCCATTTGGCCATATCCTTGCGCGGCTTCGGTTTGTCGCGGTCGATAGCGAAGATGTTTTTCGTGAGCTCGCGGTCGCGGTCGAGCAGCGCGAAGAAATCTTTGTCGTATTCCTCCGCCCACGCGAGCACCGCGGCGGTCACGTCGTCGGCGGACATCACCGCGATGACGTTTTTCGACACGTCGTTCATCTTGTTAAGATCGAACAGCGCGCCGGACACGCTCATTTTCTTGATGTTGAACGGGAAGGTGCGGCGGTCGGCGGTCGGATTGGCTTTGCGCCATTGCTCGAACTCGCTGCTCGCGATCGTCATCAAATATTCGAGCACGCTCGCCGCCGGATAGCCCTGCTCGGCATAAAAGTGCATCGCGGCTTGCGGATCTTTGCGCTTCGACAGCTTGCGCTTGTGGCCGTCTTCCTCCACCATAATAGGACTGATGTGGGCATATTTCGGCGCTTTGAAGTTGAGCAGGCGGAACAGCTGCAAATGCTTCGGCACGCTCGACAGCCACTCGTCGCCGCGGATAACGTGGGTGGTGCGCATCAGGTGATCGTCCACCGCGTGGGCAAAGTGGTAGGTCGGCACGCCGTCGGATTTGAGCAGAACGAAATCCTCGTCGTTTTCCGGCATCTCGATGTGGCCCTTGATCATATCGTCAAACTTGACGCGGCGCTCCTCGTCACCGTCCGAGCGCAGACGCACGACGTACGGCTCACCCGCCTGCAGCTTCGCGAGCGCTTCGTCCGCCGACAGCTTGCGGCAGGGCGCGAAGTCGCCGTAGTAGCCGGTGCGGAGTTTTTGCGCCTCTTGCTGTTCGCGGGTTTTGGCGTTCTCCTCCGGCTTGCAGAAGCACGGATACGCCCGCTCGTTTTCGACCAGCCACTTAACGTAGGTGTGGTAGATCTCGACGCGCTCCGACTGCACGTAAGAGCCGTAGTCACCGGTCACTTTTCCGGGCGCAACGAAGCCCTCGTCGATCGGAAGACCAAAGCGGTTGAGCGAGGCGAGAATATCGTCGGCGCCGCCCTCGACCTCGCGCTTTTTGTCGGTATCCTCCAAGCGGAAATAGAAAAGCCCTTTCGAGGCATCCGCCGTCAAGCGGTCGATGAGCGCGGAATAGAACACGCCTAAATGCAAATACCCCGTCGGCGACGGCGCCACACGCGTCACGCGCGCGCCCTCCGCCAAATTGCGGGGCGGATACATGGTTTCATAATCTTCGGGCGTGCGGGTCACGTCGGGAAACAGCACCGCCGCCACGTCTTTCCAAGTTGCCATAATCACAGTCCTTCATTTCTTGAAAAATCTATAAAATACCAATTGTTTATTTTACCCTATCACGAGCGGGTTTGTCAACGCTTTGCGAAAAATTTTAGGAAAGATCTGCCAACTGCTCCGAAGCGGTCGCCCACTCGTCGGTCATCTCGTCGATCTGCACGCGCAGCGCCGCCTGCTGTTCCGACAGCTCCGACAGCCGCACGTAATCGGACAACACGTCGGGGCTCGCCGCCTCTTCCTCTAGTCGCGTCAGCTCCGCTTCGGCGGCGGCGATCTCTTTTTCGAGCTTTTCCACCCGCTTTTGCAGGCGGGACAGCTCCTTGAGCGGTGTCGTAAAGCCCTTTTTTCCGCCTTTGTCGGATTTTGCCGCAACCGGCTTGTCAGCGGGCATTTCCTCCCGCTCGCGCAGCGTCTGCTCGTATTCGTCGTAGCCGAACGGATAGACGTTCACGCCCTCGTCGAACACGATCAGGCGATCGGCGCACTTTTTCACAAAATAGCGGTCGTGAGAGACGAACACGATCGTTCCCGCATATTCCGACAGCATATTTTCGAGCGTCTCTTTGCCGACGATGTCCATGTGGTTGGTCGGCTCGTCCAAAATCAGCACGTTCGGGCGCCGCCGCAAAATTTTGCACAGCGCCAAGCGCACCCGCTCGCCGCCCGAAAGCGCATCGAGCGGTTTAAACACGTCGTCGCCGCAAAATTGGAACGCGCCGAGCGCGGTACGCGCCTGCGACTGAAGCATCTGCGGGAACTCCGCACAAAAATCATCGAGCACCGTTTGGGTGCCGCCACGCAGAGCTTGCTGCTGATCAAAATAGCCGATCTTCGCCCGCACGCCGAATTCATAGCGGCCGGAAAGCGGCTCGATCTCGCCGACAAGCGTTTTGAGCAGTGTCGATTTGCCGATACCGTTTTTTCCGATAACACCCACCTTTTCGCCGCGCATCACCTCGAAATCGAGTGTCGCGAGCGCGCGGTCGTAACCGATCGTCAGGTCGGTGACAGACAGCACCTTTTTCACGCTGTCCTCCTCCGGCTGAAACTCCGCGTGGAAGGTGCGCAAATCATAGCGGTCGGGCGCGTCGATTTTCACCATGCGCTCGATTTGTTTCAGCTTCGACTGCGCCATTGCCGCCTTGGTCGGCTTATAGCGAAAGCGCTCGACAAGTCGCGTCAGCCGCGCGATCTCCGCTTGCTGCGCGGCGTAATCCTTGCATTGTTTTTGGTAATTCTCGCGCTTTTGCTTCTCGAACGTGGCGTAGTTGCCGGCGTATCGCTTCGTCTCGCCGTACTCGATCTCATACACAACCCCCACGATTTTGTCTAAAAACATACGGTCGTGGGACACGACCACCACCGCCGAGCGGTAGTGCTGTAAATAGTCCTCGAGCCAACGGATCGTCTCAATATCCAAATGGTTGGTCGGCTCGTCTAAAAGCAAAATGTCCGGCTTGCTCAAAAGCAGCTTGCAAAACGCGATACGGGTGCGCTGACCGCCGGAAAACTCTCGCAGTCGCTTTTCTTTATCTTGCTCGGTAAAGCCGAACTTTTTGAGCATCGTCTCGTATTCTTTTTTGTAGGTATAACCGTCGCGGCGTTCGTATTCCTCGTGCAGCTCGCTGTATTCCGCGAGCATCGCCTCGGTCGGCGCTTCGGCCATTTGCGCCTCCAGCTCTTTGAGCCGCGCCTCGATGTTAAGCAGCGGCGCAAACACGGATTTGACCTCTTCCAAAAGCGTGACGCTCTCGTCCTCGAAATCCGTTTGGCGCATATAGCCGACGGTCGGCTCACCCGCATGGGTGACGGAAAATGCTTCCTCGCCCGTTCCCTGCTCCATCTCGAACTCGCCCAAAATCGCGCGCAGCAGCGTCGTTTTGCCGCATCCGTTGCGGCCGACGACGGCGATTTTTTCGCGGTCGCGGATCTCAAAATCCACCCGCTCCAAAATAGTTTCGGCGCCGCGCGACACGGCTCCGTTGACGATCTTATAAAACACACGCGGCACCTCCTTTGTTCGCATACCCGTCTATTATATCGCACCCGCGCGCGATTTGCAAGTAGCTGACTCGGAAAATCAGACATATAGTGGGTTGAGGTGATTCGTGTGGACAATCCGGTTTTATGGGCGCTTTTTGCCACGCTCGTCACGTGGGGTGTTACCGCTCTCGGCGCGGGCATGGTGTTGTTTTTCAAAAAAGCCGACGAAAAGTGGCTCAATCTGACACTCGGCTTTGCGGCAGGCGTGATGATCGCCGCCTCGTTTTGGTCGCTTTTAGACCCCGCGATCGACAAGGCGAAGGAGACGCTCGTCACTCCCGCGTGGCTCGTCGCCACCGTGGGCTTCTTATGCGGCGCGGTCTTTTTGTGGGCGAGCGACAAGGCGGTGCGTGCCTGCCGCAAGCAGGCGGACAAGGGCGGCGGCGACCGCGTGTCGCGGATGGTGCTTTTGGTGCTTTCCATCACGCTGCATAACGTGCCCGAGGGCGCGGCGGTCGGTGTCGCATTCGGGGCGCTTGCCAAGGGCGCCAGCCCCGAAGCGGTGGCGGGTGCGGTCACGCTGGCGCTCGGTATCGCGCTGCAAAACTTTCCCGAGGGCGCGGCGGTGTCTCTCCCGCTTTTTCGCGAGGGGTGCGGGCGGTGGAAGAGCTTTGCCGTCGGGCAGGCATCGGGAATGGTCGAACCGATCGCGGGTGTTGTCGGCGCGCTGCTCGTCACGAAAGTGACCGCCGTTCTCCCCTATGCGCTCGCGTTCGCGGCGGGCGCGATGATTTTGGTCGCGGTACACGAGCTCATTCCCGAATGCCAGCAAAACCAAAGCGCACACCCGTATTTTGCGACCGCGGGCATCGTCGGCGGCTTTGCGCTGATGATGCTTTTAGACGTAGCACTCGGTGGATAAGCCCGCTTGCATTTTTCTGCGAAATGTGGTTAAATAATAAAGCAAGAAATAAAAAGGATGTTGAGACTATGGATAACCGCGAAAAATTAAGCAGTCGCTTAGGCTTTATTTTGCTCAGCGCCGGCTGCGCCATCGGCTGCGGCAACGTGTGGAAATTCCCGTGGATGGTGGGGCAAAACGGCGGCGGCGGATTTGTGCTGCTCTATATCATCTTCCTGTTGATTTTGGGACTTCCCGTGATGGTGGCGGAATTCTCGATGGGTCGCGCGGCGCAGGCAAGCCCCGTAAAGATGTATCAGAAGCTCGAAAAGCCCGGCGCCAAATGGCACATCCACGGTGGCTTTGCGCTGCTCGGCAACGTCTGCCTTATGGCATTTTACAGCGTGGTCACCGGCTGGATGCTCTATTATTTCCTCAAGTTCGCATTCGGAATGACCGCCGACATCGGCTTTGAAAGGATGATCCAAAACCCCGTTGTCAACGTGGTGTTTTTGGCGGTCACCGTCATCCTCTGCTTCGGGATTTTGTGCTTCAACATCCAAGGCGGGCTCGAACGCATCACCAAAGTGGTAATGATTTTCCTGCTGGGGCTGATGGTCGTGCTCGCGGTGCGCAGCGTGCTTCTCCCCGGTGCGGCGGAGGGGATGAAATTCTACCTCCTCCCCGATTTTAAGAAAATCACCGGCGACACCGTCGTTGCCGCGATGAACCAGGCGTTCTTTACGCTGAGCCTCGGCATCGGTGCTATGGCGATCTTCGGCAGTTATATCGACAAAGGCCGTTCGCTCCTCGGCGAATCGATCAACATTATCGCACTCGACACCTTTGTGGCGATCATGGCGGGATTTATCATCTTCCCCTCCTGCTTCACCTACGGCGTGGAGGTCAACTCCGGCCCGTCGCTTTTGTTCGACACGATGGCGACCGTCTTCACCAATATGGAGGGCGGGCGCGTGTGGGGCGCTTTGTTCTTCCTGTTTATGACGTTTGCGGCGCTGTCTACCGCCCTCGCGGTGTATGAAAACATCCTCGCCTGCACGCGGGAGCTGACCGGCTGGAGCCGCAAAAAAGGCGCACTTATCTGCGGTACGGCAATGTTCCTCGTCGCCTTGACCACCGCCCTCGGTTACAGTCTGTGGCCGTTCCACCCGTTCGGGCCGGACAGCGCGTGGCTCGATTTTTGGGACTTCATCGTATCCTACAACCTGCTGCCGATCGGCTCGATCCTCTTTATAGCGTTTTGCTGTAACAAGCACTACGGCTGGGGCTTCGACAACTTTATGCGCGAGGCCAACGCCGGCGAAGGGCCGAAGATAAAGCCGTGGATGAAACCGATTTTCGCGATACTCGTTCCCGGATGCGTGCTGTTTTTGTACGTGTACGGACTGTTTACGTTCAATTGGAAATAAAAAAATCCCGCCGAGGGGGCACCCTACGTAAGGAAGGTGCCCCAACGGGAGGGCCTTTGTATCAAATCTTAATAATTGTTTTTGTGAGACGGCATAGCCATTATGGTTATGCCGTTTTGCTTTGGGTTTCTTTCAAGCGCTTTTGGAACGCGGCTTCCATTTCTTCCGGTGTCATTTCTTGTACAATGCCGACACCATTGAAATAGATGTCCAAAAGTTGAACCCGTTTTCCGTCAACATAACGCGGTGCGTGAACCTCGATTTTTTCGATGTATTCGTGCAGAAGTTCCGGCGTGAGTTCGGTAAACTCCGTAAGGTTTTTGACTTTTTCGATGAACTTTTGCAACCCCACCGATTTGTCCGTTTCAACCGAAAGATACATCTCCATATCCGGAACTGCCGCTTTGAGAGTTGCTTGTTCTCGCTCCAGAGATTCGGTCATCGTGGCATACCGTTCATCGGACAATTTCCCGTTGGCGTTATCCTCATACAGTTTAAGGATAAGACCGTCAATTTCGGTGATACGGTTCTTTGCTTTTGTCAATTCCTTTTTCTTTGCCGCAAGCTCTTTCTTTTTCTCCGTTCCATAATGAGCCATTTGCATTTCTGCAAATTCTTCCTCGAAGATATGAATCATGTTAAAAACCCGTCGTATCGCTTCAAATGTCATTTCATACACGACTTTTTCACGAATAAAATGGGCGGAGCATACTTCGGAGTTCCTGCGGTAAGATGAGCAAAAGAAATTTGCTTGTTCACGCTTGTAGTTGCCGGTTGCGCTGTAATACAGTTTTTCTTTGCAATCCGCACAATAGAGAATACCGGAAAACATACTGATGATTCCCGTTCTTGTCGGACGGCGGCGATGTTGCCGCAGCTCCTGCACAAGAGCAAAGGTTTCGCGGTCAATAATGGCAGGATGGGTGTTTTCAAAGATTTTCCATTCTTCGGGCGGTCTTTCAATCTTCGTTTTGTTCTTGAAAGACTTGGTAGTGGTACGGAAATTGACAGTATCTCCACAGTATTCCTGCTTCGACAGCATGTCCGATACCGTTGCGGCACACCAATTGTTTTTCACCGCCGGTAAGTTTCCGCATTTGCGCTTGACGCTGCTCCAATACTCCGCCGGAGTGGGCACGCCGTCCGCTTTCAACTTTTTCGCAATCTGTGTCGGTCCGAGTCCGGCCACACACATTTCGAAAATCCGTTTTACAACCGCCGCAGCCGGCTCGTCAATCACCCAGACCTCATCTTTGCTTTCCGGGTTCTTCATATAGCCGTAAGGCGGATTGGTTGTCAGCGGTTTTCCCGACATCCCTTTGTTCTTGAACACATTGCGCACCTTTTGGCTCGTGTTCTTCGCGTGCCATTCGTTGAACAAGTCTTGCATAGGAACAAGGTCACTGATACCGTTGGCGGTGTCGATGTTGTCCATAATGGCAATATACCGAATCCCCATACGGTCAAATTCTTCTTCCATAAGCTGACCGACAATCAAACGGTTACGTCCCAAACGGGAATGGTCTTTCACGATAAGCGTGCCAATCATCCCTTGTTCGCCGAGTTCCATGATTTCCGTAAAAGCGGGGCGTGCAAACGTTGTGCCCGACCAACCGTCATCCACGAAAACACGCGTGTTTTTGAAACCGTTGTCCTTTGCGTATTTCTCTAAAATAGATTGCTGATTTTTGATGCTGCCCGACAGACCTTCTTGCTCATCATCACGCGATAAGCGGCAGTACAAGGCAGTGATTTTGTCCGACTGATTGATT
>JAZUKW010000019.1:0-8829 GCA_045643425.1 Acutalibacteraceae bacterium
GCCCATCGCCTGCAGCTCTTGGAGCATCGCGGCGCAGTCGAGCGATTCGCGGTAGTTGCGGCGGTGTTGACGGCCGCCGTAAAGAATCGGCATCACCACGTTGATACGGTGGGCTTTACCGCCGACCGCCTGGATGATGCGTTTAAGATCTTGGAAATGGTCGTCCGGCGACATCATATTCTCTTTGCCGAACATTTTGTAGGTGCAGTTGTAGTTGCCCACGTCCACCAGAATGAACACGTCGGCGCCGCGCACACTTTCGTTGAGCGTCGCTTTGGAGTCACCGGAGGAGAAGCGGGGGCAATCCGAATCCAGCAGGAAGGTCTCCACCTCGTTGCCTGCCTCTTTCGTCCAGCGGGTGAGATACCCGTTGATCTCGTCGCCCAGCTCCTGCGCGCCGCGCAGCGCGATGATGCGCAGGGGAGCAACGCCGTTTTTCTCGTTAAAGATGTTTGCTTCGTTAGCCATTTTACCGTCCCGACCTTTCCGTATTAAGTTGAGAAAAGTATACCACAAAATCTGTCGTCTGTAAACCACCCGACGGCGGATTTCGTCGAAAAAGACAAAAATACAGTCGGTTTCTTTTTACGTGGTTTTTGCGTCGGTTTCGGGAAGCAAATCGGCGCCCGCCACCACACAAGTTGAGCCCTCTTCGGCAAATTTCCGAAGGAGGTCGGCGCAACCGCGCACGGCGGCGTTATCGGTGTGAAGAATGGCGTTGCGGTAGGCCAAAACATCCGCTTTTGTTAGTCCTTCAAACTTGTACGCATTGGCAGAGGCACCCTTTTGCTGTGGGGTTTTGAGCGGCTCGGTAGAGGAGACGGTGGAGAGGATGTAGCGCTCCACGTCTTCGCCGCTGTCGCAAAAGGCGAGCAGGGCGTCTGCCAATTCTTTGAACACGTTCATCGAATTTATCGGAGAGGGATCGCGATAGGTGTAGGCGAACATACGGCCGGATGCGCGCACACCGCAGCCGGCGCTGTAGGCGCCGCCCTGCACGCGCAGTTTGTTCCACAAATAATCGAGCGAGAGGATGTTGCACGCCACTTTCAGCGGCCCGTTCCATATGGCATCCGGCGGCGTCAGCGATCGCGCAGAAAAGCCGATGGCGGCAGGAATGGTGACGGTGGAGTGCTGGGGAAGTGCGGTTTTGTAGGCTTTCGGTTCAAAGGGATCGCCGTCGTCGGGAAACGTTGCCAACAGCGCCGACACGTCGAACGGCTCGTCGGCGGTGATGCTGACGATAAGACCCTTTTTGCCCACGGCTTGGCGGAACACTTCGCTCATCGACGCCACGAGCGCGGGAACGGTTTCTTGCTCGTTTTCCATTAGGCGGTGCAGATGCTCGATTTGGGTGTTGCCGCAAAGCGCCTCGGTCACGGCGCACGCCGCCGAGCCGCAAGCGCCTGCGGCGTACATGGCGTACTGGTGACCTTCCATAATGAGCGACTGGCGCGCGGTGTCGTCCATTTGACGGAAGATTTCAAAAACGGGCGACACATCGGAAACGTCGGTATGCAGTAAAATCTCCGACAGCAGGGCGAGCGCCTCGGTTTCGTTTTGCCGCATAAAGCCGGCGCTTGCCACGAGGCAGGGCACGCAGGTGGCGGTGTCGCCGGTGTGCACCGGTGTGACCGCGAAGCGCAGATAGCCGAAATAGCGTTTGATTTTTTGCTGTAACAAGAGCGTGGAATACTGTTTGGTGGGCAGTTCACAAAGGAGATGGGCAAACAGTTCCAAGTCGCCGAGGGTAGCAAGATCGCACCCGGTCAGCGGGAAATACAGCTTGAGGTGAACGACGTCGCGGCAGGCGACCGGGTGATACCACACGCGCACGCCGTCTTGCGCGCTCTCTTCCGTCTCCACCCACGCGGGCGGCTCGCCCGCCTCGTCGAGCGAGAGCATCGGCAGCGTCGCGATCTGTTCGGGGGTGTCGGGGGCTTGCTGCCACGTTAAAAGCGCATCGCACAGCGCTTTGTTTTCGGCTTTTTTCGCGTCATCCCAATCGGCGGTCATTTTGGCGCACAGCGCCGCCTCTTTTTGGCGGTTTTCTTCGCCGAGCGTCACCGACGCCTCGGTATAGAGCGTGGCGACGTTCTGTTCGTCGCAGAAAATTTCGAACAGCAGCTTTTCGAAGCCGTCGCCGTCAAGCATCTCTTTTACCGCCGCCAAGTCCGCGTCGGGAACGAGCGGCGCGAGCGGATCGTCGCCGTACAGCCAGCTGCGCAGGGAATTCAGATCGCGCTCGATGCCCTGCGGCTCGGCCACGTCGTGCAGCTGGTAGTCGAGGGCGGCGAGCGAGGCTTCGAGCTCGTCGCGATCAAGTCCGTTTTTGCACAGCGAGCGGGCGGTATCGCGCAGCAGCGCGAGCGCGTCGTCCGCTTTGCCGTCTTTTACGTTTTTCACGTTGATCTGGACGTACGGCTGGGCGAGGTAATCCGCCACCTCCGTCTCGAGATCCTCCGCGAGCTCGGCGGAGAGCAGCGCGCGGGTGAGCGGCGCCTCGTTGGAACCCGCCACCGCGTCGAACAGCACGCGCAGCGCCAAAATTTTTCGGCGATCCTCGAACGTGCCGATGATTTTACCGAACGTCACCTGCCCGCGATTTTCGCGCGGCTCGTCCGCGGCGATCTCATAGCGGTTGTGACCGACCGCGGCGCGCGGCGCTTGCATCGTGACGACCGGCGGCACGAGCTTTGTTTGCGGGCGGGAGAGATAGCCGTCGATGAGCGAAAGCGTCTCTTCAAACGGCAGGTCGCCGTCGAGATAAAACCGGGCGTTGCCGGGGTGATAAAAGCGGCGGTAGGTGTCGCAAAAATCCTCGTAGGTCAGCGTGGGGATAACGGCGGGATCACCGCCCGAGATCACGCCGTAGCAGGTGTCGGGGAACAGAAGATGCAGCATTTCCTCGCCGACGATGCTGTCGCGGTCGGCGAGCGCGCCTTTCATCTCGTTAAACACGATGCCGTTAAACGCAAACCCGTCGGCAGTCGGCTCGATGTGCCAGCCCTCCTGATAAAAAATGTTCGGGTTTTCGAGCAGCTTCGGCGCAAATACCGCGTCGAGGTACACCGACGTGAGATTGAGAAAATCGTGGGTGTTGCGGCTCGCGCAGGGATACACCGTTTTGTCGGGGTAGGTGAGGGCGTTTAAAAACGTGTTCATCGACCCCTTGAGCAAATCGAGAAACGGCTCGCGGACGGGATATTTCTCCGAGCCGCAGAGCATCGCGTGCTCCAAAATGTGGAATACGCCGGTGCTGTTTTCCGGCAAGGTCTTGAACGCGACGGAAAACACTTTGTTTTCCTCGCCGTTTTGAAGCCAGCAAAGCTCCGCACCGCAATCGTGGCGCAGCTCGTAAAACGTGCCGGACAGCGCCGGCACCTCGCGCACCCGCGTGACGGTAAAGCCGTAAAGGCGTTCGTTTACAGTATAGCTCATTTGTCTTTCTCCTTATAATACAGTCGGCAATGACAATACCCCTCGAAATCGGGGTCGGCGATCTGGGCGCGGAATTCCTCGCAGATACATTTGTATTCCGGCTTTTTTTCGCGTCGGCAGGGGCAGTAGCCGTCCTTGGCTTTTAACCCCTCGCGGATCATTTTGACGATTTCTTTATCGTCGTTTAAACGTACGGGCATCGTTTTGCCGCCTTTCTTTTAGCGTTACGAATAGTGTACCACATTTCCGTTTCGATTACAACCGAAATTCGGGATTTGCATTTTTTAAAACGGTGTGGTATACTACCCCTGTATGCGACAAAAGAGGTGTTTTGCTTATGAGTAAAAAATGGGGAGATCGCCGCGACGGCAAGCTGATCCGAGATATTGACTCGATGCATTTTATTATGCCGCTGATTTATCCGAATCGCTGCGACAACGAGGCGTTCATCAGTGAGCGCATCGACCTGACCGCCGCCAACGCTTATCTCGAAAAGAAAAACGCGAACGATCCCGAGTACAAGTATAACCTGTTCCAGCTCATCGTCACGGCGATGGTGAAAACGATCACGCTGCGGCCGAAGATGAACCGCTTTATCGTGAACGGTAATATGTATCAGCGCAACGACGTTTCGGCGGCGTTCGTTGTCAAAAAGCTGTTCGCGGACGACGGCGCGGAGGGACTCGCGTTTATCCACATGGAGGACGGCGACACGCTCGATACCATCCACGAAAAAATCTACAAATTCGTCTCGAAGACTCGCCGCGCGGACAGCGTGGACAAGTCTACCGAGAATATGGATATTTTCAACAAGCTGCCGCGGTGGGTCTCCAAAACGGCGGTGAAATTCGTGTGTATGCTCGACCGCCACGGCAAAGTGCCGCAGTCGTTTATCGAGACCGATCCCTACTACTCGTCGGTGGTGCTGACGAACCTCGGCTCGATCAAGCTCCACTCGGGCTATCATCATCTGACCAATTGGGGCACGACGTCGGTGTTTTGCGCCATCGGCGAAAAGAAAAAGCGCCCGTTTTTCGACGAGGACGGCACCTGCACGATGAACGACAGTATCGACCTCGGCCTCACCATCGACGAGCGTATCGCCGACGGCTATTATTACTCGAAAACCGTGCGGTTGCTCCGGCATCTCCTCGAACATCCGGAATTGCTGGACAAGCCGCTTTGTGAAGGAGTGGAATTTTAATGGGAACCGTAGAAGCGAGAACCCCGTGGGAGGGGAGCATGGGCGGCGTGCCGATGCACCTTGACTATTTTGAGGGGACGATGTTCGAGGCGGTGGAGAAAATCGCCGCCGAACATCCGAACAATATCGCGTTTGACTTTATGGGCAAATCCACGACCTACAAAAAACTTGTGCAGGAAGTGGAAAAATGCGCCAAGGCGCTCAAAACCATCGGCGTGCGCGAAAACGACTGTGTGACGATCGCTATGCCCAACTGCCCGCAGGCGCTGTATATGTTTTACGCGCTCAATATGATCGGCGCGATCGCCAATATGATCCACCCGCTGTCCGCCGAGAAAGAGATCGAATTTTATCTCAACGAATCGAACAGCGTTACCGCGATCACGCTCGACCAATTCTATGCGAAGTTCGAGCGTATTCGCCAAAATACCAAGGTGGTCAACATCATCATCGCGAGCATCAAGGACGAGCTGTCGAAGCCGATCAAGGCCGGCTATATGCTGACCGAGGGCCGCAAAATCGAAAAAATCCCGTCGGATGCACCGATCATTCGCTGGAGAGACTTCTTGAAGCTCGGGCGCGCGTGCTTTTATAACTACCGCGTGAACCGCGGGCCGGACGACGCCGCGGTCATCCTCTATTCCGGCGGCACGACCGGCACGACCAAGGGGATCGTGCTGACCAACAAGAACTTTAACGCGCTCGGCCAGCAGGTCATCGCCGCCAACCCCATGTTCCGCGTCGGCGACCGGATGCTCGCCGCTATGCCGCTGTTCCACGGGTTCGGCCTCGGCGTGTGCGTGCATACGATGCTGTCGCAGGGCGGCCGGTGCATCCTCATTCCGCGGTTTACGGCGCAGAGCTACGCGAAACAGATCGTGAAATACAAATGCAACTTTATCGCCGGCGTGCCGACGCTGTACGAGGCGCTGTTGCGCCTGCCCAGCATGGAGAACGCCGATTTGAGCTGTCTTAAAGGCGTGTTCTCCGGCGGCGACTCGCTGTCGGTGGAGCTGAAAAAGAAATTCGACAAATTCCTCTACGACCACCACGCCGTTATTCAGGTGCGCGAGGGCTACGGTACGTCCGAGACCGTTACCGCGTGCTGCCTGACGCCGCCGCTTCTCTGCAAAGAGGGAAGCATCGGCGTGCCGTTCCCCGACACCTACATCAAAATCGTCGAGCCGGGAACGGACAAGGAGCTGCCCTACAACGAGGAGGGCGAGATTTTGCTCGCCGGCCCGACCGTTATGCGGGAATATATGAACCACCCCGACGAGACCGCCCAGACCATCCGCTCCCACGAGGACGGCTTGCGCTGGGTATATACCGGCGACCTCGGCACGATGGACGAGGAGGGCTTCGTCTATTTCCGCGGCCGCGCCAAGCGTATGATCATCAGCTCCGGCTATAACGTGTATCCGGGCCAGATCGAAAACATCCTCGACGCGCACGACTACGTCCAGATGAGCTGTGTGATCGGCGTGCCGGATGCGTATAAAATGCAAAAGGTCAAAGCGTTCGTCAAGCTGACGCCGGGCACGCCCGCGTCGAAAGAAACGCTGGACGTTTTGATGGATTACTGTCGTGAGCATATCGCCAAATACGCGATGCCGTACGATATTGAGTTCAAAGAGGATATGCCGAAAACGCTTGTCGGTAAAGTGGCGTATCGTCAGCTTGAGGAAGAGGAGCTTAAAAAGCTCGCCGCGGCGGAAGCGCGGCAAGAAGAAACCAACTGATCCGAAAGGAGTCTTCCCGTTGCATATCGGTCTTCTTAACGATTCGTTCCCGCCGAGTGTGGACGGCGTGGCGCAAGCGGTCAAAAACTATGCGCTCGCCTTGAACGAACAACCGAGCTATAAGGTCAGCGTGATCGCGCCGCGCTGTCGCGGAGCGAGGGACGGCGACTATCCGTTCCGCGTCCACCGCTATGCGTCGCTGCCGACGCCGAAGCGGATCGGCTATCCGGCGGGAATGCCGTTTTCGCCGATTTTGGTCCGCAACCTGAACAATATCAAAATGGATCTTTTGCACGTCCATTGTCCCTTTGCGTCCGGTGTGCTTGCGGACGAGCTGATCCACAAGCGCAAGGTGCCGCTCATTCACACCTACCACACGAAATTCGACGTCGATTTGCGCGTGCGGCTGCATTCTCCCGCCGCGCGTGCCGCCGCCATTCAGGTCATTCGTCATAATTTGGAGGCGGCGGACGAGGTGTGGGCGGTCACCGAATCCTGCGGAAAGGCGCTGCGCCAGGTGGGGTATGACGGCGAGTACGTCGTGATGGAAAACGGCACCGATTTTGCCTATGGCAAAGCGGATGCCGTGCGTGCCGACGCTCTGCGCGAGCAGTATAATATCCCGTCCGACCGCGTGGTGCTGTTGTTCGTGGGGCGGATGATGTGGTATAAAAACATCCGCATTATTTTGGACGCGCTCAAGATCACCCGCCAAAAAGGGCTGCAATTTACCGCGCTGATGGTGGGCGACGGGCTGGATGCGCCCGCGATCCGCGCCTATGCGAATTCGCTCGGCTTGCAGGGCGACGTGCGGTTTACCGGAATGCTTTTGGACCGTGAGCAGCTGCGGGATTTCTATACACTTGCCGATCTCTTTTTGTTCCCGTCTACTTACGACACGTCGGGGCTGGTTGTTAAAGAGGCCGCCGCGTGCGAATGCCCCAGCGTGCTGACGCGCGGCAGCTGTGCCGCCGAGGGCGTGACCGACGGGCTCAACGGCTTTTTGGCGAACGAAAACGCCGAGGATTTTGCCCGTGCGGTGCTGTCCGCGTGTGAGGATGAGCAGGCGCTCCAAACGGTGGGAGCGCGCGCGGGAGCGACGCTGTATCTGTCGTGGGAGGACGCGGTGAAGAAAGCTGCCGCCCGCTATCAAGAGGTACAAAATCGCTGGAACGGCTGACCGATTCCCGAAAGAAATTGAAAAAAATCAAAAAACCCCTTGATTTTTTCAAAGGGAGTTAGTATAATGGTACAGTCGCCGTGGAGAGGTGGCTGAGCTGGTCGAAGGCGCACGATTGGAAATCGTGTATACGTTAATAGCGTATCAGGGGTTCGAATCCCCTCCTCTCCGCCAACAAAAAAGTCCCTTTTGTCTACCGACAAAAGGGACTTTTTTGAACGATGTGTTCCGCTGTGCGGAACGTGATGTGCACTTCGTGCGTGATGTTCGCCTGCGGCGAGTGATGCGCCTGCGGGCGTGGGTGGAACACATCACATCACTTTTGCGAAGCAAAAGCATCACTGTGCAACAGCACAACATCACTTGCCCGATAGGGCAAACATCACTTTACAAAGCATTGCTTTTGCGTCATAATATCGTTGAAAGTGAGGTGTTGTTTATGTCCGAATCAAAACTCCGTGATTTATCAATGAACTTTTCCGTTCAAATAATAAATCTTGTAAAAGACTTAAAATCCAAACACGAATCAGTTATTTCAAACCAAATAGGTCGTTCCGGCACTTCAATCGGTGCAAATATATACGAAGCAAACTATGCACAAGGCAATAAGGATTTTATTTCTAAACTTGAAATCGCTCTCAAAGAGGCAAGCGAAACGGGATACTGGCTCGAACTTTTATACCGCACAAATTATATTAACGAACAAACCTATAAAACCTTAAACGAACAATGCACATCTATCCGTGTTATGCTCATTGCATCTTGCAAAACCGTAAAAAGCAAAATAGGTGGAAAAACAGATGACAGAAATCAGAATTGATGACTATATCTTTTCGGTAGACGTTGAAAAAACGAAAGAGTATTATCGAAACAATTCCTTGTGTGAATGCGAATACTGTCAGCATTTTAATTCAAATGTCATAGGTAAATTTCCGAAATTAGAAACATTTCTGACAAAGTTTGGCATTGATATAACAAGGCCGGATGAAACAGGCCCCGTGGAACTTGACGGCGAATACCAGTATATATTTGCAGGATATACAGCGTGTGGAACTGTTTTGAAATTGTCAGAACATGAAATTGATATCCAAGACGAATTTTTTATCAGTATACGTGTAGATAAAGGATTTCAATTTCCGAACAATCAAAAAGATGAGTACTTTTCATTTACTGTTTTCGGCATATCGCTTCCGTGCGATAGCGCAAAAGAAGTAAAAGAAAAACCGTTACTTTTGAAAATCAAAAAACTTTTCAAGAAATGC
>JAZUKW010000020.1:0-2944 GCA_045643425.1 Acutalibacteraceae bacterium
ATATTTCCGGCACCGGCATTATGGGGACGATCGAGATCCCCGAAATCAAGGTGGAATACCCGATTTATCACGGCACGAAGGAGTCGGTTTTGGCGATCGCGATCGGTCACATTCCCGGCACGTCGCTTCCCATCGGCGGCGACAGCACCCATTGCGTGTTGTCCGGCCACCGCGGACTGCCGTCCGCGCGGCTGTTTACCGATTTGGATAAGCTCACGGTGGGGGACACGTTCGTTTTGCGCGTGCTCGACGAGGAGGCGACCTATGAGGTCGACCAGATCCGCATCGTTCTGCCGCATGAGGTGGAGGGGCTGCGGTTGTCGCTCGGCGAGGATTTTTGTACGCTCGTCACCTGCACGCCTTACGGCATCAACACGCACCGTTTGCTTGTGCGCGGGCATCGCGTGGAGAACGAGTACGTCAGCACTGTGCGCATTACGTCGGACGCGATCCAAATCGAGCCGATGCTGGTCGCGCCGATCGTGGCGGTGCCGATTTTGGTGCTGCTGGTGGTGCTTGTGTTTGTAAAATCCGGCCGCGACAAGGCGAGCGCCCGCGCGTTTGCCGAGCTGCGCGAGGATATGACGCCGGACGAGTCCGAGGCGTTTAAACAAGACTGAAATCTCACGGAAAGGGGGATTTTTTATGACGACAAAAGTGAATATGAAAAAAATCCTCTGTGTGGGATTTGCGCTGGTGCTGTGTGTGCTTTTGCTGTTGCCTGCCGCCGCCGAAGCGGTGGATCTTAACCGCAAGGGCTCGATCTCGCTGACGCTTAAATCCGGCAACGGGGGCGTGGCGAACGCGCCGTTCTCGCTGTATTTGATCGCGACGGCGGTGCAAAACGGCGGCACGTTTACGTTCGAGTATCTGCCGGAGTTCGAGGGCTACGGCAAGCCGATCGGTGACCTCAAGCACGAGGTCGATTCGAGCGCGCTCGCGGATTATATCGTGGAAAACGATTTGTACGGCAGCCCGGTGGCGAAGGCCGTGACCGACAAAAACGGCGAGCTGACGTTTGCCGATCTGGAGCTTGGCACCTATCTCGCGATCCAAACCGCCGGCGAGGAGGATTACTCGCTGACCGTGCCGGTGTTGTGCTGTACGCCGAATTTCGAGGACGGCAAGTGGGTGTATGACGTAAACGCCAACCCGAAGCCGCACGTGGAGCGTATGGTGTCGTTTACGATGAAAAAGGTGTGGAACGACGATGCGAAAAACCGCCCCGACAGCGTGGAAATCGCGCTGAAAGAGGGGGACAAGATCATCGGAACGGTGATTTTGTCGGCGGAGAACGATTGGCAGATGCTGATGCCGCCGGTGGCGGACAGCGATATTATCACCGCCGAGGAATTAAACGTGAAAAAGGGCTATTACCCGACCTGCCGCCGCGTGGGTGACACGTTTATCATCACCAACACCGACTCGCTGATCTATACCGGCCAGCTCAAGTGGCCGATCCCCGTTTTGGCGGTGGTCGGTGTGCTGCTTGTGGCGGGCGGTGTGCTTGTAATCTCAAAGGAAAAGAAAAAGGACAATGCGTAAGAAGATAGGAACAATTTTAATTGCGGCGGGCGTTTTGGCGATGCTCGCCGCAATCGGGTTATTACTCTATAACGCGTGGGAGACGAACAGCGCCGAAACCGCGTCGCAGGACGTGCTGAAACAGATGAGCGAGACCTCGCTCGAGGTGTCGCACGACGAGGAAACCGCGCTGTCGGTCGCGATGGTGGACGGCTATCCGTATATCGGTGTCGTCGGGCTGCCCACGCTCGGTATTCAGCTGCCGGTGATGGACGATTGGGACTATACGCGGCTGAAGCTTGCGCCCTGCCGCTATTACGGCGCGCCCAAGACGGACGATTTCGTCATCGCGGGCCACAACTACCCGACGCATTTCGGGCGGCTGGCAGAGCTTTCAATGGGCGACGAGGTGACGTTTACCGAGATGGACGGCACGTTTCACCGCTATCAGGTGGGCGACATCGAAACACTCACGCCCGGTCAGACGCAGACGATGCTCGAAAGCGACTGGGATCTGACGCTCTATACCTGCACCTACAGCCGAACCGCGCGCGTGACCATTCGGTGCGAGCGGGTGGCGGCGAACGCGGCGAGCGGCGCGAGCGAAAAAAGCGAATAAACTACGGCTACAAGCCCCTGCAACAGAGGTTGCGGGGGCTTTTGCGTTCGGCGGCGAAAGGACGTATCTTTTTCGCCGAAAAAGGCGCCTGTTTGTATACAAAAGAGCAAATTGCACAAAAACCTGTGCCTGCTTTCCAGAATTTTCTACAAAGTTTTTCGTGCGCGGGGGTTGCATAATGGCAACCTCCCTTATATAATAAAATAAATAGAGTGGGCGAGTGCCCTAAAATGCTGTAAATCCTTATGATATACCTTACCGAAACCACAACAAAGGAGGGAGTGAGATCGCGCGAAAAGGGCGGTCTTGCGAAAGAGTATGAAGAAAATGAAAGGGATCAAAATTTGGTCGGCGGCTTGTGCTGTGCTGCTGGCGGTGTCCTGCCTTGCGACGATGGTGTTCGTCGGCTCGGCGGATGAATCCGTCGGTACGTTGACGGCACAGAGCGAGTACGTCTGCCGTATTGCGGCGGACGATATGACCAATACGCCGCCGTATGCCAGCGCCGGTGTGACGGACGGCTTCGGCTCGGAGGCGTCGAACGGCCGCGTTTGGGTCGACAAGTCGGTGTCGGCGAACGACGCGAGCAACGCGTTCGACGTGACGCTGTCCGCTTTGGCGCAGGAATACTCCTACTCCGAGGAAACCATCGAAACGATTATGGAGCAAAATGCGGCGGACGTGCTGTTCGTTCTCGACTTTTCCAGCTCGATGACGCAATCCATGGACGGCAGCACGCGTATTAAAGTGCTGGCGACGTCGCTGAACGATGCGATGAAGAAAATCATGGACGCCAACCCG
>JAZUKW010000021.1:0-5617 GCA_045643425.1 Acutalibacteraceae bacterium
TGGTGACGAGGCGCCCCTGCTAAGGGCGTAGGTCGGGTAACCGGCGCGGGAGTTCGAGTCTCCCCTTCTCCGCCAAAAACCCACAAAACTCGATGAGTTTTGTCGGTTTTTACTTTTTTCACGATTCACTTTTCACTCAAAAATACAGAAACGAGGCGACTGTATGAAAACCGAAAAGAATATTTTGGTTGCCTTTCTTTTGAATTTGGCGTTTTCGCTGTTTGAGCTGGTTGGCGGGATTTTCACAAAATCCGTGGCGATTTTGTCCGATTCCGTTCACGATTTCGGCGATGCGCTTTCGATCGGCATTTCCTATTTTCTTGAAAAGAAAAGCCGCTCGGACGTGGACGAGGCACACACCTACGGCTATCTGCGGTATTCCGTTTTAGGCGGGCTGATTACGACGGTGATTTTGATTCTCGGTTCGGGAATTATGATCAAAGAGTCGATAGAACGGCTGTTTCACCCCGTCGCGGTGGATTATCGCGGAATGCTGGTGCTCGCCGTTATCGGCGTGGTCGTCAACCTCGTTGCCGCGTTTGTCACGCGGGAGGGGGATTCGCTCAACCAAAAATCGGTCAACCTCCACATGCTCGAGGACGTGCTCGGTTGGGCGGTCGTGCTGGTCGGTGCCGTCGTGATGTGTTTCACCGACGCCGGCATTCTCGATTCGCTGATGAGCATTGGCGTGGCGGCGTTTATCCTTGTATGCGCGGTCAAAAACCTTGTTGAGATCGCCGACCTCTTTTTGGAGAAAACGCCCGCCGACGTAAACGTAGCGCACTTAAAAGAGGAGCTCCTATCCGTTGACGGCGTTTTGGACGTGCACCACCTGCATATCCGCAGTATGGACGGCGCGCACCATTACGCGACTTTCCACGTGGTGACCGATTCCGACGACCTGCCGACCTTAAAAGCGGCACTTCGGGCGGAGCTTGCGGAGCATCACATCGTCCATGCGGTGATCGAGACCGAGGCAGAGCGCTGTGACGACGTGGACTGCCATCCGCAGTTTGGATCCGAGGCCGGACACCACCATCATCACCACTAAAAAGAAGCACCGTTTTTGGGACGCGCGGTGTGGTATTCTGATAACAGAAGGAGGGAGCGCGTATGCTGCTGAAGCTTTTGTGTGATCTTGCGGGCTGCGACGCGGCGGGCAACCGAAAAAAAGAGCCGCCGCAAAAGAAAAAATCCCGCAAGCAGCGGGACCTCGAAAAAGCACGTCACGACTATGAGATTTGGGCGAACTCCGAAAATTGGGAGGACGAGGACGACTGCGAATGAAAAAAGCGAACGGTGCGGTTCTTGCACGCTGTTCGCCTGTGTGGTATACTGAGTAAAAAAGGGGGGGACTTGCGTGAACGATTTCGATGCGGTGGCACAGCGCTTAGATGCTTATTATGAGCAAAATCTCGACAAAATCAAAGATCGGCGCTCGTTTTCCGACGATGAGCTTCGCGAGATTTATCGCGATTTTGCGGTAAAGTATTCCCCGGAAAAGCTTTCTAAAATCCCGGAGCATCGTGTTTTGGAAGAAGTGTTTGACTATGAAAATAAAGATAGCATGGTCGGAATGCTTTTTGACGAAGGGAAAAACGCCCCTCTTTCCGACTTCGGACATATCGGGATACAATATATCAACAATCTTTTGATTTATAAAAGCTCCGGCGTGTGGAAAAAAGGGAAAAAAGGCACCGTCCTCAGTAGAGACGAGGCAAGCGCCTACGGCTACGAGACGTTACAAAAGCTGTGCGCGCTGCTTATGCCGCGCCCGGCGTTCACTTGCCGTGATGACTATAAACGCTTTTTCGAAAAAATCCGGGAGATATGCACGCCCGGCGCTTGGTTACATAAATACCTACACATGATTTTGCCGGACGCTTTTCCGCAGTTTCACACGATCGATTTCAAAAAAGACGTGCTGAAAAACGCGTTTGGTATCACGCCGACAAAAGGAAACTCCTTCGAGCTGTCCTGGCAAATCGAAGAGGTCTTTCGCCGGATGAAGCATTATCACTTTTATGAAACGCCGTGCGAGCTGTACTTTATGTTTTTCGGCAAAACGCCGCGCAAGACTACAGACACGCCCTCGAGCGAGCCGTCGCTTCCGTCGTTCGAAAAAATACCGGTCGATGTGTCGGAGGAAGCGGAGTACCTTGCCAAAGTAAACGCGGGGGAAATGCCAAAGGAAGACACGATCTACGTTCCGCAAAGCCGGCCGGCACCAAAGCCGATCACGTCGGGCGTCGCGGTGAAATATCCGCGTGATCCGGCGGTGTCTAAGGCGGCGCTGAAGCGCGCGGAGTTTTGCTGTGAGTTCAATCGCGATCACCCGCTCTTCGAGCGCAAAGGAGACGGAACGCCGTATACAGAGGCACACCACCTGATCCCGATGTCGTATCAGAAGCTGTTTCAACACTCGCTGGACGTTCCCGCCAACATTGTGTCGCTTTGCAGCCATTGCCACAACTGCATCCACTACGGTCGCGAGGGCGTAGTGCTTCTTATGAATTTATACGAACAGCGGCGAGAAGAATTGAAACAAGCGGGTATCGGCATCCAACTGGATGATCTTTTAAAAATGTACGAATGAAAAACCCCCTGCCATCGTGAATAGATCGCAGGGGATTTTTTATGCTTCTGTTTTGGTTTTCAGCGCGATGCGGTAGGCGATAAACAACGCGACCGCTAAAAAGGTGTGTTCGATTACGACGGCGTAGGGGATGAATGCCTCGAACGCCTGCAACAAGACCGGCACGGCGAGCAGGGCCACGAACGCGACGGCAAGCCGCGGAAGTTTCGGCGATTTGACCATCCGCACAAGCGTGTAGACAAAGACGATCACCGCGAACGCGATAAACACGAGAATGTCGAAATTGAGCGACGCGTTTTTGTAGATCGCAAACATCATCGCCACCGCGCCGATATACAGCAGCAGCTCCGCTATCCAAATCGGGCGCGGGGTGGGCTTGTTTTGTCCGTCGGCAAACGCGCCGAACACTACGCCGAAGCGACGCACCGCCTCAAACAGCAGGGGATACAGCACCACCCACACGAGCGCCCCGACAAGCGGCGGCAGCGCGACGCCGTGGACGATCGCGCCCAACAGCGCCGCGGCGGCAACGACAAAAAAGAGGGTTGTCCACTCTTTTGAGGCGCGGTGTTTTCGGCAAAGCAGGGCAAAGAGAAACGACAGCACCGCAAGCGGCACGTCGGTAAAGCCTTTCAAAGCTTCGTATAATTCGTTCATTCCGGAACCTCCGTTTTTCTTTATAGTATATCACCTTTGTCAAGTGATTTCAAATCGCACGATTTCCGACCGATTTTATAACAAAATGTACCGTGTTTTTCCTTGACAACCGCAACCTGTCGTGGTACAATACAGAGGATGAATTCTTTAAGTCGTTCCCGTGAGTTCGGCAAGATTCAAACAAGAGAAAATGCGCGGCTTTTGTCGGCGCGTTGTTTTTGTGTGTGTTTGAGCCTTGCCGTTTTGCGGCAAGGCTCTTTTTTACGGAGGTGAGCGTCGTGACGAAGCAGAACGTGAAACAGCTGAAAACGGGATTTTTGCCCGCCGCTCTCGACGTGTCGGCTGAGTTGTCTTCTCTTTTCGAAACCGCCGTTTCCTCCGAATCCGAACTCGTTATCTTCCCCGGCTTTTGCGACGTGCATGTGCATTTTCGCGAGCCGGGTTTTTGTTATAAAGAAACGACCAAAACCGGTTCCGCGGCCGCGGCGCACGGCGGCTATACCACCGTTTGCACTATGCCGAACTTAAACCCCGTGCCGGACAGCGCGGATAACCTCGCGCCGCAACTACAAGCGATAAAAGCGGATGCAAGCGTTTCGGTGGTTCCTTACGGCGCGATCACCGTCGGGCAAAAAGGGGAGACGCTCGCCGATTTTGAGGCGATGGCAAAAAACGTGGTCGCGTTTTCGGACGACGGCCGCGGCGTGCAGTCGGAAGCCATGATGCGCGAGGCGATGACACGGGCAAAGGCGCTCGGCAAACTTATCGTCGCCCATTGTGAGGATAATTCGCTTCTTCGCGGCGGCTATATCCACGACGGCGCGTATGCGAAAGCACACGGTCACCGTGGTATCTGCTCGGAAAGCGAATGGGGGCCGATCAAACGCGATTTGGCGCTTGCAAAAGAGACCGGCTGCGGGTATCACGTCTGCCACATTTCCTGCAAAGAGAGCGTCGCGCTCATCCGCGAGGCGAAGAAAAACGGCGTGGACGTCACCTGCGAAACCGCGCCGCATTACTTGCTCCTTGACGAAAACGATTTGCAGGAGGACGGGCGGTTTAAGATGAATCCGCCGCTGCGGTCGAAAGAAGATAAAGAGGCACTTTTAGAGGGGCTTTTGGACGGTACGATCGATATGATCGCCACCGACCACGCGCCGCATTCCGCCGAGGAAAAAGCGCGAGGGCTCCAAAACAGCGCGTTCGGTATCGTGGGGCTCGAAACCGCGTTCCCGCTTTTGTATACCGGGCTTGTAAAACCCGGCGTGCTGACGCTCGATAAGCTCATCGACCTGCTCGCGGTCAATCCGCGCAAGCGTTTCCATTTGCCGTTTAACGGCTATACGGTGTGGGATTTGAACGCTAAAGAGGCGATCAACCCCGACAGCTTCCTTTCGATGGGCCGCGCCACGCCGTTCGCGGGCGAAGAGGTGTGCGGCAAATGTATAAAAACCGTTTGCGACGGCAAGACGGTATTTGAAATCGGTTAATAAAATTCACTATATAAACGGAGGTCATTAAAATGGCAAAACGTACAGACATCAAAAAAGTGTTGATCATCGGCTCCGGCCCGATCGTCATCGGTCAGGCAGCGGAATTTGACTATGCCGGAACGCAGGCGTGCTTGGCGCTGAAAGAAGAGGGCTATCAGGTCATCCTCTGCAACTCCAACCCGGCGACCATTATGACCGATACCGCGATCGCGGACAAGGTGTATATGGAGCCGCTGACGCTCGAATATATCGCAAAAATCCTCCGTTACGAGCGTCCGGACGCGATCGTTCCGGGTATCGGCGGTCAGACCGGCCTTAACCTTGCGATGCAGCTCGAAAAGAAAGGCATCCTCAAAGAGTGCGGCGTCGAGCTGCTCGGCACCTCCAGCGAGAGTATCGAGCGCGCGGAGGATCGCGAGCTGTTCAAAGAGATGTGCGAATCCATCGGCGAGCCGGTCATCCCGTCGGAAATCACCTACGATTTGGAGGAGGCCAAAGCCGCGGCAGAGCGGATCGGCTATCCCGTTGTGCTTCGTCCGGCATTTACGCTCGGCGGTACGGGCGGCGGCTTTGCCAACGACGAGGCGGAGCTTGTCGAAATCGGCACTAACGCGTTTAAACTGTCGGCGGTGCATCAGGTGCTGATTGAAAAGAGCGTTAAAGGCTATAAGGAAATCGAGTTCGAGGTCATGCGTGACTCGGACGACAACGCCATCACCATTTGCGGTATGGAAAACGTCGATCCCGTCGGCGTGCATACCGGTGACTCGGTGGTTGTCGCGCCGATTCTGTCGCTCAACGACCACGACCTCAAAATGCTCAACGACAGCGCTATTAAAATCATCCGCGAGCTGAAAATCTCCGGCGGCTG
>JAZUKW010000022.1:0-14496 GCA_045643425.1 Acutalibacteraceae bacterium
TTGCGCCAAAAATTGCGGCTCATCCAAAAACTGCGCAATTTTCTCCACACGTCCGGGATCGCCCGGCAAAATCACGTATTTCGCGCCTTTCGCGTCGTTAAAGCCGATATGATACGATTGCTGCACCATAAGAACGCCTCCTTTTCGTTTGAACAGTTTCAGTATAGCACAAAGCCCCGAAAAAAACAAGAGAAAAGCATCTCCCGAAAATCGGGAGAGGCTTTTTTGGGTTTGCTTTTACGCCGTCGGGCCGAGTTCGTCGATGAGGCCCGCCATATATTTGCGGATCATCAGCACGTCTTTCATGTTGATCTCGCCGTCGCCGTTCGCGTCGGAGTTGAGCGGATGCAGCATGATTTCGATACCCGCCAGGTGCTTGCGCAGCGTCAGCACGTCTTTCATATTGACGTCGCCGTCGCCGTTCGCATCACCGTAGAGGATCTCGTCCGCCTGCGTGCCGGTCGCCGTTGCGGTCGGCTCGGTCACAGTTGCGGTCGGTTCGGTGACGGTTGCGGTCGGCTCAGTCTCGGAAGAAGTCGCGGTCGGCTCGGTCGCCGTCGCGGTCGGCTCGGTGGGTTCTGTCACAAACACGCCGTTGGCAGAGATGATAAACAGCGGCTCCTCACCGGAAACGTCCAGATAGGAGTACTCCGCATCCACCACATCGGTGGAACCATTGATAAGGATCGTCGCGTCATCCGCGAACACATAGCCCTCGTTCGCAACGAGATTCCACCACACACTGTACACGTTGTTCGCCTCAAACGTGTCGTCATCGCCCAAAACTCGGTTGTTGAACACATCCCACCAGCCGTTCATCGTCACCGTATACGGTGCGTTCTCCGGCAGAGTATATGCCATGTGGTCGCCGGCTTTTTCGCCGTAAACCGGAGTGACGTCCGCATTCAGAATGGTAATTTCATCGATAACCGCCTGTTTTACCTCAACGGTCAAGGCGTTGGACGTAATCGCGTTAGCGCCGTCGTAGGCGGTAACGACCACGGTGTAGGTGCCGATCTCGAGCGAGGACAGATCGGCGGTGAAGCTGTTCTTCGTGCCGTCGATCGCGGCGGAGAGAACCTCGTCCTCGTCCGCGTCATAGACGGTAACAACAGCGTTCGTCGGCTCGAAGTCATACGCAACGTCGAAGGCGACGGCCTCGAGTGCCTCATCGCCGCGCTCCAGCTCGGTGACGTCGGCGGAAAGCGTGACCGCCGGCTCGTCGAGCGTAACAAGCGCTAACACCGCGCCGCGTTTGCCGTCAACAAGATACACAAGCTCGGCCTTTTCACCGTTGACGTTGATCACGGTCGCGCTGTCCTGCGCTACGCCGGCTTTCAGCACGTAGGACATTCTGACAAGATAGGTCTTGCCGTATTCCATGCGGTCGTTTTTGTCGAGGAGCGTCATCGCGGCGACCGCCTCAAAGAA
This sequence comes from Acutalibacteraceae bacterium, assembly GCA_045643425.1. Taxonomy (GTDB): domain Bacteria; phylum Bacillota; class Clostridia; order Oscillospirales; family Acutalibacteraceae; genus RGIG426. Next base: position 1,432 of record JAZUKW010000022.1, read on the forward strand.
GCTTTCGGGCGCGTCCTCGCCGAGATATTCGGCAACGCCGACCTGAAGCGAGGACAGGAGCGTGTCGTCAAAGCCGACCGCAACGTCCGCCGGGGTGTTGTTCGCCGTAAACGGCTCGAACGTAAAGTCGAGGGCGGTTGCTTTCACCGTCTCGGCAGTCGGAACGGTAAAGAGCGCATACACGATCGCGTTTTCCGGGTCGATCGCCTCGGAAACGAACGTGTCGTCGGAGTACGCCTCGTTGCCGTTGACGGTGAACGTCACGAACGGATTGGGGAAACACGCTCCGCTTGTCAGCGTGACGTTGAATATTGCGAGATAGGTTTTACCTGCCTCGAATTGGTCGCGGAGGTCGAGGGTTTTGATAATTGTGTAGCCGGTTTCCTCCGCGTATTCCACTTCGCACCAGGTCGCGGTGGCGTTGGCGTACATGGAATCCGTCACCTCGTTCGTGTTTCCGGATTCCGACCCGGCCTCCGGCTCAAACACGATCACGTTGAGCGACGTCAGCATGGGGTCGAAATAGCCGACGAGGATGTCAAAGGTCACGACGTTCTCTTCGGGATCGTAGGAGGCATCAAAGCTATCATAGATACCGTAGCAGTCGTAATTCGGATCGGATTCCATACCGAAGCGGTCAGCCAGCGGCACCGTCAGCGTCAGGTGATAGCTGCGGCCGGCGGCGAACACCTGGCCGTCGCTGAGGGGACGGGCGTTCGCCTCGTTGTAAACGTCGCTGTTGCAATAAGTCCAGACAGCCTCGACCGCGCCGTCCGTTACCGGAAGCGAGACAGGGGAGCCCGATTCTCCGCCGAGCGCGGAATAGACCACGTCGGCGGGAGTCATGGTCTCGTCGATGTCGTAGCCCACTTCTAAGGCGTGCAGCTGGGTTTTCAGCGGATCGAACATAACGGCAAGGGACAGCGAATTGTTTGCGTCGTCATAGTCGACGTTGACAACCTCTGCACTGTCTGTGTCTTTCACGTGGGCGGTGAGCGTGTCTCCCTCAACGCGCAGGGTGTCGACAAGCGTTCCCTCGAAGGTCACGCCGTAGCTTTCACCCGGCAGGAAGACTTCGTCCGACGCCATTTCGTAAGCGCCGGTCTGCTTATCGATATGATACCAGGTAACGATCGGCTCGTCCTTGCAGCTGTAATAGAGCTCGTGGTAGAGGCTCGGGCTGGTTTCGGGCGTGCTGCCGATGCGCGGCATGGTCGGATACACCGCCAGGTCATAGTCACGGAGCATTTGATAATAGGTCACGGTGAACGGCTCGCTGTATGCCACGGTGCCGTCCGCGTAGTCGGCACGAAGCCGCCATTGGTGTGCGGTGCAGGTGAGGTCCTCGTCGCCGGGGTTGCCTTTGGCGGTACGAGAGAAATAGGTAACGGGGCCACCGTATTCGACGCTCTCCAAATAGGCGCCGAACGAACCGTCGTTATCCACGTCGCAAAGAACGTGGATGTAGTCCGGCGTTCCCTCGACCTCCCAGCCGATCTCCGCGGTTTCGTTGTTGCCCTCGAAGACACCGTAGCTGACCTCGACCGAGCACTCCGCTTCGGTTTTGGTCAAGATCGGCGTCACGGCATAGGGCTGGGTGAACACCAGCTTCTTATAGTTCGCCAGATCGTCCATCGCGGGGGAATCCACTTTGTTTTCGCCCGCCTGGTCGGTATAAGCGCTCATCTTCAGATCGCCGGCGCTTACGGAGAACACGAACTCGGGGTTGATCGCGCACGACGAGCCGTCAAACGAGCAGATGCCGCTTTCGGGCTCGAGATACAGATAGCTGAACACGCGCATCGCTTCGCCCGCGTTGCCATCGACGGTGGCGGTCGCCGTCACGTTGACGGCGGCGGGGGTGCCGAGGTCCGCGTTGGTGTAGGCCATGAACGCGACGGTCTCTTTGCCCTGCGTGTTGATGTTCAGTCCGCCGCGGCTGTAGACACCGACGTTTTGAGCGGCAAGACCGCCCGCCATATCCTCGTTGCCGGTGACGGTAATGGTTATCGCACCGTCGTTGTCGAGCGTTACATCGTTGTTGGCAAGGATGCCGATCACCTGTCGCTCCGCGTCGCTGCCCTCTACGTTGATGGTCAGCGAGCCGCTGCCGGTAACGTCGAGATCATCGCCCGCGAAGATACCGATCAAGCCTTCGGCCTCGTCGGAGGACACGTTGATGACGTTGTTCCCGTAGAGATAGAGATTCAAATAATCCACCGGCGAGAAGATACCGCCGCACATCGTCCTTTCCGGCGAGAACGGGATGTCGCCCGCGTTGATGACGGCGTTGTCGAGCGTCAGCTCTTCGGAGTAGGCGTTGTAGTACACGCTGCCGCTGACGCACGGGATGTTATACGCGTTTTCCTGCGAGACCTGCACGCCGCCGACCCACAGATCATAGGTCGGTGCGGAGGTGCTGATGGTTCTGTAGTTGGAGAGATTATAGTCGCTTTCGATGTTCGTGATTTTCACGGCGTTCGTGTCGTTGTAGCTGAAGCTGGCATGAGCGTCCGCGTAATAGTAGTCTACGATCAGCGAGCCCGAAGACGACCCCACGAAAACGGCCGGATCACCCGCCGTGATGAACACGTTGGGGGAGTAGATCTCACAACCGTTGAAGGTGGAAATGCCGGTGGAGTTGTCATAATCCGGCGCGATGATCGTCAAGGACACCTCGGGATTGACAACGACCTTCTCTTGGGAAATACCGGCCGTGGAATCGGTGGGGATGTCGGGAAGGGTGATGGAGAGCGAACCGCTGCCCTCGAGCACCAGCTCGCCGCCGTTGACGCAGTAAATGCCGTCCATATAGGAGATGTCGTCGGCTTTAAGACCCGTCATGTCGATGGCGTTGTCGCCCTCAAGGCGGAGGATGAAGTCACCCAGACGGGAGTAGATGCCCTCGTAGGCAAAGTGACTTTCGCCGTCGTCATCGTAGCGGTACGTATCGGTGATCGAGGCGTTATGGAGGGTCAGCATACGGAACCACTTACCCTTCGGCTCGCCCATACCGTTGTTGTATTCTTCGTCGTAATATTCCTCATACGAGACCGTGCCGTCGCCCAGCACGTCGGCGTAGTTGTTGGTGGTGACCTGCACGCCGCCGACCCACAAATCGTATTCGATCAGCTCTTTCGAGGCGAAGAAAATATATTTGGCATCGGAAAGCGTGTTGTCGGCGTCGTCCGCCGCCGCCAAATCGTCCGGATTCGTGGTTTGGGCGCACAAAACGTCGTGGCTGTCAAAGGTAGTGAATTGCAGCGCATCCTCGTCGGATTCGTCGAAATACTCGAACGCCGCCGTTTCGCCGATGAAGCGCACGCCGTGCGCTTTGTCATCCTCATAGCGCGAGGGGGACACGACGATGTCGTCACAGTACAGAGCGTAGCTCGCGTCGGCGTTTTCCGAAGCGCCGCAGAACGTGTAGTCGCCGTTTCCCAGCAGATAGAGGTCTTGGATATACGCGCCGTAAGAGCCGCAGCCGGAGTCTTGCGACGGGCCGGCGTAAATGGTCAGGTTGCCGTCACCGACCAACGTCAGGTCGCCGCTGCAGGTGTAAATGCCTTGGTTATACATGGGGATTTGCTCATACTCGCTGTCGCGCAGGTCGATGACGTTATCACCGATCAGGCGAATGGTGAGGTCATTCTCCGTATAAATGCCGGCGATGTCGTCATACAAGCCGTTCGGGGAGCCTTCGGCATAGTCGCAGCAGAAGTCGGTGATGGTGGCGCCGTTCAGCACCAGCTCGCCGGTCTTGAGATCGAACGACACGGTGCCGTCGCCGAGAACGTCCTCCGCGTTATCCAACGTCACCCATGTGCCGGCCACTTCGAGGAGCGGCATACGGTAGGGGAACGCGTTGATATAGCGCAAGCCGTCGAACGCGGCGTCGATCTCGTCGCCATCAAAGCTGAGCGGGGCCATATCGTCTACGTTCTTCGCGCCCATGGCATGAATGAAGCTCGTGTTTTTGAGGGTGGGGGTCACGTTGCAAAGGCGGGTGTACGCCTGCGCGCCGAAGAAGACCTTGGCAAGCGTCAGCGTCACGTCCTCGCCGTATAGCGCATAGCTTTGCGGCGCTTTGCCGGTGGAGAGCGTAAGGGTGTCGCCGACCGGAGACATTCCGTCCGGACCCTTGCCGTCGAGATCGACCACCAACGAGCCGCCCGCGGCGAAGCCGGCCGAGAACGAGGCGGTCGCCGGCGTAACGCAGGAGAGCGAGCCGTAGCCGGTGACCGTCAGGTCGCCGGTGGCTTCGATCGCGGCAACGTGCGCCTTGCCGACGCAATCGATCAGGTCGATGTTGACCTGGCCGTCGATCGCGACGGTCAAATCGCCGTCGGCATAAATGCCGTAGGCGGCGCCGTCTTCGGTTTCATAGGTTTTGTAAAGGCCTAAGGTCTTGAGTGTCAGCGTTTTCGTGACTTTGTCGAACGAGGCTGCGCCGTCGCCGAGAATATCGGCGGCGTTTTGCGTCGTGACCTGCACGCCGCCGACAAACACGTCCGGCATCGCCGTTTTGGCGAGGGACGTCAGCGGGGCAAAGGTACACAGCATCGCCACGCACAAGAGCACGCTGAACACGCGCATGGGGAAAGTGTGTTTCATAAAGATTCCTCCTGACTCTTTTTTGGAACAGTTTACTGTTCCTTAATATACGAGGTGTAACTTGATGGAACGATTATACCAAAAGAACGCGCGCGCGTCAAGATGTTTTAAAGACGATTTAACTCGTTTTTCAGGTTTTCCACGTCGCGCGTGAGCTGTTCGATCCGTGCGGTGTACGGGTTTTTCTCCTGCAGCGTTTTTTGACAGTTGGAAAGATCGCGTCGGGCGCTTTCCAGCTGTTTGTCGCAATCGACCGACAGCTTTTCCGGTTTTTTAACAAGATTCACGATGCGGCGCGCGTTGCCCGCGGCGGACGCGCCCGACTCCACCTCGAACGAAACGCCGTCGGCACACAGCAGGAAAAACGGCTTGTTCTCGTTCTGCGTCTCGGGCAGCGCCAGCGCAAAGCCGAACGCCGTAAGTCCTGCCGGGAACGGCGTCTCGCCGCACACCGCCTCCGCGGGAAGCAGATCGCGCAGCGCCTCGGTCTCGCGGGCGATCTCGTCCGCGGTAAGCGCACACAGCCGCTCTTGTATCGCCGTGATCGTCAAACGGCGTTCCTCCAGCGAGGCGATCGCTTTTTCCAGCAGCGGGATGCGGTCGGCGGCGGCGCGCTGTTGGTCGGCGAAGCCGGAGGAGAGCAGCAGCGTCTGGCGGCGCTCGTTCTCTTTTTCCGCCAGCAGCCGCATCCGCTCATCCGACAGCGCCAGCGCCTTGACCTGCGCGTAGGTCAGCACGTTTTCCTCCAAATCGGTGGCGGAACGCTCGTAGGTAGAACCGGTGAGGAATTGCGAGATGAATTTTTGCTTGGTCTCTAAAATCTGCCACGAATAGGCGTCGAAGCTGCCCTTCGTGATATAGCGGAAGATGCGCACGGTATCGTTTTCGTTGCCCTTGCGCAAAATGCGTCCCTCCCGCTGTACCATATCGGAGGGGCGCCACGGCACGTCCAGATGGTGGATGGCCTTCAGCTTCGATTGGACGTTAGCGCCGGTTCCGAGCTTGAACGTAGAGCCGATGAGAAAGCGCACCTTGCCCTCGTTGACTTTTTTGAACAGCTCCACCTTGCGTTCCTCCGTGTTAAAGCTGTGGATGAACGCGATCTCCCGCTCGTTGACGCCATCGGCGCAGAGCAGCTCTTTCAGCCGGGTGTAGACGTTGAAGCTCGTGCGGTTGTGCGGAGTGGACACGTCGCAGAAAATGATTTGGGCGCAGTCCGGCTCGGCATTGTAGATCGTCAAGGCGTTGTTTTTACAGCAAATGAGCTTGGAGGTATCGTCCTCCTCCTGCTCTTCGCCCACCAGCCGCAGATCGAGCGCCGCCTTGCGGCCGTCGGTGCTGACCTTCAGCATATTGTCCTCGGTGGGGTCGACCTGCTTCGCGCGGATCTTATCCGTGCGCTCGCACAGAGAGCCCATATAGTCGGCAAGCTCCTCGCCGCGCTCGATCTCCACGTTGTCGTAGCCGTCGAGCGTCGGCAATCCGTCCTGCCCGTCCATGGCGTGGAACACCGCGATGTCCGAGAACATCGCGGACAGCTCCGGCAGGTTGAAGAAACGGGAAAACCGCTCGACAAAACGGAATGCCGATGCGTTTACGTCGATCTCGCACACGATCTCCGGCTTGGCAAAGGTTTTCACCCAGTTGTCAAAGCGGTCGAGATGAAGCTCCTTCATCTTGTCGGCTTGCAGATACATCTGCATCGTGTAGGCGTCCGCCAGCGAGTTACAAAGCGGCGTGCCGGTGGCGAACACCGCGCCGCGTCCCTCGCGGCTTTGCTGGATGCACCGTACCTTTTCCATCATCAGCAGGCATTTTTTCGAGCCGGCCACGTTGATACCGCGCAGATTGCGCAGGTTGGTGCGCAGCGGGATGTTTTTGTAGTTGTGCGCCTCGTCCAAAAACAGCGTGTGGATCTCGAGCCGATCAAAGGTGATCTCGTCCGGCGCGGCGGTGACCGTTTTGAGCAGCTCCTTCGTTTGGGCGCGCACGTGCTCTTCCTCGCGGCTGATCGCCGCGTGCGAGCCGCTGGCGCCGCCAAACGGGATGGCGCGGACCGCGCGTTCCAGCTCGTGGAGCTGTTCCTCCAGCGCTTTTTCCAAATAGGTGGCGGACAGCGGGATCTGCTCGAAGCAGCTGTATGCCATAATGATGCCGTCGTAGTCGCCGTCGCGGATCTGACGCAGCACCTTTTGGCGCATATCCGGCTTAAACAGCCGCGGCTCGATCGCGAGCACCTTGGCGGTGGGATACATCTCTTTAAAGATAAGCTCCCACTGTCCGACAATGTGGTTGGGGACGACGAACAGGTTTTTGAGCGACAGTCCCATTTGACGCATCCGCATCGCGGCGGCGATCATAATATACGTTTTGCCCGCGCCCACGTCAAACGCGAGCAGCGTGTTTTTTTCGTCCAAAATCTTCTGCACCGCGTCCCGCTGATACGGATACAGCTCTACGTCGTCGCTCATTTCGGGGAAAGCGAGGGCGCTGCCGTCGTAGGTCTTTTTCTTAAACGCGCCGAGCGTGGAGTTATACGCTTCCTCGATCGTCCAGCGGCGATCCTCGTCCTGCCAGATCCATTCCTTAAACAGCTTGTCGATGTCCTTGCGCTTTTCCTGCGCGCGCAGGGTCGCTTTTTCGTCGTAGCGGTTGCGGCGGTCGCGCAGCTTGATTTCCCGCAGGTTGAGCATCGCCTCGAAAATTTGCAGCGCGTTATACTGCTCGATGCCGTAGGTGACGTTCATCCGCACCCAATCGGGACGTCCGCCGCGATAGGGGAACGGGCCGCCGCCCGTCTTTCGCTCGATGTGCCAATGCCCGGTGACCGGCTCGTAGTTGACGAATTCCGCGTCGGGATACAGATATTCCTTGCCGAACGCCAAATAGTAGACGAAATCGCTGATGATCTTTTGGCTCACCCACGGCACGCCGGGTGACACCTCGATGTCGGTGTAGGGGATCCTATGCGCCGGGCGCGCAGAAACGGATTTATACTGTTCCTCTTTGCTTTGGCGAACCTCCTTCGCTCTGCGATACAGCTCGATCCAGCGGTCGAGCGACAGCTCGTCCAAATTCTGTTCGGACAGCGTGTCCACGATCTCCGCGGCGGGAAGCCGCGCGTCGTCGTTCTCGAAATACTCGGTGTAATCGGTGGCGTCGTAGGCGGAGTAGTCGCGGTGAAGCAGCTCGTAGACGATGTGGGCGTGGATGTCCTCGACGGGGAGCTGCGCGGCGATCTCTCCGCGGATATACTCTTTGCTTTTGTAGGTGTAGCTCGGCATACCGGATTTTACCAGCAGATTTTTCAGCTCCAGCTTCCAAAGAAGCTCCAGCTGGATCTTCACGTCGGCAGCGGGGTTTAACGTCGCCTCGCGCTCCACCTGCACCGCGGTCTCTTCGATCGTGAGGATGCCCCATTGCGGCGGCACCACCGCGGCGGCTCGTTCCACGTGGCTTTTGCCGACGACGACGTAGTTTTCGTCAAAAATGCGGGAGTAGGAGAGCACCTGCGCCGGAAGCCGACGGAAATCATCGACGTCGCTTTTGATCTCGTAGCCGGTGAGCCGGTCAGACACCACCATCAAATCGCATACGGCGGTGCCGATGCTTTTTTCGTGATAGATCCGCATTTGCGCGTTTTTCGTTTTCAGATATTCTACCAAAATGTGCCGAATTTGCTTGTCATTCATACTGCTTTTCCTCCTTTGCGCGCGTATATGACGTCTATTGTGCAGTATACTGCAAGCCGCGTCCCGCTTTTGGGACATAAAAAATACGCGGCTCCGAAGAGCCGCGTAAGGGAAAAACGAGATCAGTAATTCTCGGCGTGAATCTCAAAATACGCCTGCGGATGCGCGCAAACGGGGCAAATCTCCGGCGCGCTTTCGCCCACCACGATGTGGCCGCAGTTGCGGCATTCCCACACCTTGACGGAGCTTTTCTTAAAGACCTCTTGCGCCTCGACGTTTTTCAGCAGGGCGCGATAGCGTTCCTCGTGATGTTTTTCGATGGCGGCGACGGCGCGGAATTTGGCGGCCAGCTCCGGGAAGCCCTCGGCCTCGCCGGTTTTGGCAAAGCCCTCGTACATATCCGTCCACTCAAAGTTCTCGCCGTCGGCGGCGGCGCCGAGGTTTTCGGCGGTGGAGCCGATACCGTTCAGCTCTTTGAACCACATTTTCGCGTGCTCTTTCTCGTTGTCGGCGGTTTTGAGGAACAGCGCGGCGATCTGCTCAAAGCCCTCTTTTTTGGCTTTGGAGGCGAAGTAGGTGTACTTGTTGCGCGCCTGGGATTCGCCGGCAAAAGCGGCTTCCAGATTCTTTTCGGTTTGGGTTCCCGCGTAGGGATTGGTGATGGTGTTCATGGATTTTTCCTTGTTGCTGTCGTTGGCTTCGGCGGGGGCTTTCGGAGCGCTTTCGGCGTCAACAAAAACTAATTTGTCGCCGGAGGCTTTGCACAGCGGGCAAACCGCCTCCTCGCCGTCTGCTACGGTGAAGATTTTCCCGCAAACCAAACATTTCACGGTTTTCATAACAGCAAGTTTCCTTTCTTAAAATTCAAGCCGATTAGCTTCTTACAACAGTATACCCCTTGCGGCGGGAAAAGTCAATGCCTCGATTTGACAAATTCGTTTCCGTTTGGTATAATTTACTATAACAATTTTGAAAAGGAGAAATGCAGAATGACAAAACGAATTTTGGCCATTATCTTATCGGTAACGATGATCGTTACCTTCCTGCCGGTGTTCGCGCTGGCGGATGCGCCCGTCTATTGTTTGGCGGGTTACATCAACGGCGTCGATTACGGTATAGAGGGAGATTGGGCGAATCCGGGCGAATACCAATTTGACGCCGACGGTAAGCTCAACGCGAAATTCAACGAGGATTCTTACGTGATGATGAAGACGGCGGACTGTGAGGGGTGGTATTACTTCGACAGTTACGTCAACACGGCGTCCGGTGTGCTGAAAAACTATAACACCAGCGCGGCGGAAATGATGTTTGTGCCGGGGAACGTGAATTTGACGTTTACGCTTATCGACAACGGCGATGACACGTTCACCTTGTCCTATGCGGAAGAAATCACCATTGCCGATATTCTCCCGGTTGATTTCCCAACCGATGATTATGATCCTTGGTACAATTCCGAAAATGATGACGTTTGTTTATACTTAGATGAAGATAACTCAAAATTGGTTTTTGACAATACGCCTTTTTCGGATGGCATCTTAATTTCAAGTGTTCTTTCAGAAGCCGAAAAAGATCCAACTTGGGCAGACACTACGACATGCAGATTGGTGTATTCTACAGATGACATTGTCGTACAGTTTAACATGACCGGTGATGCCGGTGATGAGTTAGAGAACATTGTTGTAACACACTGTGTTTTTTTTGGAGTTGAAGGAACCTATGAGCCGGAAGAGTGTGAACTCTACGCGATCACCAATGCTGCGCCGGTGGGCGACAAGGAGACGAATCACGGCTATATCACGATTGACAAAGAAACCGCCGAAGAGGACGAAACGGTGACCGTCACGGTCACGCCGTCCGAGGGCTATCAGCTCAAGAGCCTGACGGTGCTGTCGGCGATTTCTCTTGCTCCGCCTATCTTCCCGACGCAGGATACACAGGACACGACGAAGTACACCTTCTCTATGCCCGACTACCCCGTTAACGTTCAGGCGGAGTTTGAGGCTGCGGGCGATACGAAATCCGGCGAATGGTTTGGCTATTGTTCGGAAGACAGTCAATACCACTCCTCGATCGGAACGGGAGGCGGAATGTCCCTTACGTGGGCGATCAGAATTCCCGTCTCGGCTCTGCCGCAGCAGGATGTGCTGACAAAGGTGGCTTACTACACAGGCTATGACACGGGTTTTGAGGGTGCGTATCACGTTCGCGTTTATTCTGCTGCTGCGGGAGAAAACCCGGATGGCTCCGAGCCGGACTATGAGCAGCAGTTCGTTCTTTCCGATCCCGTGACGGTGGGCTGGCACGAAATCGTTTTGACCACCCCCTATGAGATCGACAGCACGAAAGACCTTTGGATCGGCATTGAAAACACGGACGTTGCGTATCCGGCATCGATTTCGACGGAAACGCTCGAGAATACGGATTCGTATATGATGTATTTCGGCGGGAATTGGTCTCCCATAACGGCACTGATGTCTAGTGACGATAATCATCCGTGGATGATTCGCGGCTATTTCGGAAGTGCTTCCGATACCTACGCGATTACCAATGCTGCGCCGGAGGGCGACAAAGAGACGAATCACGGCTATATCACCGTTGACGAGACCGCCGCCGAGGGCGATACGGTGACCGTCACGGTCACGCCGTCCGAGGGCTATCAGCTCGATACGCTGCAATACAATGACGGCGAGGATCACGAGATCACGGCGGACGCGACGACCGGCGACTATACCTTCACGATGCCCGGCGCGGACGTTACCGTGACGGCGACGTTTGAGGAAGTCCCCGTTTCCGGCGGAAAAACCTTGCCGTATTCTTTCGACTTCGAGACCGATATGACGGCTGAGGGCTGGACGAACATCGACGCCGACGGCGACGGTCAGGACTGGATCACCGGAACGAATAAGTATGGCATTCAAGGGTTTGGCATGGAGGAAAGCAACTGCGCCCTTTCGCAGTCTTACGATAATGACAGCGGAAGCTTTGACGCGGACAACTGGCTGTTCTCTCCGGCGCTTGTGATTCCCGACGGCGGCGCAACGATAAGCTGGTATGAGAGATCGCAGGATCCGGATTACCCGGATTCGTATATGGTTTATGTCGGCGAAACGGCTGTGGCTGAAGAATACGATGAACTCGCCAGCCCGAACGGGATGAAGGAGCTTTACTCCGGTGTCGCGGCGTATCCTTGGACACAGCGTTCTGTGGAGCTTTCCGCAGAAGAGTACGGCGGGAAGACCGTATATATCGCGTTCCGGCATAAATCTTTCGACTGTTATTTCCTGGATATCGACAACTTTGCGGCAGAAGAAAAATCTGTGTCCCACACTCACACCTTTACCTACGCGGCGGATGGCGGCGTGATCACCGCGACCTGCGAGGACGGCTGTGACGACGGGCTGGACGAAAATCCGCTCACCCTTACGCTGACCGCGCCGGAGAGCCTTGCCTATGACGGGAACGCCAAAGCGTTCACCTTTGCGGCCGGCGAAGCGGATGCGTGGGAAGCCGCAGGATTGGAGCTGCCGGACATTATCTATTGCATAAAACAAAACGGGCAGTCCGAGTATCTGCCGCTGTTTGGAACGCTTAAATTTGTGGGCGACTATATGGCGCAAATCACTGTGGACGAAAAAACCGCACAAGAGAAATTTGCCATTACCAAAGGGACGCCGTATATTAAGACCACCCCTGCTCCGAACGAAATCGAGTATGGCGAGACGCTTGCGGACAGCACGCTTTTCGGCGGTTACGTTCAGGTTTCGAGCACCGACAGCACGCAGGTCGCCGGTCTGTTTGAATGGACCGAGCCGGATACCGTCCCCGGTGTGGCGGACAGCAACGTTACCTTGTACAGCGTGACCTTTACGCCTGTGGACGAGGATAATTATACGACGGTTTCCTGCCAGGTGACGGTTACGGTCAATCACACGCATAGCCTGGTGTTGGTCAAAGGACAAGAGCCTACCGACGTTGCCGGCTTTAAGGATTATTACGAATGTGCCTGCGGCGCGTATTATGAGGATGCTGCCGGCGAAATCCCGATTGAGAATCTTGAAGCGTGGAAAGCCGAGGGCGGCAACGGCTATATTGCGCCGGTGACCTACACGGTGACCTATTTCGACGGCGATCCGGTCGAGCCGGGCCCCGATACCTATGAGGAAAAAGCCGACGGCATCCACGTGTATACGTTCGACCTGGTGTTCACCGGCAAGACCGACAAAGACCTGATCATGGAATCCGCCTGCGACGAGATCTATCTCGAGGAGATGACCGTCGGCGGCGACCTGATCTCGAATGAGAGCGAAAACTCGGTCATCGTGAATATGACAAACTCCACGATTGAGGGCGATTTCCGCGCGATCAAGGGCGAAGAGGAGATGTATCCCTGCGTCTACGTGAACGGCGACAACGCCATTAAGGGCGACGTCGTTTCCGATACCACCTTTACGGTCTACGGTGAGGCCGGTGCGACCTTGCAGGTGGCGAGCGTGACCACCGAGGAATATCTCCTGCTCCAAAACACCCGTCTGGAAAACGCAAACGAGGACTACGTGTTCGGCGAAAGCACGACGCTGACCCCGAAAGACACGACCTTGCCGATTACCATTACCGTGAAAGCGACCGTTACTTTCGAGGATGAAGAGACGTTCATCATCAACAACGGCAAGCCGTTCGCGTTCGGCGAGGACCTCGAAATCGGCACGCCCACCGCGTTTGATGAAAACGGCGTGGAACTCGTCCCCCAGCCGGAGCTGGA
>JAZUKW010000023.1:0-7469 GCA_045643425.1 Acutalibacteraceae bacterium
TGCTCGCACAGCTCGCGCAATTCCTCCGCGCGCCCCGAGCCGATACACGTGGCGGCCGACGGCGTCTCCCTCTTTTGGCACAACTCCGCCACCGTTTCCGCTCCCGCGGTCTTGGCAAGCTCCCGCAGCTCCGCAAACGCAGTTTCCACGTCGTATTCGCCGGTATCCAGCGCCACCAGCACCGCTTTTTGCGGCACCTGCTCGGTCAACGTCTCCGTCACGTTCTCCACATCCTTTCCGCACGGAATTCATCACCGTATAGTATACCCGAACTTCCCGTCCCTTGCAACCCCAAAATTTCCTGAAAAAAACTAAAAAAATCAGTTGCGCTCTTTCTTTTTCTGTATTATAATGTATTTTGTATAGGTATGTAGAGGGAGGTTTTTGTCGTGTCTGCCTATCTGGATAACAGCGCCACCACGAAAGTGTGTGCAAAGGCTGCCGAAAAAGCGGCGTATATGATGACCGAATGCTTCGGCAATCCCTCCTCCCTCCATTCGCTGGGATTTGCGGCGGAGCGGGAGCTGACCGCCGCGCGGACAAGCGTGGCCGCCCTGCTCAAAGCCGATCCCGCCTGCGTCACCTTTACCTCCGGCGGAACGGAGGCAAACAACCTCGCCATTCTCGGCGCCGCCCGCGCCAAACAGCGCCGCGGCAATCACGTCGTTACCACCGCGATCGAGCACCCCTCGGTGCTCGAAGCGTTTGCCCGGCTTGAGGCTGAGGGCTTCGAGGTCACCCGCGTCCTGCCGCAAAAAGACGGCACGGTATCGCCCCGCGATCTGCTCGCCGCCTGCCGCCCCGACACGGTTCTCGTCAGCGCCATGGCGGTGAACAACGAGACCGGCGCGACGTTTTCGTGGGAGACGGCGTCCCCCGCCGTTCGGCGCAAATCGCCGCTCGCCACGCTCCATTGTGACGCGGTTCAGGCGGCGGGGAAATGCGCCCTCTCATTCGACAAAATGGGCGTTGATCTCTGCTCGGTCAGCGGCCACAAGCTCCACGCCCCGAAAGGCGTCGGCGCTCTGTTTATAAAAAAAGGCACCCGTCTCATTCCTCCTGCCGCGCTCGGCGGCGGTCAGGAAAAGGGCTTGCGCTCGGGAACCGAGAATATGCCCGCCATCGCCGCGTTCGGCGAAGCGGTCAACGCGCTTCCCTCCCCCGCCGCGCAGCTGACCCATTACACAGCACTGCGAGACTATCTGCTCTCTGCACTTTCATCGGAAGCGGACGTCGTGTTCCACCTGCCCGAGGGCGGCGTTCCCTACGTCGTCCATCTCTCGTTGCTCGGGCGCAAAAGCGAGACCCTCGTCCACGCTTTAGCCAAGCAGGAGGTGTTCGTATCCGGCGGCTCCGCCTGCGCCAAGGGCAAAAAAAGCCACGTGCTTCAAGCGATGGGGCTTCCCGCCGCGGAAATCGACTCCTCGCTGCGCGTCAGCTTTTCACCCACCACCACGTTTGACGAACTCCGCGCATTTTGCGATGCGCTTTGCCTGGCGCGAGACACTCTCGCGCACGTATAATCTCCAAAAAGGAGGCTCTTCGTATGGAAAGAAAAAATTTAGACCGCTGGGAAGAAAAAGAGTTTCTGACCGATTGGGTGAAACACGCTCCCTCCGGCTCGCTGGATCGGTCGGTGGATGATATTCTGGCCGAGTTGGGATTGACCGAGCCAAAAGCGCCCGCGCAACCCGCGCAACCCGCGCAACCGACAGAGCCCGCGAAGCCGGCGCAGCCCGCGGCGAAACCCGCGCAGCCGGCGCAGCCCGCGGCGAAGCCCGCGCAACCGGCGCAGCCTGCGGCGAAACCCGCGCAACCGACGCAGCCCGCGGCGGAAGACAAGCCGCTGACGCCGTATGCCCGCCCGGTCAAGCCCGCGCCGCATCCCACGTCGCCCATCGAGCAGGTTGTCGAGAAACCCGCGCCCACCGAAGCGACCCCTGCGGCCACCGCTGTGGCGGCGCCGCGCAAAAAGCGCAAAAAAGACAAATGGATCTGGCGCTTCCTCGGCAACATTTTGCCGAAAAAAGGCGACGGCGCACTCGAGCTTGTACGCAAAGGCGTGTGCATCTGCGCCATTTTGGTGCTGGTCGGCAGCTCCTGCGTGCTGCTGAACGATTTTGTGCTGACGCCGCTGTTCGGCAGCCGCTTGGCGGACAACATCGACGACGTGCGCAAAAAGCCGGTCGATCCGAGCGACGACAACAGCATCTACCCCGCGGGGATTTTGGATTCCTTCAAGAACCTCTATAAACAAAACCGCGACACCATCGGCTGGATCACCTATAAATCCACCAGCCCCTATTGGCACGAAAAGCTGGGCAACCCCGGCTACGTCGTGGTACAGTCTAACGACAACGACTATTATCTCCACCGCGATTTCAACGGGAACGACGATAAAAACGGCACCGTGTTTATGGATTACCGCTGCAAATACGACACGAAAGAGGATGCCCAAAACGCCAACCGCATCACCATCCTCTACGGTCACAATATGTACAGCGGTCTGATGTTCGCCAACGTCAACAAGCTTTTAGACAGCTTGGCGTTTGCCCAATCGGCGCCGGTGGTGGAATTCAGCTCGCTGTTCGAGGAAAACCAATACAAGGTCTTCGCCATCGTCAGCAACGACACCTCCGAGGAGGGCGGCGAGACCTTCCTGCGCACCGATTTCACCGACGATCAGGATTTCCTCCAATATATCGCCGAGCTGCGCCTGCGCTCGTGGTATAACTACAACGACGTAGACGTGCGCGCCGACGATAAGGTGCTGATGCTCTACACCTGCAGCAACACCTACCAAACCACCATGGGCAAAGAGGGCCGCACCATTTTGGTGGCCCGCAAGCTGCGCCCCGGCGAATCCGCCGAGGTGGACGTATCCTCCATCACCGAGAACGAAAACAAGCTGATGCCGCGTCAATGGTACGTGAACAACGGCCTGGATCTGCCCAGCTATTACACCTCAAAGGATGCCGCCGCCAAAGCGGTGCGCGAGGCCATGGGCGGCGCCTATATTGAAAATACCGCCAACAACAATTCAAGCTCCTCTTCCTCCGGCAACTCCCATAAAAAGAAACCCGCCGTCATCGAAGAGGACGACGATGACTATTACTACGAGGAAGACTACGACGACGAAAACTATTACTACGAGGAAGAAAACTACGACGACGAAAACTACTACTATGAGGAAGAGCCCGTCGTAGAAGAGCCCGTCGCCACCGATCCTCCCGCGGAGGAAGAGCCCGTCGTGACTGATCCTCCGGTCGAAGAGCCCGCGGAAGAAGAGCCCGTCGAAACCGAGCCGCCCGCGGAAGAAGAGCCGGTCGAAACCGAGCCGCCCGTGGAGGAAGAGCCCGCGGAATAACCCAAAAGTGAGGGACCCCCTATGAACGCAAATCAAGAACTCATTCTCATCAAAAACGGTGAGCTGGCGCTGAAAGGCCTGAACCGTCACACGTTTGAGGCGGTTTTGTGCAAAAACCTGCGCCGCAATCTTCGTCACGTGGGCGATTTTTCCATCGAAAAATCCCAGTCCACTATTTACGTTTTCCCCAACACCGACAACGAGGATTTAGACGCCGCCTGCGACCGCGTCTCCAAAACCTTCGGTATCGCGGCGTATTCCCGCGCCAAACGAGTGGAAAAGGATTTAGACGCTATCTGCCGCGCCTGCGCGGAGTATTTTAAAGACACGCTCGACCTCGTATCCACGTTTAAGGTGGAAGCCAAGCGCGCGGACAAATCGTTTTCTCACCCTTCGCCCGAGATTTGCGCCACCGTCGGCGAGTATCTTTTGGATGCGTTTTCGCACCTTAGCGTGGACGTCCACAATCCCGACGTGACCGTCGTGGTGGAAATTCGCGATTTCGGCGCCTTCATCCACGCGCTCCAGCTCCCCGGCGCCGGCGGAATGCCGGTCGGCACCGGCGGCAAATGCGGCTTGCTTTTGTCCGGTGGCATCGACTCGCCCGTAGCGGCGTATATGATGGCCAAGCGCGGCGTCGAGCTGTGCGGCATCCACTTCGCCTCCCCGCCGTATACCAGCGAGCGCGCGGAGCAAAAGGTCGTAGATCTTCTGCAAAGGCTGTTGCCGTATACCGGCTATGCCGAGCTGTACGTCGTGCCGTTTACGCATATCCAAGAGGAAATCCGCGACAACTGTCCCGAAGACCTCTTTACGCTGGTGATGCGCCGCTTTATGATGCGGTGCGCCACCCGCCTTGCCAAAGAAAAGAACTGCGAAGCCCTCATTACCGGCGAAAGCGTCGGTCAGGTCGCGAGCCAGACGATCCCCGCCATGGCGTGTACCGAAGCGGTCACCGACCTGCCGATTTTCCGCCCGTGTATCGGGCTTGACAAAGAGGAAATCGTCGCGATCTCCCGCAAGATCGGCACGTTCGAGGTCTCGATCGAGCCGTACGAGGACTGCTGCACCGTCTTCACCCCGCGTCATCCCCGCACCCGCCCGAAGCTCTCTATGTTAGAGGAAGCGGAGCAGGCGCTTGACGTAGACGCACTGGTAGAGGAAGCGGTCGCCGCCGCTTACCGCCGCAAAATCAGCTTTTGATAATTCCCTTTAAAAATACAAAACGAAAGGAGCCGTTTGTATGACCGTCACCCGTCGATTGGGCGTTTTCGGCCTGTCCGTTGAGGACGTCGCCGACCGCCTCTCCGACCAACTGACCGCCGCCACGCCTAACGTCACTTTGGAAAACGGCGAAAACGAGGTTTTTGTGCTTCTTTCGGTCAACGCCGACTCCGACTCTGCCGTGGCGTCGCTGGATGATTGCACCGCAACCGTCCGTGACCGCCTCGGCACTTTTGTTTACGGCGAAGACGTCCCCGATCTACAGCATCGGGTGGTCTCTCTGCTTCTCGAAAAAAACAAAAAGATCGCCACCGCCGAATCCTGCACCGCGGGACTGCTCTCGGCCTCGATCACCGAGGTCGGCGGCTCCTCCGCCGTGTTCGACTGCGGCGTGGCGTCCTATGCCAATGAGATCAAACACTCTATCCTCGGCGTTCCCGACGAGATTTTGGAAACCTACGGCGCCGTCTCCGAGCAGGTCGCGGCAGCCATGGCCACCGGCGTGCGCCGTTTAAGCGACGCCGATTTCGGCATCGGCATTACCGGCGTGGCCGGCCCCGGCCCCAGCGACGGCATTCCCGCCGGCACCGTGTTCATCGCGCTGGCGGACGAAAAGCGCGTATGGGTGAAAAAGATCGAACACAAAAACGCCGACCGCGAGGGGGTACGCCGCTTCGCGGTACAGACCGCGCTCGATCTCTCCCGCCGCTATCTGGAAGCGCTTCCCGGCGTAATGGCGGGTGCGCTGTCGCTCGAAAAGCCCTCCTCCGAAACGATGCCGTTTCCCGTAGGTCGGGTGAAAAAACTCCATTTTTGGTCGCCGCTTTTCCCCTCGAAATCCCAGGGGAAAGCCGCCGCCTTCCGCGCGGCAGGGCTGTGGACGCTGATCGTCCTGCTGCTCGGCGGCGTGGCGTTCTCGTCCTATTATTTCATCTACCGTCCGTTCCACAACGAGCAGATTTACGATCGGTTGGAAACGGTATACTACGCCGGCCTCGCCGACACCTCTGCCGTGGTGGACGTCTCCGGATACCCCGAGGGAATGCTGTCCCGCTTTTACGCGCTGTATGACCAAAACACCGATATTCGCGGATGGCTGAAGGTAGACGGGACCTCCGTCAGCTACCCGGTCATGGACAGCCGCCACTCCGACTACTACGACACCCACGATTTCGAGCGGCAATCCTCCGCCTACGGCGTCCCCTATTTTTCGGCCGGCACCGACTTCTCGTCGGCCGCCGCCACCGCAGAAAACCAAGTTCTCACCGTTTACGGCCGCGGCGCCGGCAGCGACCAAATGCTGTCCCCGCTGCTTTCCTATGCCGATCCCGCGTTCTACGCTGCTCATGAATATTTGAGCTTAAATACCTTGTATTCCGAAGCGCGGTATCGCGTGATGGCCGTTATCCCGATCAAAGACGCGGCAACCGCCAAAGCCTTTTCTTACGACCGCCCGGCGCAGGATGCCAAATCCTTCGCCGCCTTTTTGAACGAGGTGCGCACCCGCTCGCTGTATCGGCTGCCGTCGGCGCTCAACGTCAAAAGCAACCTGCTGGTGCTGTCTGTCGACGCGTCCGAGGAGGACACCGTCGATCGCCTGGTCATCGTCGCCGAAAAGCTGGCGAACGGCACACCCGAGCCGGCCTTTAAGGTCGTAGAAAACGACGAGGCGACGATCGCCACCACCGCCTCTTCCTCAACGACCACCGTCACCGCCTCGACGACCACGACCACCCGCGCCACCACCGCGCCGATCGTTCCGCCGCCGACGCCTCCGATATCACCGACCGCGCGCCCCACCGTGCCGACCGCACATCCCACCACGACGGCGGCGCTCACCACAACGCGCAAGACCACCGAAAAGCCGACCGAGCCGACCACCACCGAGCCGACCTCGTCACCGACGTCGGTCTCCGCGGTCGAAACCACGGGTTTGCCCACCGTTTTTTCCGTTTCTGAATAGTTTTCACATTTTCTCTTGACAAAACGATATCAAAATGATATCATACAAGCGAAAGGAGGGCATTTTCATGCTCAACATCCAACATCTGACGAAACGCTACGGGGACACGGTCGCCGTCAACGATTTAACGCTGCACATCCTGCCGGGCGAGCTGTACGGCTTCATCGGCCACAACGGTGCCGGCAAAACAACGACCATCAAGGCTTGCTGCGGCATATTGGATTTTCAGGAGGGCGAGATTTCCATTAACGGCACCTCCGTCAAAGAGGATCCTATCGCCTGCAAGTCCCAAATCGCCTATCTCCCGGATAACCCGGATCTCTATGAATTTATGACCGGTATCCGTTATTTAAACTTTATCGCGGACGTGTTCGGCATTCCCGCCGACGAGCGCAAAAAACGCATCCGCGACCTCGGTGACCGCTTTGATTTAACAAAAGACTTGGCGCAGCCGATTTCCGCCTATTCCCACGGTATGAAGCAAAAGCTCGCCATCATCTCCGCGTTTTTGCACGCGCCGAAGCTGCTCATCATGGACGAACCGTTCGTCGGCCTCGACCCCGTGTCCTCCCACGAGCTGAAAGTCCTGATGCGCGAGCTGTGCGACAACGGCGGCGCGATTTTCTTCTCGACCCACGTGCTCGAGGTCGCCGAAAAGCTGTGTGACAAGGTCGCCATCATCCGCGGCGGCAAGCTTGTCTGCTCCGGCACGATGGAGGAAGTCAAGGGTGACGGCTCGCTCGAAGACGTGTTCCTCGAATTGGAGGCGGACGAATGATGCTGAAAGCCCTGCTGAAAAAGCAGTTCTCCGAGCTGCTTTACAGTTATATGAAACGCGGCGTGGCAAAGCCGGACGAAAAAGGCGGCGGCAACAAAGGCAAGCTCCTTTTGTTCGCCGTGCTGATGCTGTACGTC
>JAZUKW010000024.1:0-4882 GCA_045643425.1 Acutalibacteraceae bacterium
CGCTACGGCGACTTCTTCGAACTCGAATCAGTTCAATAACATTTTTGAGGCGGAAATCGGCGAACCGCTTCAAACCTATACCGTGACCGTGACAAACGGTACGGCGACGCCGTCTACCGCGTTGCCGGGTGAGAAAATCACCCTGAAAGCGAATGCTGCCGACACCGGTATGGTGTTCGACAAATGGGTGGTAGACGCGGGCAGCGCCGCGATCACCCTTTCGTCCACGACCGGTACGTCTCCCACGTTCACGATGCCGTACGGCGACGTGAAAGTGACCGCGACCTACAAAGTGAAACCCACCACGATGCCGGAAACCGGGTATAACTACCTTGTCAACGGCGACTTTGCGGTGGAGAACGTTTCGGCGGCCGACTTCGGTTGGAAACGCGACGGCGGTGCCGCTGTCTCGGTTTCTAACGGCGTGGCGGGCGGGACCAACGGTAACGAAACGCTTTTCGGTATGTATGAGCGCATCGCGTTTGTGCCGGGCCACAACTACACCATTACCGGTACCGTTTCGGATTTGGCGGGTGACCTGAAGCTGTTCCTCAAAGGCGGCAGCGAAAGCGCGTACGCCAAAGTGCTTTCCAACGGCAGCTTCACCTATACCTTTGATGCGACCTCCGATATGGACCGTATCCTGTTCGGCGGTTACAAAACGACCTATAAAATCAGCAACATCACGCTGACCGATAATACCGGCGGCGGGGTAACGCCGACGTCTCCGTCCTCGTCCCAGAGTGAGGCGACCACCACCACCCAAAGCAGCGGTGGCGGTGGCGGAACGGTTTCCGGCAACCTTATCGTCAACGGCGACTTCTCGAACGGCACAGCCGGCTGGACGATTTCTTCGTCCAGTATCGCCTCTGTATCGAACGGACAGCTCGTTATCTCCGGCACCCCGAGCAGCGATTTCCAAGCAAAAGCTTCCTTTGTGGTGCCGCTTGGTGATACGAACACCGCCAAAACCTATACGCTGCGGTTCGAGATGACCGGCGCCTCCAACGTATCCGTGAAAGTACACAACAAAGAGGGTGACGGCTCCGGCGCGAAAATCACCTACAGCGAAGGCGGTACCTATACCTTTACGGTGGATGCGGGTATCACCTCGGATGCGGCCAACTATAAGCAAGAATTTTCCATCTATATTTCCGGCACGAAGTATCTGAATGTCGCCGCTGTGCTCGACAACTTTGTGCTTGTTGAGGGCTCGTCTATCCCCGAAACGAGCGAGACACAGCCGAGCGAGACCCAGCCGACGCCGGTGACCGAGACCTACAACATCGTTGTCAACAACGGTACGGCGGACAAAGAGGCTGCCGAAGCCGGAACGACGATCTCGCTCGTTGCCGGTACGGCGGCAAGTGGTTACACCTTCGACCAATGGGTGTCGGAGGACGGCGTGGAATTCGCGGATGCGAGCAATCCGCAGACCACCTTCGTAATGCCGGCGTACGGCGTGACCGTGACGGCACAGTTTAAGAAAATCGACTACACCGTGACCGTCTCCAACGGCGCGGCGTTCCCGGAAATCGCCGGTGTGGGCGACAGCGTGACGCTGGTTGCGGATGAGCCGGCCGAGGGCTATACGTTCGACAAATGGGTCGTGAAATCCGGCTCGACCGCCGTGACGTTTGCAAGCGCCACCTCGTTCTCCACCACCTTCACGATGCCGGCGGGCAACGTGTCGGTGGAAGCGACCTACAAAGCGATCTCCTACACGATCTCCGTCACCGGCGGTACGGCGAGCAAATCCTCTGCCAACGCGGGTGAGACCATTACGCTGACGCCGAGCGCTGCGCCGAGCGGCAAGGTGTTTGCCGGCTGGACGATCAGTCCGAATACCGTGACGATCGCCAACAACAAATTTACGATGCCGGCGTCGAACGTGACGGTGACCGCCACCTATGAGAATCAGCAGGAAGAAAGCGACGTTCCGACGCCGACCAACCTGCGCGCGACCGCGACGGCGGACGGTATCACCGTTTCGTGGGATGCGGTTTCCGGCGCGTCCGGCTATCGTGTGTATAAGAAAGTGAACGGCGCGTGGAACACCGTGAAGACCCTCAACGACGGTACGGCGACCTCGCTGGCCGTGACCGGCCTCAACGCGGGCGAAGCGGTCACCTTTACGGTGCAGGCGTTCGTGACCGAGGGCAACGAGACTGCGTGGAGCAGCTACGATGCGACCGGCGTGACCGCGACGGCGACCTTCGGTGCGCCGGACGTGGGAACCGCGACCGCCGACAACCTCGGTATCAAGATCACCTGGGCGAAGGTGAGCAGCGCTTCCGGCTACCGTATCTATCGCCGCACGGTCGAAAATTCGACGCTCGGCAGCTGGAAAACGGTGACCACGATTGCGAATAACAACACGCTGACCTATACCGACTACGAAATCGTTATCGGTGCGGAATATGCCTACACGGTACAGGCGTACACCGGCTCCGGCGATTCGCTCAAATGGAGCACCTATGATCCTGCCGGTATGCGCGGCCGCGTGAATCTCGCGCAGCCGATTCTCGGCACGGCGACCAAAGTCAGCGCCGGCGCGACCATTACGTGGAACGCGGTGAACGGCGCGACGGGTTATCGTCTGTATCGTTGGAACGGCTCGGCGTGGAAGACGGTGAAAACCGTTCTCGGTGCTTCGACCGTTTCCTATACCGATACGAACAGCAAAGCGGTTTCCGGCGCGAAATACACCGTGCAGGCGTTCCACGCCCACGACGGTGTCGTGACGTGGGGCGAGCCGAACACGACCGGCGTGACGGTGACGGGCGGCGATACGCCGACGCCGACCATCCTCGGCAGTGAGGACATCGACCTTGTGACGCTGACCTACGCCAATGAGGAATGCACCGAGTACGGTGTGTCGTTCCATAGCTTTGTGGCGTTGACCAGTCCGAAGATCCAAATTGTGCAGGGAACGGCAACGGATGCAAGCGCGTTTAACTCCGCGCGGAACATCACCGCTAACACGACCACCTACACGATGAATGAATATGAGGACTATAGCCCGACGACCTATGAGTTTACCTATGTTTATAAAGGTAATCCCCCGGTTGCCAAAACGACCTACGCGCACAAAGCGGTGATTGACGGCTTGAGCTTCAACACCACCTATTCCTACCGCGTGGGTGACAGCTCCTCTAATGTGTGGAGCCCGATTTACACCTTCACCACCCGTCCGCAGGACGTCGGGAATTTCTCGTTCATCTATACGGCGGATACCCAGCCGGAGCAGGGGGATAAGAAAGGGTATGCCGGTATGAATGCGCTCTTTAACAAAGCGCTTTCGGTGGCACCGAATGCTCCGTTCTTTGTGTCCGGCGGCGACTTTGTTTACAGTAGTGACGGCGGCGGAGATACCATTTCCGTGTGGCGCAATATGATCAACGGCTGTAACAATATGAACAGTAACACCTCCATTTTTGCGGAGCATCCGTGGTCGATCGCCGACGGTAACCACGACGGCGGATACGTCCAACGGTTCTTTAACAACACCGTGGGTGTTGCCGGTAAGAGCTGCTTCTCTTATGAGTACGGCGACCTCCATATTGCGGTGTTGGATAGCGGCAAAAACGGCGTGGTTTCCGACCAAACGAATTGGTTGCAATCGGACCTCAGCAGCAGCACCGCAAAATTCAAGATGGTGTTCTTGCACTTCTCGCTGTATGCGCACACCGAGCGTGATGTGGACGCCAGCGACGGTCGTGCCGCGTTGATTCAGGTTATTGACAACAACAATGTGGACTTTGTGGTCAGCGCGCACGTCAACGAAGACTATTACACCACGTATCCGTTGAGAAACGAGCAGGTGGCGACTACCTCCTACACCACGAGCGGCGACACCAAGTATTTCCAATCCGGCAGCGGCACGATTTATCTGCAAAACGCGGCTTCCGGCCTTGGCAGTGATTTGGAAGCCGGCGGCACCGGCGCGATGTTCCAGGGCAAGGATGGAAAGACCTGTTCGTATCCGGATTTGATGCTCCATGAGCAGATGGCAGGTATTGAGTCGTCCTTTATGGTGGTGGACGTGGATTCCACCGGCAATAAGCTGACCTTGAACCGCTACTATCTCGACAGCAACTTGAACGTTCAGCGTTATGCTGTCGGTCAAGTCGGCGTTATCAAAAACTGATCGCGTATCTTCAAAAAAGCCCCGCCTTTTGGCGGGGCTTTTTCTTTCGCCGCGAGAGAAATCTGTGTTGACTTTTCGGGGAAAATATGATAGGATTTAATTGTGAGATTATCGCTTTTTTTCAGGCGATACAAGCATAATTTTTCAAGAAAAGAGGTTACAGTATGAAGCAAAACCATTTGACAAGATTGCTCGTCATTGCGGTGCTTCTCGTGTCCTTGCTGGTCATCGGTTCGGCGGCGGGAACGCTTACCGAGGGACAGCAAATTCGCGGCGACTGCAACGGTGACGGCGCGATCAACATGAAAGACGTGCTGATCTTGCGCAAATACATCGCGGATCTCCCGGTGGAATTTGCGGATCACGTCTGCTCGGTCTCGCCGAGCGAGACGCAGCCGACCGCTCCGTCGTATACGACGCCGAGCGAGACGCAACCGAGTGAGACGCAGCCGAGCTACACCACTCCGAGCGAGACCCAACCGAGCTATACTCAGCCGAGTGAGACGCAGCCGAGCTATACTCAGCCGAGTGAGACGCAGCCGTCTTACACGCAGCCGTCTCAAACCCAGCCGAGCCAAACCCAGCCGAGGTAGTCTCAGCCGCAGGGTGACACCTATACGCTGTCGCTGAATATTTCGGAGGAGGCGCCGCGGTATAACACCGTGACGCACACGGACAGCTTCCAGGTGCCGAAAAACCAGGATGCCACGATCGAGATCGTGGTGCTGGCGT
>JAZUKW010000025.1:0-23406 GCA_045643425.1 Acutalibacteraceae bacterium
TTTGGTATCGCGCTTGGTTCGGGACCAAGAGGCCTCGGGTTCAAATCCCGACACTCCGACCAAAAAATCCGTTCGCTTTGGCGAACGGATTTTTTTATCCAAGCCGCAGGCTTGGCATATCATCACACGTAGGTGTGTATATCACCAAAAGCGGCAAAGCCACTTTTGTATCTCATCACGCGAAGCGTGTATTCTGCTGCGGCTTGATGAGATGCAGCCCATTCGGGCTGATGATATGCAACTCCTTCGGAGTTGATGATATGCAAGGCTTCGCCTTGATGATCAAATCCCTTATGAACACCCGCACCAAATCAAAAATCCGCTTTCGGAAAACCGAAAGCGGATTTTTTCTTGCTTTTTTTCCCGAAATATGTTATACTGACGAAGAATGGGGGAATCGGTATGTTCCGACGCTCGAATGCGGGCGGGTTTCTTATCTCGCTTCTGTTCACGATGGCGCTCAATTTGGAGTGGTTACTGCCGGCGGTATTGCTCGTCGTGTTCCACTTTGTTTTCGGTTGGTCGCTGTGGTGGGCGGCGCTTGCCGCGGGGCTGTGGCTTTTATGGGTCGTGGTCGTCGTGTGGCTTTTGGGACTTGCCTGCCGCGTGGGAAACGCGCCGAAGCCCCAAACGGAGAACAAAAACCCGTATTCCAAGAAAACGGACGAACTGTTTCGGTAAAACGGCGTATGCCTTTTTATAAATGAGTATTTAAATCGAAAGGGGATTTTTACCTATGGGACTTATTAAAGCGATCACCGGCGCGGCCGGCGGCGTGCTCGCGGACCAATGGAAAGAATTTTTCTACTGCGATGCGCTCGCCAAAGACGTTTTGGTGACGAAAGGTCAAAAACAAATCGGCAACCGCTCCTCCAACACGAAGGGCAACGACAACATCATCTCGAACGGCTCCGGTATCGCCGTTGCCGACGGTCAATGTATGATCATCGTCGAGCAGGGCAAGGTCGTCGAGGTGTGCGCCGAGCCGGGCGAATTCACCTATGACAGCTCCACCGAGCCGAGCATTTTTGCCGGCAAGCTGGGCGAGAGCATTCTCGAAACCTTTAAGACGATCGGCAAACGTTTCACCTTCGGCGGCGACACCGCGAAGGATCAGCGCGTTTACTACTTTAACACCAAAGAAATTCTCGACAACAAATTCGGCACCCCGACGCCCATCCCGTTCCGCGTGGTGGACAGCAAGATCGGCCTCGACATCGATATGTCGCTGCGCTGCAACGGTGTGTATTCCTATATGCTCGAAAACCCGATCCTGTTCTATACGAACGTCTGCGGCAACGTCGAGCAGGAGTATCGCCGTTCGGAGATCGACGAGCAGCTGAAAACCGAGTTCATCAGCGCGCTGATGCCGGTGATCGGCCGCATGTCCGATTTGGAGCTGCGTCCGAATCAGCTCATGGGCCACACCAAAGAGATGTGCGAGTTCATGAACGAGGAGCTGACCCGCGATTGGCTCGAAAAACGCGGTATTAAGGTCGTTTCGATCGCCCTCAACCCGATTACGCTGACCGATGAGGACGCCGCGATGCTCAAGCAGGCGCAACAGGCCGGTATGCTCCGCGATCCGGGTATGGCGGCCGGTACGCTTACCGGTGCGCAGGCGGAGGCGATGAAAGCCGCCGCGTCCAACGAAAACGGCGCGATGATGGGCTTTATGGGTATGGGTATGGCGGCCAACGCCACCGGTATCAACGCCGGCAACCTCTACGCCATGAACCAGCAAAACCAGCAGGCGGCGGCTGCGGCCGCGGCTCCGGCGGCGGGCGCGTGGAAATGCGCTTGCGGCGCGGAGGCGACCGGTAACTTCTGCCCGAACTGCGGTGCGAAAAAACCGGAGGCGGCGGGTTGGACCTGCGCTTGCGGTCAGGCGAACACCGGCAACTTCTGCTCGGCGTGCGGTGCGAAAAAACCGACGGCGGGTGTGTGCCCGAAATGCGGCGCGAAGGTTGACGGCGCGGCGAAATTCTGCCCGGAATGCGGAACCGCGCTTTCGTAAACCGTTCTTTTTAGAAACCAAAAAGTCCCGAGGATACAAGTCCTCGGGACTTTTTTTATATTTTTTATGAAAAAAGAGGGGAAAGTGCTTGACAGACGCGAAAACGGGTGTTATAATACACCTTGCATTTGCGCGAGTGCTGGAACTGGCAGACAGGCACGTTTGAGGTGCGTGTGTCGACGACGTACGGGTTCAAGTCCCGTCTCGCGCACCAAAATCCGTTCGCTTTGGCGAACGGATTTTTTCTATACTTGCATTTTGTGTCAAATTATGTCATACTGTTTTGTGTGATGTAACCTTTTTGCCGGAATGGCCCTATTATGGGTGAAAACACTTTTGCAAAGGAGAAATGAAAAATGATCATGCCTAAAAACGCTAAAGTCAGCGGAGAAAAAGTAAAAGATCTGTACGATCAAGAGATCACTGCACTTTCTCAGAAAATCGGTCTTATTAAGTCGTCCCTTGCGGACCTGCCCCAAAAGGTGAAAGACAGCGCCGGCTATACCCGCCTGAACGACTTTCTCGGAAAATGCGAGGACTTGGTTAAAAAATTCCCCTCGAGCAAAGATCGTCTGCACGAGGTAAACAATAGGGAGAAAGTCGGCGAATTGCTCGACAGCTTGTGCGGTAAAGAGGGATTGCAGAAAACGCTGTATGAATTCAACGTGAGCACCGGCTTTAAATACGCGTCGAACAACGGCGTTAAGTCGATCTTCGAGGTGTGCCGCTCGTTGGATCGGACGAAAACGAAGCTGAGCGACATCGCTCTTGACGAGTACAATCTCAGCATCGTGAAACGCGTCCGCAACATCGACGATCTGGAAGGCCGTGTGAAAACCTATAACTACACCAAAATGGGAAACGCGGCGCAGGCTCCCGCCGATCCTGCGGAAAAGGAAAAATGGGAAATCGGCAACCATACGCTTCTTGAATCCGTTCTCAAGATGCAAAAGCCGGCTCTTGAGAGCGCGTTTGACCTCTATCACAACGAGGCCATGGAATCGGTATGCGAGGCGCCGAAAGCGAACGAGAAATTTGACGCCATTAAGGCGCGGCTGGATCTGTTTGCCGCGCATATTGCCGACAATCAAGGCTCTCATAAAAACTCGGGCGAGTTCAAAGACGTGCTGACCGCGCTGGACAACGCCCAAAAGAGCGAGAACATGAAAGACCTGAAAGCCAATTTGGGCAAGCTTATGGAAATGGCCGACACGTACCTCGAAAAGAAAGGCTCCCGCAAGTGGGGCAGCTCGCTGCGCCACGTGCGTATGGGGCTTGTCGGGGATATTCGCGAGTACTGTTCTTCGACGCTTCCGACGATGAGCAAAAAGGCGTATGAGATGTCGCCGAAAGCGCAGGCGATCGATGCATTTATGGGAGATCTGCCGGAGGATCCGTTGGAGGCGACCGAAAAGCTCGCTCAAAAGATGGAGGATCCGTCGTTCGTGCAGGAATACGGCGGCGAGGAGGATAAGGTGGAGCTCTTTAAGGACGGAAAGCCCCAAGGTCTTGTGGACGTCGAAGAGAGCGCCGTAAGCCTCGGCGACGACGATGCCGTGTCCGAATACTCCAATGATATTTCTTTGGATTCTTCTTACGAGCGGATGTCGTTCTGATACTGTATAAAAGCCGTGCGTTTTTTGAAAGCGCGCGGCTTTTCTTTTTTTCTAAATTTTTCATTTCCCGACAAAATACGGCAGAATGGTGTTGAAACGGGACGGGAAATGTGGTATGATGAACTCAAGAAACCAAAACGGGATCAAGAACGCAAAATCGAACTGACCGTGGCGGATAAAAGTATTCGATACGCTGTGAGAGAGGAGCAAACACCATGCTGAATTTACCTGTGTTTTCCTGGTTTTTGAATATCCAGGGCGAAATAATCGAGATGAACCGTTTTACCGGTTCGATCGGAACCGACAGCAAGACCGGCTCTGTGAACCGTACCACGTTCCACTATGAGCTCGAGGTCAAGGACGACGGCGATCATCAGTTCACACTGTATGCCTCCTGCGGCTGGAAAGCGCCGTGGAACCAAGGGGGAGACAAGCTTTGCTGGTTTGACGAGACGTTCTCTGCAACGCCGGAGGGGCTGGAGGCCGCGAAAGCGTGGGTGGAGGAAAAATACGCCGTCAGCAACCCGAATTTGTAAAAAACAGCGAAAAGGCTGTGTAAAGCGAGAGCGCTTTACACAGCCTTTTTCTCATTTCAGCCGCATATATTTTTCCTTTGTCGCTTTTCCGCCGCGGATGTGCCGTTCGGCTTTGTTGACGAGCAGTACCTGCCGTACCTGGCCGTAAAGGCGTGGGTTCACGAGCTGCAGGCGGTCGGAAACGTCTTTATGTACGGTGCTCTTGCTGATGTGAAACTTCTTGGCGGCAGCGCGGACAGTGGCGTTGTTTTCGATGATATACTCGCCGAGCTCCACGGCGCGCTCCTCCACGACTCCTTTCATACGCTTTCCACTCCTTACCGGTTCGTCTGTTTTAAAAGATATGAGGGGAGAGCGGGAAATATGTTAAAAATTTCTTGTCAAAATCCACAACCAATATTGACAAAGACGGCTTCTTATTGTAGAATATAACTATAAAAGGTGAAGTGCGCCCTTTTTGGGGGCTTTTCCACTTAAAAATTACTTTCATTTTGAGAAAGGATGAAGGCAATGAAACATTTGAGAAAGAGCCTTGCGTGGCTGTGTGCCGTCGTGCTGATGCTTTCCTGCATGGGCGTGATGGAGGTTTCGGCGCGTCCGAAACTGCAAACGCTTGCCGATGCGGGCAAGAACCTCATCATCAACGGCGACTTTGAGGACGAGACGGAGATCGCGCGCCAACTGAAAGGCGATCCGATCGACGTGCCGCAAACCTGGTCGCTCGTCAACGCGGCGGTAACGACCGGGGCGGCAAACTCCGGCAAATACGGCTTGGAGCTGCGCCCGAAAGCGGACGAGACCGCGATGGCGATCTTCGACTTCTTGCACTTTGCGCTGGCGCCGAACTCCAAGTACGTCATCAAGGCGGACGTGAAGAGCGACGGCAAGGTGAAACCGGATGCGGATTTTGACGCGCGCACCGGCGAGGTTGGCATTTCTCGCGGCAGCGTGGGGACGACCGCCGGCGTGTGGCAGACGGGCGCAACGCTCCTGACCATCACAACCGGCGCGGACTACGTGTACGGCAGCCTTAAACTGTCGATTTACAAAGGCACCGCCGGTACGTGCTGCGTGGACAACGTCACCATTATTGCCAACGGCAACGAGTGGTGCCCGACGCCCAAGGGCTGGGTGACTATGCCTGTGGACGAAAACGGCAACCTCTATTCCAAAACCAATCCGTTTACGGATGATTTTGATGACGAGACCCTTGACGTGAACAAATGGCTCGTCTCCGCTACCGCGTGGGGCGGCGACAACGGCGGTCTTGCCGCGGCGAACGTGTCGCTGGTGACCGATGTTGAGGACGATGGAACAGAGCACACCTGCGTGCGCCTCGAATCCCACGGCGATTTGTATGAGGGTAACGTCAAGGGCTCCGGCGGCGTGATTAAACGCGTCGGTGCCGGTATCGTGACGCGCCCGTACTTCGCCTCCGGCGAATACGAGGTCGTGGCGAAGATCGAAAATACGCTCGGCGTCTGCCGCGCGTTCTGGTCGTTCAGCTACATCGGCTATATGCCGGGCGACCCCGAGTTCTATGAGGACGATTCCTCGGGTAACCTGCGCGGTAACGTGCGCAACACCGAGATTGACTGGGAGTTCCCGTCGGCGTACAACGACAACCGCAAAGACGACGCGATCACCTTGAACATTCTCCGTTCCAACTGCTGGGGTGGCAAACGCCCGGGCGAGGGCGGCGAATTCTCGCGTCGTTCCAACCCGAACAACGACCCGACTCTCTGCATCGCGGACGGCGATTACCACACCTTTACTTACGTGTGGTGCGCGGTGGACGATACGGAAGATCCGTATAAAGCCCATGCGTACAAAAACGATAAGGAACGCGATGCGGATCCCCTGAGAACGGGTGGCACGAACAAGACCACCGGTCTTTCGTCGGTTACCTGGTATATTGACGGTGTTATGGTCAACACCTACGACGCGAACGACTCCGACAAATGGAACGCCGGCCAGGAAAACGATTTGGAGTATGAGGCAGGTCGTCAGCAGCTCGGCAAGTTCTATGCCACCAACGGCACGACGGGCAACGCAATGAAGACCGGCTTCGGTATCAACACCCCGTACCGCGGCGCTCGTTTCTGGATCGCCGACTGGTTCCCGGTGAACAGCGGTAAGGGCGACCTCTTCCCGGCAGGTACCAACCGTTACACCGGTTGGGCCGGTACGCCGAAATTTGATACGTGCGTTACCTATATCGATTCCTGTACGATTAAACCGTATTACCAGAAAGTAACCAAAGCCAATCAGATCGAGCTCGGCCTGCCGGGCGACGAATATAACTACCGCGAAGACGTGCCGAACAAAGACTTCGTCACGCCGGTGGAATATCCGAACTGGCAAAAAGCCCACGGCCTGCTCGAGCGTCCGATCCCGAAGACCGCCATCGACGGTCAAAACGTGACCGTGACGTGGGATGCGGTGCCGAACGCGGCCGCCTACGAATTTAAAGTTGACGGCAGAGTGTATGCGGCGACCTCGCCGAATCAGATCACCGGCCTCAACGTCGGTCAGCACAACATCCAGCTGCGCGCGAAGAACGGAAGTGAAACCGGCGCGTGGAGCTATGAAGCCATGGCGTGTATCGGCGTGCCGAAAATTACTGCCCAGGCCGAAGGCCACCGTATTGTGGTAACTTGGCCGGATGTTCCGGGTGCTGTTGACTACTACATGGAAGTGGACAACTGCGGCCTCATGAACCAGTCGAGCGGCGCGTTCTATTCGATGACCAGCGGCGACAGAACGACCCCGTATCTGCAGGGCTTCTCCGCCGGTACGCACATCGTGCGTGTGCGCTCGGTCGGTCCGCTTGGATTCAGTAACTGGTCGGCACTTGCCGAGGTGGAAGTGGAAGAAGGCGGCTTGCCGATTCCGGGCCTCATTCCCAAGCAGGATGGCACCAACCCGAACCAATGGCAGCTCATCGTGGACGAGGGTCAAGGCGAAGGCTCTATCGGTACGCTGGCGAAATTGTATCAAATTAAAGATAAAGACGGCAAAATCACCGAGGTGCCTTCTCGCCTGGCCAGTGGTCAATATCCCATTTTGAACGTCAAGCTCGATAACGGCGTTTACAGCTATATGATTCGCGCCATAGACTTCAACGGTGTAGAAAGCGATTGGAGCGCGCCGATCGAGATCTCGAACGGTCTTGCCAACGTCTATTCCGCGCCCGGTATGCACGTGTCTTCCGGCGCGAACAACGTGGATATCTGGTGGGATTACTCGAACCAAGCGCTCGGTAACACGGTGACCTTCGACCTCGAAGAGGATGGTCAAATCGTGATGTCCAAGTCCTCCGAGACGACCTTCAGCCACACCGGTCTTGCGACCGATTCGGTGCATAAATACCGCATTCGTGCCAATATTGTGGAAGAGAATTACACGACTGAGTGGAGCCCGATCACCACGGTCGTCTGCACCGCCGGCGGCGGTGGCGGCGGCGGTGGCGGTGGCGGTTCGACCGCCAACTCCTCCGGCACGATCCTCAACGGTACGTTCGACGACGGCACAAACTATTGGTCGCTCGACCAAACGGCGGTGCTGAAAGACGGCGCGGTGGTCATCACCGCCGGCGACGTGACGGCGAGCCTTACCCAGACGGTCGGCGGCTGCAAACCGAACACCACCTACACCTTCTCCGGTAACTTTACCGGCAACAAGGACATCGCGTGGGTGTATATCCGCGGCGCAAAAGCCGATGAGATTGCCGTCAAAGTACAAGATCTTGACCCGGCGAAGGGCTACACCTTCACCACCGGTCCGGACGTGTCCGAGATCACCTTTATCGTGTCGGTTTACAAACAGCAGACCGGCGCGGTGACCTGCGACAACCTGTCGCTGTCCGAGGGCAGCACGGTGACGTCCTATACGACGCAGGCAACTCAGGCGACGACGCAGCCGACAACTCCGTCTTACACGACTCCGTCGTATACGACCCCGTCCGGCGACCCGTCTTACACGACTCCGTCGTATACCACGCCGTCCGGCGATCCGTCTGATCCGACGCAATCGAGCAGCTACCCGACGATGCCGACGATGCCGACGATGCCCAGCCAGTCGGGCAGCAACCCGACGTTGCCGACGCGCCCGACGACTCCGGGCGGCATCCTCTACGGTGACGCGAACGATGACGGTGCGGTCAATATGAAAGACGTTTTGCTGATGCGTAAGTGCATCGCGGAGGTGCAGAGCATCGACACGCTCAACTTCCAAAACTCCGACGTCAACGTGGACGGCTCGGTCAATATGAAAGACGTGCTTTCGGTGCGCAAGTTTATTGCGAACCTGATCGACAAGCTCGGGCCGTAAAAACAAAATGAAAATCGGTGAGAGAATCTTCTCTCACCGATTTTTTTCTTTACATTTTCCGTCGGATGTGTCATAATACGTATATATGGAAAAAAGGAGCGGGAACGATGAAAAAAAACAATCGCTTTTTGCGTATAGCGGCGTTTGCTCTTGTGGGTGTGCTGCTGTGCGGATCGCTTTGTGCGTGCACGGAAAAAGAGGATACGCTGGTGACGGATATTACCTCGGGAGAATACGTCTATACGCGTTCTGAAAATACAGGGACCGCCCGGATCAGCCGGTATAAAGGCGTGGCGGATGAGCTGGTGATTCCGCAGCTGCTGGATAATCTTCCGGTGGTGGGGATCGAAAAGAACGCCTTTGCCGAAAACAAGACGTTAAAGCAGGTCACGCTGCCGTCTACGGTGGAGTGGATCGAGGCGGGCGCGTTCAAAAACTGTGAAAAGCTTACCACAGTGAAAACGGGCGAAACGCTGAAATCCATCGGCAGTTATGCGTTTTCCGGCTGTGTGTCGTTGTCGGCTATTTCTCTTCCGGATACGCTGGAGACGATCGGCAACAATGCGTTTTTCGGTTGCGCCGCTTTGGAAAACGTGCTGCTTGGTAAAAACATTACCTCTGTGGGTGTGGATGCGTTTTACGGAACGCAATGGTTCGCCTCGTTGAAGGATGAATTTGTGATCGTCGGCGACGGTGTGCTGATTGACTATAACGGCAAGGGCGGCACCGTTACCATTCCCGACACGGTCAAGCATATCGCCGGCGCGTTTGTGGACAACTCCGTGGTGAAAAAGGTGATTCTGCCCCAGGGAATGACGCAGGTCGATAAAGACGCGTTTCGCGGTTGTATGACGCTGGCGGCGGTGGAAATCCCGGACAGCGTGACCGTTATCGAAGAATATGCGTTTTCCCGTTGCTCGTCCCTGACGAAAGTTACACTTCCTCAAACGCTTACGGAGATTAAGTGCAACGCGTTTTCCGGCTGTGTGGGCTTGCTTGAGGCGGTCATCCCCGAAAAGGTGACGGTCATCAGCGAAAATGCGTTTTCCGAATGCCGGGCGCTGTCGAGCGTCACCTTTACCAAAAAGCTTTCGGAGATCCAAAAGGATGCTTTTGCGGGCTGCGGCGCCATCAACGTGGTGGCGTATAGCGGCACGAAATCCGATTGGGAAAAGGTGAGGATCGCCGACGGCAACGAGGCGCTCGCGAACGCGCTTCTCAACTGTAAGGAATAATTTTTCACAAAATGTAACTTTTTCCCGCTGCATTCGGTATTATGGGTGCAAGGACAAAAAACGCCGGCTGGCGGAAAGTTAGGAGATATACGATATGCCGAGAAAAAAGATTTTGTTGGATCACGAGCCGACTACGTGGGAGAAGATTCAGGCCTTCTTCGGTGGCTATGACGTAGAGAATATGGCGGCCGAAGACGTTGAGGGATTCGACGCGAGAACGATTGATGAGATCAACCGACTTTCCATGGACGCTGATGACGAAGAGCGCCTGGATCAGTCGTCGATCGAGACGAAGCCGGAGGATCTTTTTGTGGAGCCGGATGACGGCATCTTGGACCCGATGATGCAGGATATTAAACTGCCGGAAGAGGAGACGAAGGTGTCCGAAATACCGCTGGAAAGCGAAGCACCGAAAAAAGTCGGCTTCTTTGCCGGCATTTGGAACAGCATTACGAGCTTCTTCAGCAATCTGTTTAAAAGTGCGCCGCAGGAGCCGGAGACTTGGAGAACGGAAGATCGCGCGCAGCTTTTGAAAGACGTAGAAGAAAAAATCGGCGCGTTTTCCGATATTGATGATGAAAAGAAGGAACGACTTTCCCAAAAGATGACCGACTTTGTGTTCTCCGCCACGCCGGAGCAGTTGGACCAGCTTGCGTCGATGAGTGAGGAACAATACGAAGACCTTGCGATCGGCGCGAACGAGGATGTTTCTTTCGAAAAAATGCTCGAAGGAAACGAGATCGGTACGGTTGTCGAATCTGTTCCGGACGACGTGTTCGACAACCCGTGGGATACGCCGACGCAGACGTTGACCGATAAGGATCGCGCCGCTTTGGAAACGCTGAAAGAAGCGCAACAGGAAGCGATGAAAGAGGACGAATCGAAGGATGAGGAAACGCTGGAGGAGGTTCGGAACGCCCGTGAATTGGGTGTGAAAGCCAATTTGAGAGATCGCGTGAATATGGTTCTCGGCACAGGCGATCCGATCAATCCGTCGGAATTCCGTAAACAGTTGAACGAAGTCATCGAGAACGGTAACCCGACGATGCTGAATTTTTTGGCACGCCTCTCTCCGGAGCATTGGAAAGAGATGCAAAAGGAATTTAACGAGGAATTTCAGGATTCCGTGTTGAACGAGGAGGTAGTGCCGCAGCTCAATGATATGTTAGAGGAACTGGTCAAAAGCATGAACGGCGAGGTGCCGGAGCTGGAAAATTCGAAGTCTTTTGAAATGGAAAAAGAAAACGAAATGGACTTTGACGGCGCTTCCGTTGACGACGAGTTTGGAGACATCTCTTTCTAAATTCCAAAACAAAACGCCCTTTCTCTCTTGAGAAAGGGCGTTTTCTTTTGTTTTTAAACAAACCACAGCGCGGCGGCAGCGGTCATTACGACGAGGAACACGGCGTTGACGGCGGCAAAGAGAAGCAGGTATTTCTTCTTGCCCTTCGGGTCGAAAATGGCGTATTCGCTGTAGGTGATGAGGCTCGCGAGCGAGGCGATGAGCGTTCCCGTGCCGCCGATGTTGACACCGAGCAGAAGCTCTTTATAGTTTTCGGTGAACTGCGACAAGAGGATCGCCGAGGGGACGTTGCTGATCACCTGACAGGAGAGAATGGAGACGAGCAGCGTGCTTTTTTGCAAAAGCGTCGCAAAAAAGTCATTGACGGCGGGCACGCGGGCGAGGTTGCCCGCAAAGAGGAAGAAGAACGCGAAGGTGAACAGCAGGGAGTAGTCAACCTCTTTGAGCGCCTTTTTGTCGGCGAAAAAAAGCACGAGCGGGATAGCGACAAGCCCGATATAGTAGGGAATGACGCGGAACACGATCAGCAGCGAAAAGGCAAACAGCGCGAGGTAGAGCGCTGTGCGGGGCTTGTCGAGCGGTTTATGGAACTTGTCCTTAATCGACAAGGGGGATTTCGGAAGAAGAAAGCACGCGGCGGTAAGCATCGCGACCGCGAGCAAAAACGGCGGCAGCATAATGCGGGTAAACTCGCCGGTGGGGATTTTAAAAAAGGAGTAAAGGTAGAGGTTTTGCGGGTTGCCGAACGGTGTCAGCATGCCGCCGAGATTGGCGGACACGTTTTGCAGAATAAATACGTACGCCATATAGCGCTTGTTGTCGGTGGAGGTGAGAGCAAAATAGCCGAGCGGGAGGAACGTGATCAGAGCCATGTCGTTTGCGATGAGCATGGATCCGATAAACGTGATATACACGAGCGCGAGCGTCAGCGTGCGCAGGTTGCCGGTCAGCATCACGATGCGGCGGGCAAGAATGGTGAAAAAGTGGATGTGGCGTAACGCGCAGATGACCGCGAGCGTTAAAAAGAGGCAGGTGAGCGTGCGCAGGTCGAAATAGCCGAGATAGCCGCGGTCGGGCGGTATAAGAAAACACGTGACGACCGCCGCGACAATGGCGACACATAAGACGATATGCTCTTTTAGATAGCGAAGAACGCCCTTCACGGCAGACACCTCGTTTCTTTGCGATTTTTTGCGGCAAAAAGCGCGCCTTTTGGCGCGCTTTCAATTTTTATTACGAAAATTTACCCGCGCTCCTGCCAATATTTGCGGTCAAGACTGCGGTATTGGATCGCCTCGGCGATATGCGGCACGTCAATAACGCTTGCTGCGTCGAGATCGGCGACGGTGCGCGCGACCTTGACGATGCGGTCATAGGCGCGGGCGGAAAGCCCCATGCGGTCGAACGCGGTTTGCAGCATCGCTTTGGCGGCGTCAGTCATCGGACACCACTCCTGCAATTTGCCGGCGGGAATGGTCGCGTTGGAGATGACGTCCGTGCCGGCGAAGCGTTTGTTTTGGATGTCGCGGGCGGCGTTGACGCGGGCGCGGATAGACGCGCTCGATTCGGAGGCCGCTTTCGAGGTCAGCTGATCAAATTCCACCGGCGGGACTTCGATATGCAGGTCCACGCGGTCGAGAAGCGGGCCGGAAATGCGCGAGAGATAGTGCTGCGCCGCGGTGGGCGAGCAGGTACAATGGCGGGTGGGATGCCCGTAAAATCCGCAGGGGCAGGGGTTCATCGCCGCCACGAGCATAAACGAGCAGGGGTAGGAGAGGGTGGCGCTGACGCGGGAGATGGTCACGCGGTGGTCTTCGAGCGGCTGGCGCAGGCTTTCCATCGCGGTGCGGGAGAACTCCGGCAGCTCGTCGAGGAACAGCACGCCGTGGTGGGCAAGGGAGACCTCGCCGGGCTTCGGTGTCGTGCCGCCGCCGGCAAGCCCCGCGACCGAGATCGTGTGGTGGGGCGAGCGGAACGGGCGCACGGTGAGAAGTCCCGCGTCCTTATGTAATTCGCCGGCGATGGAGTGGATCTTCGTTGCCTCCAGCGCTTCGGCAGGGGTCATATCCGGCAAAATCGAGGGCAGGCGCTTGGCGAGCATGCTTTTGCCCGATCCCGGAGGGCCGATCAAAAGAATATTGTGACCTCCGGCGGCGGCGACCTCCATCGCGCGGCGCGCGGCGGCTTGCCCTTTTACGTCAGCAAAATCGGGGACGTGTTCGTCGGTTTCGGCGTGGTAATCCTCGGCAGAGACGGGGGCGATTTTCTCACCGCCCTGCAAGTGTAAGAGCAGCTCGGTTACGGTTTTAACGGGGTAGACGGCGATCCCGTCCACCACCGCGCCCTCGGCGGCGTTGTCGGCGGGGATAAAGACGTGCTGTATGCCGCTGTCGCGGGCGGCAATGACCATCGGCAGCACGCCCGTGACGGGACGCACCTCGCCGTCGAGCGATAGCTCGCCGATAAAGGCGCAGTCGGAAAGATCCGCGCGCAGCTGGTCGGAGACTTTAAGAAGCGCTAACAACAGCGGCAGGTCGTAGACCGAGCCCTCCTTGCGGATGTCGGCGGGGGCTAAGTTGATCGTAATGCGGGAGACGGGGTAGGTGAAGCCGCCGTTTTTGAGCGCGGCGCGCACACGCCCGCGCGATTCCCGCACCGCCGCGCCGGGAAGACCCACGACGTCGAAGCCGGGGAGCCCCTGGGACAAATCGGCCTCGACCTTGACCATAAAGCCGTCGATACCCGAAAGCCCCATACTGTTGAGCGAAGAAAACATAGAAAAACCCTCTTTTACTCGTCTTTTTCCTTTTCGTCTACGTGGCATCCGCCACCGCAACGGCTACAATCACCGCAGCAGCCCTTGCCTTGTTTCTTTTGAAGCACCGTTACGACGATGCCGCACACCGCCGCGGCGATCGCCACGACTAAAATCACAACGTCCAGCGGGCTCATGCGTCCCCCTCCTCGTCGTCGTCTTGAGAGACGAGGTGGCTTCCGGTGCAGTTTTCCATATACCAATCCGTTTTGCGTTTGGCTGATTTATAAAGCAAGCTTTCGAGCAGGACGGTAGCGGCCTTGAACAGCTCCATTACGACGAACGGGATCACAGACAAAATGCCTACGATCAGCCAATCGTCACCGCTCATCGGCACAACGCCGAACACCGTTTGCAGCGGGGGGATGAGCAGCGAGGCCGCCATCAGACCGCCGGAAACGAGCAGCGCCAGCAGCATGGACGGGTTCGTGTGCAGATGCACGCGGAACAGCGACAGATTCGAGCGGGTGTTGAGCGCGTGGATGAGCTGGGAGAACGCGAGCACCGCGAACGCCATAGTGCAGGCGAGCTCGGAGCCGGTCTTGAGACCCATCGAGAACGCAACGAGGGTCAAAACGGCGATCATCGCGCCCTGCCACAACGAGTTCCACGCCAGACCGTGAGCGAAGATGCTCTCGGTTTTCGGGCGCGGCTTTTTGGTCATAATGGACGTGTCCGTCGGCTCCATACCGAGCGCCAGCGCCGGCAGGCTGTCGGTGATAAGGTTCACCCACAGAAGCTGAACGGGCAGCAGGGGAGATTCTTTCCAAAACAGCATGGCGAAGAAAACGCACAAGATCTCGCCCAGGTTGCAGGAGAGCAGGAACTGCACGGATTTTTTGATGTTGTTGTAAATACCGCGACCGCGCTCGACCGCGGTGACGATGGTGGCAAAGTTGTCGTCGGTCAGCACCACGTCGGCGGCGTTTTTCGCCACGTCCGTGCCGGTGATGCCCATAGCGCAGCCGATGTCGGCGGCGGAGAGGGCGGGCGCATCGTTGACGCCGTCGCCGGTCATGGAGACGATTTCGCCGGCTTTTTGCCACGCTTTGACGATGCGGATCTTATCGGTCGGCGATACGCGGGCGTACACGCTTATTTTGCGGACGTTTTCGAACAGCTCGTCGTCGCTCATCGCGGCGAGTTGTTCGCCGGTCATCGCCTCGCTCTCGCTCTTCAAAATGCCGAGCGCTTTGCCGATGGCGGTGGCGGTTACCACGTGGTCGCCGGTGATCATCACGGTGCGGATGCCCGCGTTTTTGCAGGCCTTGATCGCGGCGACCGCTTCGGGACGCGGCGGATCGATCATACCGAGAAGTCCGCCGAAGGTGAGGCCGTTTTCGACCTCGTTCGGGTCGAGGTGGACCGGCAGATCGTCTACAAATTTATAGCCGACAGCGAGCACGCGCAGCGCCTCTTTGCCGAAGCGGCGGTTGACGTTCAGCACTTCCTCCTCGTCCACGTCGACGCAGCGGGACAAGAGCACGTCCGGCGCACCCTTGACAACGACCAGCTTTTTGCCGTCCACGATATGGACGGAGGTCATCAGCTTGCGGTCGGAATCGAAGGGAATCTCGCCCACGCGGGGATATTCGTTCATCAAGGTGTTTTTGTCTAACTTTTGTTTGAGCGCGTAAGAGAGGATAGCGGTTTCGGTCGGATCGCCCACGGCGATCTCCCGACCGTCCACCATGGTGACGTTGCCGTCGGTGCAAAGCGCCGCCATTTGGAGAAGCGTGGTAACGGCTTTGGAGGGCAGATCGTCGAGATACAGCGCCTTGCCGTCCACGTACATTCTCGTGAGGGTCATTTTGTTTTGGGTCAGCGTGCCGGTTTTGTCGGTGCAGATGACCGAGGCGCAGCCGAGCGTTTCCACTGCGGGCAGACGGCGGACGATGGCGTTTTTATCCGCCATACGTTGTACGCCGAGCGCGAGCACGACGGTAACGACCGCCGGCAATCCCTCCGGGATCGCGGCGACGGCGAGAGAGACCGACGTCATAAAGATCTCGAGGAATTTAATATGGTCGAACAGACCGATCACGAAAATGATGCCGCAGATCACAAGCGCCAGAACGCCGAGCTTTTTGCCGAGCTCCTCTAACTTGTGCTGGAGCGGGGTGATGGATTTCTTTTCGCTTTCCAGCATGACGGCGATTTTGCCGATCTCGGTATTCATCCCGGTATCCACCACCACGGCGGTGGCGGTGCCGTTCGAAACGATACAGCCGGAATACGCCATATTGGAACGGTCGCCGATCGGCGCTATATCCGGGTGGGTGACGTGGGCATCCTTGTCGGCGGCGACGCATTCGCCGGTGAGCATGGATTCGTCACAGCGGAACATAGCGGTATGCAGCAGACGGCAGTCGGCGGGGATCAGGTCGCCCGCCTCCAAAAACACGATGTCGCCCGGCACCAGCTCGGAGGCGTCCACCACTTGGCGCACGCCGTCGCGCTGTACCTTTGCGGACGGCGCAGACAGACTTTTGAGCGCCGCTAAAGCGGCTTCGGCGCGGCTTTCCTGAATGACGCCGATGAGCGCGTTGATCAGCACGATCAGCACGATGGCGATGGGGTCGATCCAATCGGCCGGCTCCCCGCGGAACCATTGGTAAGCGCTGATACCGGCGGAGACCGCCGCCGCGAGTATCAGAATGAGGATCATCGCGCTTTTCAGCTGATCCACAAAACGCATAAAGAACGAGCGGGGCGGACGCTCCCGCAACACGTTTTTGCCGTAAGTTTTTTGGGCTTCTTCCACGCGGTCGGCGGAAAGACCGTCCTCACGGGTGACGGAAAACTCGTTTAAAACGGCGTCCTCCTGTTGACTGTGCCAAATCATAAAAACAGCTCCTTTTTCGGAATGGAAATTTACAGAATTTTGTCGATCGTGCCGCCGCCCAGCACGCGGTCGCCGTGATACAATACGACGGCCTGGTCGACGGTCAGCGCACGCTGGGGAGTGGTGAAGAAAACGTCCATTTGGCCGTCGCCGACGGTGACGGTGACGGGCGCTTCGTGCTGGGAATAGCGGGCCTTGGCGGTGATGCCGGATGCGGGAAGCGCCGCCGGGTCGCACAGCCAATTGACGTCGGTGGCGTGCAGGGCAGAGGCGAACAGGTCTTCCTCGTCTCCGAGTGTGACGCGGCCGGTTTCTGTGTCTTTGCCCAGCACGAACATCGGCTTGCCGAAGCCCATACCGAGCCCCTTGCGCTGGCCGATCGTAAAGCGGATACAGCCGTCGTGACGGCCGATGACCTTCCCGCTCGCGTCCACAAAATCGCCCGGCGCGCTTTGGATGCCGCGCTCTTCTTTGAGATAGCGGGCATAGTCACCGTCGGGGATAAAGCAGATGTCTTGGCTCTCCTTAGCGGAGGCGCTGGTGAAGCCGTGCTGTTGTGCCAGCGCGCGCACGGCGGTTTTATCCATCTCGCCCAGCGGGAACAGCACATCGGACAGTATATCCCGCGGGAGAGCATACAGCATATACGATTGGTCTTTTTTGGAATCCAGCCCTTTCAGGAGGTGCGGGAGACCGTCCTCTCCGCGGCGGATAACGCGGGCATAATGGCCGGTGGCCAGATAGTCACAGTCGTGCCATTGTGCAAAGGCGTACAGCTCGAAAAACTTGACGTTCGGATTGCACAGCACACAGGGGTTGGGCGTTTTCCCGCTCGCATAGGCGGCGGCAAAGGGCGCGATAACGCGCTTCTCGAAAGGCTCGCGGCAGTCGAGAACGTGAAAGGGGATGTCGAGCGTTTTAGCGGTTTGTTCGGCGTCGGCGATGGCACGCTCGGTAGCCGCGTTGTTCAGCAGCCGGAGCGTTGTGCCGATCACGTCGTAGCCCTGCTCTTTCAGAACGAGCGCGGCTACGGCACTGTCTACGCCGCCGCTCATAGCAACCAGAACACGTTTTGACATAGCGAAAATCCCCCTTATACTTTCTAATCTTAAATAGTATAGCACGAAAGTTCCGAAAACGCAACAAAAAACCTTGCTAATCGCGACAAAAAATGCTATACTGTGACAAAACGGGAAAAGGAGGTGTCCGCGATGACGGATGCGCTGTTTATCGGCGGCGGTGCCGCGGGACTTTGCGGGGCGTTAATGCTCAAACGCTGTGCGCCGCAGAAGAGTGTCGTCGTGCTCGAAAAAGCGCCGCGCGTCGGCAAAAAACTGCTGGCGACCGGCAACGGCACGTGCAATTTATCGAATATCCACGCCGACAAAACGCGGTATCACGGACAGGACACCTCGTTTGTCGATACGGTGCTGGGCGCGTTTTCGCCGAGGGAGGCGCGGACGTTTTTTGCCTCGATCGGGGTAACCACCGAGGTGAGGGAAAACGGGCGGATCTATCCCGAATGCGCGTCGGCGGCGGCGGTGCTGGATTGTCTGCGCTTGGCGCTCGCCGAAGCGGGAGTGACCGTGATTTGCGACACCGCCGCAACGAAGCTTACCCCGAAAAACGGGGAGTGGGAAGTGGCAACGCTCGACAAAGACGGTAAAGTGGACACCCTTTACAGCAAAATCGTCATCGTGGCGGCGGGCGGCTGCGCTTCGCCGAAGCTCGGCGGCTGCGGTGACGGCT
The DNA here is from genome assembly GCA_045643425.1 of Acutalibacteraceae bacterium. GTDB lineage: Bacteria > Bacillota > Clostridia > Oscillospirales > Acutalibacteraceae > RGIG426. The sequence continues at coordinate 18,449 of JAZUKW010000025.1, forward strand.
ATGATCTGCTGGCGGCGCTCGGCTACGAGCGCACAGCGCTCACCCCGTCGATCGTAACCTTAAAAACCGACACCACCTTTGTGAAAGCCGTGAAAGGGCTTCGCGTGAATGCCGCCGTGACGTTGACGGACGGCAAAAACACGCGCCGGGATAGAGGCGAGGTGCTGTTTTGCGACTATGGGCTGTCGGGGCCTGCGGTGATGCAGGTGTCGCGGCTCGCGGGCGAATGGGAGCGCAAAAAACAAGGGGCGCTGACCCTTTCTTTGGATCTGTGTCCGGATTTGAGCGAGGAAGAAGTGTTCGCGATGCTCAACGTTCGGCGCGCGCTTCATTGTAACCGCTTGTTGGAGGATTATCTTACCGGTCTTTTTCAACGCCGCATAGGACAGACGGTGTTAAAGGCTGCAAAGGCGTTACCCTTTACACGCGATGCGGGCTCGTTGACGGACGAGGAGCTTCACGCGATCGTCAAAACGCTTAAAAAGTGGGAGTTTTCCGTCACCGGCACCACCGGCTTTGCCAACGCGCAGGTCACGGCGGGCGGCGTGAAAACGGATGCGTTCGACCCGCACACGATGCAGTCGAAGCGTCACCGCGGGTTGTACGCGGTGGGCGAGGTGCTGGACGTGGACGGCGATTGCGGCGGGTTTAACCTGCATTTCGCGTGGGCGTCGGCGCTCGTTTGCGCCGAGTCGGTGGCGAAGGAGGCGGCGAAATGATCCAAATTGCTTCGGTGTCGCTGCCTCTCGACTATACCGACGGCGACCTGCGTGCCGCCGCGGCAAAAAAACTGAAGATTTCACAAAACGACCTGCTTTCCTGCGCGGTCGCCAAACGCTCGGTGGATGCGCGGCGGGGGCAGGTGTCGTTTTTGTTTTCGCTTCATGTGACGGTAAAAGGGGACGAAAACGCGCTGGTCAGGCGACTGAAAAACGATCACATCACGCGGTTTACACCGCTTGTGTACGTGCCGCCGAAAACGGCGAAAACGCCGCCGCACCCGCCGGTTGTGGTGGGAAGCGGCCCGGCGGGACTGTTTGCAGCGCTTATTTTGTCGCGGGCGGGGCTGAAACCTATTTTGCTCGAACGCGGCAAAGACGTGGATTCCCGCACCGCCGACGTGGAGCGGTTTGAACAGACGGGCGCGCTCGATCCCGCCTCCAACGTGCAATTCGGCGAGGGCGGCGCGGGAACGTTTTCCGACGGCAAGCTCAACACCGGCATCAAAGACGAGCGCATCCGGTTTGTTTTGGAAACGCTCGCCAAGGCGGGGGACGCCGAGGATCTGTTGTGGCAGGCGCGGCCGCACGTCGGCACCGATCGCCTGAAAACCACCGTCAAGGCGTTGCGGCGGGAGCTGATCGAAAACGGCGCGACCGTGCGGTTTTCCACCTGCGTCACCGATATTGAAACGAAAAACGGCGCGCTGTGTGCGCTTGTGCTCGACACCCCGAACGGGCGGGAGCTTTTGCCCTGCGAGCAGGCGATTTTCGCCATCGGCCACAGCGCCCGCGACACGGTGGAAATGCTTTTGAACCGCGGCGTGACGATGCTTCAAAAACCGTTCGCCGTCGGCGTGCGGATCGAACACAAACGCGAATGGATCGACCGCGCGCAATACGGCAAATTTGCCGGTCATCCGTCCCTCGCTGCCGCCGATTACCGCCTCGCGGTGCGGCCCGAAACCGGGCGCGGCGTGTATACGTTTTGTATGTGTCCCGGCGGGACGGTGGTTGCCGCCGCGTCGGAAACGGGCGGTGTGGCGGTCAACGGAATGAGCCGCTTTGCCCGTGATAACGAAAATTCCAACAGCGCCGTTTTGGTCGGCGTTGCGCCGGAGGATTTCGGCTCAAATCATCCGCTTGCCGGCGTGGAATTGCAACGAAAAATGGAGCGCGAGGCGTTCGCCCTCGGCGGCGGGGACTATAAAGCCCCTGCCCAGACGGTGGGGGATTTTCTTACCGACCGTGCTTCTACGGGCTTTGGCGAGGTCACGCCGTCCTATCCGCGCGGTGTGACACCGTGTGATTTACAAAATTGCCTGCCGCCGTTTGTGGCGGAGTCGCTCAAAGCGGGGTTGCCGCTGATGGGCGAACGGCTGCGCGGCTTTGACCGTCCGGATGCGGTGCTGACCGGGGTGGAAACGCGCTCGTCGTCGCCGGTGCGTATGGTGAGGGACGAGGGCGGTCAATCGCCGATCAAAGGACTTTTTCCCTGCGGCGAGGGTGCGGGCTACGCCGGCGGTATTACGTCGTCGGCGGTAGACGGTATCCGTTGCGCCGAATGGGTGATAGAAACGCTGAATGAGTGAGGAGACAGAAACGATGGAACAGACGAAAAAACGTGCCGGCTATATTGACGTAGCCAAAGGCCTCGGTATGCTGGCGGTGATATGGGGACACCTCATGTACGTGACCGTCGAGCCGACCCACAAATTTGTGTACGGCTTTCATATCCCGCTGTTTTTCTTTATGGCGGGTATGGTGTTTAACCCCGCAAAATACACGTTCGGCAATTTTGTGAAGCGCCGTGCGCGGACGCTTCTTTTGCCGTACGTGATCTTTTCGGTGCTTTCGTGGGTGCTGTGGGCGGTGTGCAAGGCGGTTTTGTCCGGCGGAGCCGACGCGCAAACGCTTTTGTTCCCGCTGTGGCAAACGGTGATCGCGCAGGGGTCGAAAGGCTTTTTGATCCATAACGCGGCGCTGTGGTACGTGACCTGCTTGTTTGTGACGGAATTGATTTCGTATTTTCTGTGCAAACTGAAACCGGTATGGAATATAGTGCTGTCGGTGGGCTTTGCGGTGCTCGGTTGGGCGATGCTGACGGTGGACGTCGGCTTTGATTTCACCCTGCTTCCGTGGAATATCGAGGTCGCTTGCTCGGCGGTGCTGTTTTATACCTCCGGCAACCTCTTTACGAAATATGCGACGCTCAACGGCATCCCCGAAACGGTGGGCAAAAAGCCGTGGCTGTGGGGGATCGTGTGTGCGGTGCTGACGGCGGTGCTGATCGTTGGCTCGCAACTGAACGGTCACGTTTCTATGGGCTCGGATTCTCTCGGCAACAGCACGCTCGCGTTTTATGCCATCGGCTTTTGCGGCGTGGCGTCTACGCTGATCTTCTCGGCGCTGCTTGCCAAAATCGACGAAAAATCCAAGCTGGTAAAGGGAATCGAATGGATCGGCCGCAACAGCTTCTACTGTATGGCGCTTCACCTGCCTGTGAAAGAAGTCGTGATGGTGTTTGCAAACCGTATCGGTGTGACCAACGAAATGGCCGGAAGCACCATGCTGCATTGTGGGTGGACGTTTGTGCTGACGCTGATCGGAACGATCATCGCCGTGGCGGTCGCCAACAAAGTGGTGGCGTTTGTCAAAAAACCGCATAAACAGTCGCAAAATGCTTGACAAAGAGGGGAAACTCGGGTAGAATATACAAGGTTTAGTCAAAACTTGAAAGCGGAGGAAAATGAAAATGAAAAAGGGCGAAATTTTAAAAATCGGCTCCTACTTCCCGGATGAAGAAGCGCCGAAAAAGGCCGAATGGATCGTGCTGAAGGTGGCGAAAGAGGGCGACCGCGCTCTGGTCATCGCCAAAAACGGCATGGAGTGCATCCCGTATAAAGCGGACGGCGCGGAGACCACGTGGGAGACCTCGGACGTGCGCGCGTTCCTCAACGGCGAGTTCTTCGAGACGGCGTTCAACAAAACCGAGCAGAAAAAGATCCTCGATACCGTTGTGACCACGCCCTGCAACCCCTACGGTGTGTGCGGCGGTGCGGATACGACCGACAAGGTGTTTTTGCTGTCTGCCGAGGAAGCGGAAAAGCTCTTCAAAAACGAAGAGAAACGCCGCGCGTGGTCGAACGCCCGCGTGTATATGCAAACCGGTTATATCAACTCGGTGGGCGAGTGCGGTTGGCTTCTGCGCACCCCGGGTTATGACAAGAAAAAGGTCGCCTGCGTGCTGCAGGACGGTAACGTCTGTGTCTACGGCGGCGCGGTGGACGTGAAGGTCCACGGCATCCGCCCGGCGATGTGGGTGAAAATCTAAATTTGTTTTACGTAACGGCTCTTCCGAAACGGAAGAGCCGTTTTTTTGTTGTATTTTTTAAAAAACCGCTGTTTGAGTGGCTTTTCTGTTCAAACTGTCCAAAAATGACCGAAAAGACAAAAAGTTTTTGTTGCATTTTTTACGTATATATGGTATAGTTAGTCTGATAATGTATGTGTCGTGTTTGCGGCACGAAAGGAGACCGAGTTTATGAAACGAATTTTGGCATTGTTGCTGGCGGCGATGATGGTGTTCACCATCACCGTGCCGACCTTGGCGGAGGGAGAGGTCTGTGACCTTATCTATCCCGACCAGATTGTCGAAGAAACAATAAACGGGGAGTACTGCGCCTCGCCGACGCTCGACGGCAGCTGTGATATTGACGTTCTTAACGATTTGTCACAGCATATCAGTCTGGACGAGTTTGAGGAGTGGGCGTACTTGGTGTTTAAGTATTGCCCGACGGGTCAACAGTCCTTCGCGAACGCTTGGCAAAACTCGCCGGCGGATGCGACAACCAAAGAGCGCATCAGGGTACTCGGCGAAAAACTTGCCGGTAAAATTCCGTACTATGACCATAAGGACGATATTCTGGACTATTTTTGGTACTGCTGTCCTCGTACGTTCCATTGCTTTGCGACCTGTTCGGTGGGATTTGGTTCGAGCGGAGGACAAACGGTCGTTACCGGCTTTACCTTTACCAACGGCTATAAGTATGACGCGGCGACTTATCAGGCGATGATGGCCGCGATCGAAGCGAAGGAGCACTATTTCCTCGACGGGCTGGAAGGCAACAACGGCTTGACCGCTCTTCAAAAAGTGGTGCTGCTCCACGACCGCATCGTCAACTGGACGGAGTATGACTACGACGGTTACGAGCAGAAATACACGTACAACAATCCCGC